>NZ_JBICRM010000009.1:0-321117 GCF_043197025.1 Nonomuraea marmarensis
TGGCCTACCACTGCCAGCAGGCGGTCAATAACGGGACACTCAGTGTCACCGTCTCCTCCGGCCGGAGCCCCTTCATCTACCCCCACCGCCACACATGGCTCGTCGGGCTGGGGCGAAGCCCCATTAGTTGTTGTGTCCCGCAACGTCGAGTGCAACTAGCCTTGCCTCGTGACGGTTTTCGATGACCTCGTGGGGCAGGACCAGGCGACAGCCGTGCTGTCGCGGGCCGCGGCAGCGGCTGGGGAGGTCGTCCGGGGTGGGCGGGGCGCGGGCATGACGCACGCCTGGCTGTTCACCGGGCCGCCGGGCGCCGGACGCGAAGACGCCGCCCGGGCCTTCGCCGCGGCGCTGCTGTGTCCCGACGGCGGCTGCGGGCACTGCGACCAGTGCCATCAGGTGCTGATCGGCTCGCATCCCGACCTGGAGTCCGTACGCCCTGAGGGCCTGTCCTACAGCGTCAAGCAGACCCGCGAGCTGATCCTCCGGGCCGCCGGGGCACCTAGGCAGGGCCGGTGGCGGGTCATCCTGTTCGAGGGCGCCGACCGGGCCACCGAATCCGCCGCGAACGCCCTGCTCAAGGCCATCGAAGAGCCGCCGCCCCGTACCGTGTGGCTGCTTTGCGCGCCCGCTCCCGACGATCTGATGATCACCATCAGGTCGCGCTGCCGGCTGGTCAACCTGACCACACCTGCCACGGAGGCCGTCGCCCATGTGCTGGCCACTCGTGACAGCGTGCCGTGGGAGACGGCGACGTTCGCCGCTCGGGCCGCCCAGGGGCACATCAGCAGGGCGCGGGCGCTGGCGATGGACGAGGGGGTCAGGCGGCGGCGGGAGGCCGTGCTGAGCATTCCGCGTTCGCTGACCGGGGTGGGGGAGTGCGTTTCCGCGGCCGAGCGGCTGGTGAAGACGGCGGAAGAGGAGGCGGCCGCCGCCACGGCCGTGCTCAACGAGAGCGAGACCTCCGAGTTGCGCAAGCTGTATGGGGAGGGGTCCACCGGCAAGGGGCTCAACCGGGGGCTCGTGCGCGGTGGGGCCGGGGCCTTGAAGGAACTGGAGGACCGGCAGAAGTCGCGGGCGACCCGGATCAAACGGGATTCGCTGGATTCGGCGTTGCTGGTGTTGGTGTCGTTCTATCGGGATGTGCTGGCCATGCAGTTCGGGGCAGGTGTCGAGCTGGCCAATGATGACATTCGGTTCGATCTCGATCAGCTGGCCAAGGCGTCCACGCCTGAGGAGACCTTGCGGCGGATCGACGCGATCATGTTGTGCAGGGAACGGCTTGGGCTGAACGTCAATCCGCAGATGGCGGTTGAGGCGATGATGCTGGCGCTGCGGCCTTAGCTTGCCGGCCCCTCGTCGCCCGAATCGTTCAGTGAACATCCGGGTCCGGCGCCTTCACTTTCGGCGGGTGTACACACGTAATGTGGCAACGGAAGGCCGTAAGAACCCCCGAGGCCGTCAGGAGGCGAGCGCTAGCCCATGGGAATGATCATGGCCGTGAGCTTCACCCGCTATGGGAGGCTCTACTACCTCGATCCCGGCGGGCACAGCCCCAAGGTGGGCGACAAGGTGCTCGTGCCGACCGATTCGGGTCCCGAGGTGGCGGAGTGCGTGTGGGCGCCGCAATATACGAGCGAAGACATCGACGGACTGCCGGTGTGCGCGGGGCCGGCGGGTGAGGAGCATCTCTCCCGCGACGAGTCCAACAAGCGCCGGCGGGCCGAAGCCCGCAGCGTGTCCAAACGTCTGATCAAACGGCACACCCTGCCGATGAAAGTCGTCGGGGTCGACTATCTCGACCAGGACAACGTCTATACGGTCTACTTCTCGGCGCCGCACCGGGTGGACTTCCGTGCCCTGGTGCGCGACCTGGCCCGCAACCTCCGGGCCAGAGTCGAGTTGCGGCAGATCGGGCCCAGGGACGAGGCGCGGCTTCAGGGCGGCATCGGGCCCTGCGGTCGCGACCTGTGCTGCGCCACGTTCCTCAAGGACTTCGAGCCGGTCTCGGTGCGGATGGCCAAGGATCAGGATCTTCCGGTCAATCCGCTGCGGATCGCGGGCGCGTGTGGGCGGCTCATGTGCTGCTTGAAGTACGAGCATCCGCTTTATCAGGAGTTTCGGGCCTCGGCTCCTCGGGTGGGGGCGAGCGTGGAGACTCCGCAGGGGGCGGGCACGGTGGTGGGTCACAATGTGCCGTCCGACTCCGTGGTGGTGCGGCTCAACGACGGCGGGCGCCGGTGTGCGTGCTCGAAGGCCAGCGTGTGCGCGCCGCGCAAGGCTTACGACTCGACGTACGGCGACGCGGGCGGGGATCCGGCCTAGGACGGGCGGTTTGGAAGTCGTGGATTCGGCTTAGGGCGGGCGATCTGGCGGGCGTGGCGGCCTTGCCTGCTGCCGAAGGCGTGTGGCGGCGGGTCGGGGTCGTTGCGCGGCTTCGGGAGGGTGCCGTTGTCGCTGCGATGATGGTGATGCTCGTCTCTGGTTGTGCGCGTGGTGTCGCTGGCGGCCTGGCTTGGTCCGGCTGTGGTGATGGGTTCGAGTGTGCGACGTTGCGGGTGCCGCTTGACTATGCGGTGCCTGATGGGGAGCGGCTGGAGATCGCGGTGATCCGGTTGCCTGCCCGTGGGGATCGGATCGGGTCTTTGGTGGTCAATCCGGGTGGGCCCGGTAGTTCGGGGGTGGAGTATGCCAGGGCTGCTCGGGTCGTACTGAGTGAGGAGGTGCGGGAGCGGTTCGATGTCGTGGGGTTCGATCCGCGCGGGGTCGGGGCGTCGGCGCCGGTTGAGTGCCTGAGCGATGAGCAACTCGATGCGTTCGTTGCCCTGGATGCCACTCCGGATTCGGCCAAGGAGCGGGCGGCGCTGGAGGAGGGGGCGCGCGGGTTCGCGGAGGGGTGCCGGAACCGTTCGGGGCGGTTGCTGGCGCACCTGGGCACCGTGGATGTCGCGCGGGATCTGGATTTGTTGCGGCAGCAACTGGGGGATCAGAAGCTGACTTATCTCGGTAAGTCGTACGGCACGTTCTTGGGTGCTGTGTATGCGGATATGTTCGCTGATAACGTGCGGGCGCTGGTGTTGGATGGGGCGCTCGATCCGGCTCTCTCCCGGTTGCGGCTCAACTCGGATCAGGCCGTGGGCTTCGAGGAGGCCCTTCGCGGTTACGTTCGGAATTGTCTGGCCGAGGAGGGATGTCCGTTCAGGAGTCGTACTGTTGACGAGGCGTTGGGCGAGGTCAGCAGGCTGCTACGCGGCACGGACGGGCGGCCGTTGCGGGGGGACGGGCGGGAGGTGACGGAGGCGCTGGCCAGGCTCGGCGTGCTGGCCCCGCTCTATGACCGCAACTCCTGGCCTGCGCTGACCGAGACCTTCCGCCGGGCGTTCAGGGGTGACGGCACGCTGCTGCTCCACAACGCCGACCAGCTCACCGGGAGGCGCGACGACGGCACCTACTCCAACCAGACGGAGGCCAACATGGCCGTCAACTGCGTGGACGGTGCCTATCCCGCGAACGTCGCCGCCTACGGGAAGGGCGCGGCCGAGTCGTTCGGGCGGGCGCCCCGGTTCGGGCCGTACATCATGTGGTCGTCGCTGCCGTGCGCTTACTGGCCCGCCTCGCCGACCTTCGACGCCCGCCCTCTGACGGCCGAGGGCGCTGCCCCCATCCTCGTCATCGGCACCAGGCGGGACCCGGCCACGCCGTACACGTGGGCTCGGGCGCTGGCGGGGGAGTTGGAGTCGGGGGTGCTGCTGGGGTACGAGGGTGACGGCCACACCGCGTACCTCAACGGATCCTCGTGCGTGGACGATGCCGTGGACCGGTATTTGCTGACGGGAGCGGCGCCGGCGGACGGCACGATCTGCCCTGGCATCGGGTGATCGCCGGGGAGCGAGAACCCCTTGGGCTCCTGTAGACTCTTCCACGCTGCACAGCACGCCGCCTTAGCTCAGTCGGTCAGAGCACTTCACTCGTAATGAAGGGGTCTGGGGTTCGAATCCCCAAGGCGGCTCCCAGTTCAAAGGCCCCTCGCGATGATCGCGGAGGGCCTTTTGCCAACACTCTTGCTAACAGGCGCACCGCGCCGGGGCTCGCCAGCTGGACCAGGAGTGCCATGCAGACGTGCTGCTCGCCGTCGTAGCCGGGGAGGCGCCGTGAACCGTCCAAATGCTGACTGATCTAACCAACGAGCTGGGATTGCGCACTCGGTGCTAGAGAGTCGACGACAACGCTGGCCAGCAGAGCGTACGGTGACAGGGCTGCGGACGAGCCTCCCCCATTTGGCCTGGGTCGTCTAGAATTGGGCATCGCTTGAAGCGGGGGTGGTTTCCAGGTTGACCTCCAACATAGGGAATCAATCATGGGAGTGGCCCGTCGCACTCGATGTCGACGAACAGCTTCGCGGCGGATGGCGGGCGCGACCTTTCCGGCAATTCCTTCTTAAAGTCCATAGCCGCTGCAACCTGGCTTGCGACTACTGCTACGTCTACACCTTGGCCGACCAGAGCTGGCGGGGCCGGCCGATGGTGATGGATCCCCAACTGGTTTCCATCGCCGCCCAGCGGATCGCCGAGCACGCGGCTGATCATGACCTCCCCTCTGTGCGCGTGGTCCTGCACGGGGGCGAGCCGCTGCTGGCGGGTCACGACTACCTCGCGAAGATCGTAGACGTGGTGCGGTCGGAAGTGGGGCCAGGGTTGCGGGTCGAGGCGGTGCTGCAGACGAATGCGGTGCTGTTGGACGAAGCCGCGCTGGCGTCGTTTGACGCGATGGACGTGCGGGTGGGGGTGAGTCTTGACGGTGGCCCCGGGGAGAATGACCGCAATAGGCGGTTCGCCGATGGACGGGGGAGCTATCAGGCAGTCGTGCGGGGGCTGACGTGGCTCACCGGCGAAAGGTTCCGTCACCTGTTCAGTGGGCTGTTGTGCACGGTCGATCTGATCAACGATCCCATCGAGACGTATGAGGCGCTGAGCGCTTTCGATCCTCCGACCATGGACTTCCTGCTGCCGCACGCGACGTGGGACACGCCGCCGCCAGGATTACGCCGGCCCGCGACGCCGTACGCTGATTGGTTGATCCCGATCTTCGATCGGTGGTACGAAAGCGGTAGCGAGAGCGTAATACGTATATTTCAGGAAATCGTGAGCTTGCTGCTTGGCGGCGGCTCGGCCAGCGAATCCGTGGGCCTGACGCCGTCCACGGTCGTCGTGATCGAGACGGACGGCACCATCGAGCAGACGGATTCTCTCAAGGCGGTACGGCAGGGCGCCCCGACGACCGGGTTGAACATCGTGGACCATTCCTTCGACGAGGCGCTCCGGCATCCCGGCATGGTGGCGCGGCAACTCGGTTGGGCGGCGCTGAGCGACACGTGCAAGGCGTGCAGGTTCGGGCGAGTGTGCGGCGGCGGGCTCTACACGCACCGCTACCGCTCGGGCGAGGGCTTCAAGAACCCGTCGGTCTACTGCAATGATCTGTATCGGTTGATCGATCACATTCGTGAACGCCTCATCGCCGACCTTCGCGGCTCGGCTCGCTGAGGGGAGCGCCATGCGGCTCAACTCGTACGCCATTCCCCAGGATCTCCTTGACCGGCTGGCGCGAGGGGGAGGCGGTGCGGAGGCTGCCGAATATCTGGCCGCGGCGCAATACAGCAAGAACCTGCTGCTCGTCAGAGGGGTGGCGGAGGAAGGGCAGGTCGAGGAGGCCTACGACCAGCTCGCGGAGATCGCCGGACAGGCTCCCGAGGTGGTCCGGGACCTGATCGGCTATCCCGCGGTCGGCGCGTGGGCCAAGAGGACTCTGCGGGAACTGGTCGCCGGGCAGGCGGAACCGCTGGCCGCGGCGCAGCTTGGTGCGGTCGCCGCAGCGGCGGCCTGCCGGGCGGGGCTCCGGCGGCGGATCCGGGTTCCCGCATCGGGCGGGGTGATCACGTTGCCCTCGCTGGGACAGCTCATCCTGCCGGCAGACGAGGATCGGCTCGTCGAGCTGGAAACCGACTGGAAGGGGCTTGCCGGTGCGACCGGGTGGACCTCGCTGCATCGGCTCACCTCCGCCGACGGCGCGATCGAGCTGGTCGTCGACGACCTGGATCCCTACCGCTGGCCGGGCCCCACGGTGATCGAGGGACGGCTGCCGCCCGACGACCTGCGCCGGTGGCGGAGCCACGTCGTCGCAGCCTGGGAGCTGCTGAGCGAGCGTCACTGGACGATCGCCGCTGAACTGCGCGCGATAGCCAGGGTCCTCACCCCCATCAGGGCGGCCCAGAGTGGCCGGGACAGTGCGACGTCCCGCGGCACCTTCGGCACGGTGGCGCTGTCCACCCCGCCCGATCACACGTGGCTCGCGTCGACCTTCGCCCACGAGCTCCAGCACGCCAAACTCAACGCCGTCCTCGACCTGGTGGATCTGACGCTTCCGGACGAACGGCGCTACTACGCGCCCTGGCGTGGCGATCCGCGCCCACTGCCCGGCCTCCTGCACGGCGCGTATGCGCACCTCGGCCTGGCCGGGTTCTGGCGCCGCCAGCGCGAGTTCGAGCAGGATCTACGTCCCCACATCGAGTTCGCACGCTGGCGCGCGGCCGCACTGGAGGTGACGGGGACCCTGCTCGACAGCGGGAGGCTGACGCCGGCCGGCGTGCGATTCACCGGGCGGCTGCGCCGTACCCTGTCCTCCTGGATGGGCGAGCCGGTGCCTCCCGCGGCCGCCGACGCGGCGGCCCGAGAAGCCGACGAGCATCGGGCGAGCTGGTTGGCCAGGAACGGCGTCACAGAGACAGCGGATCGAAGTCCCAGTCGATCCGCTCGCCCTTGAGTGCGCTGGCCATGTCGGGCGTGGAGATCCGAGAGATCCGCCGGATGTTGTTCATGATCTCCGCACGCAGCGCGTCCGCCTCCTCCTCGGCTCCGCTGTCGCGCAGGTCGATGGCGAGGTTGACGGCGCCGAAGGTGGTGAGGAAGTGCTCCTTGCCGAAGAACCCGCGCAACCGGGCCAGGCTCTCCTCGCCCAGGCGGCGAGCGGTGTGGCTGTCGCCCAGCGCGGCGTAGTCGGAGGCCAGGTTGACGGCCACCATGAGCGTGTACTCGTGATCGGTGCCGAGGCGCGTGAGCAGGCCCTCGTACGCTTCGGTATTCTCCTCCCGCGCCCGGTCGGCGTCGCCGCGAAGCCGGTGGAGGAGCGCGAGGTCGCCCTGGCAGCCGAAGGTGAACGGGTGCCGCGGGCCGTAGATCGCGTGATACCTGGGCAGGGTGTCCTTGACGAGGGCGAGCGCCTCATCCAGGCTGCCCGCCTCGCGCAGGCTGTTGGCCAGTGCGATCGCGGTGGCCATGGTGTCGGGATTGTCCCGGCCGAAGAGCCTTTCCAGGCGGATGAACGTCTCCTTGGCCAGTTCCAGCGAGGCGGTGATGTCGCCGGCGCAGCGCCTGGCGATGGACAGGTCCTTGGCCGTCTTGAGCACGATGGGATGCTCTGAGGTCAGCTCTCTGAGCCCGTAGGCGTACACCTCCTCGCCCAGGTCGCACGCCTCCTCGTAGGCGCCGCAGAGCCGCAGCACCTGTGCCAGGCCGTTCCAGGCGTTCTGCACGTCCCACTTGCCGACCCCATGGGTCGCGCCGCTCATCTCCAGGTAGGCCAGCTTGTGCAGGTCGCGCGCGGTGATGTAGTCGCTGAGCAGGGCGTGGTCGAGCGCGAGGTTGTTGAGCAAGCGCAGAGTCACCGGATGGGTCGGGCCGAAGACGCGCTCGAAGGCCGCCAGCGATTCCTTGTCCCGCTGCTGCGCGGCGCCGAAGTCGCCCAATGCGCGCAGAGAGGCGCCATAGGAGTTGGCCACGCCGAGGGTGTCCTCATTGTCCGGGCCGAGCACGCGCTGCATCATCGTCAGCGTCTCCGCGTTGAGCAGGCGGGACTCGTCGTACTCGCCGAGCTGCCAGAGCACGTTGGCCAGATGCCGGCGGATCCGCAGCACGTCCGGGCTCTCCGGCCCCGAGGTCGCCGTCCAGGTGTCGCGGAGCTGCTCGGCGAAGGTCCTGGCCGAGCGGTAGTCGCCCACGCGGTACAGGAAGCGGACGAGCGTGACGCAGAAGGCGCGGGGATCGGCCTCGGCGCAGTCGGCCAGGCCGGACGGCTCGAAATGGGGAAGCAGCTCGCGGAAGGCCCGCCACCTGGTGGTGTCGTCGGGGTCGACGGGCGCGCCACCGGCCAGCAGCAGGTGCACCTCGTGCCGGATCTCGCCGCGCTCCTCCTCGTCGACCGAGTCGCGCAGCAGGGCCTGGATGAGGCGGTGCACCTGGACGGTGCCGGCGGTGGAGTCGACTTTGAGCAGCGCGAACCGGTTGAGCTCGCCGAAGGCCCGGCTCAGCAGCAGCGGGTCCGACAGGATCGGGCCGATGCGCACCGCGCCCTGGGTCTTGTTGCCGCGGCGGAACAGGTCGCGGGGGATCGGCTCGGGGCCGAAGAAGGCCAGGCACCGCAGCACAGTGGCGGCTTCCGGCATGCGCTGCTCGATCGCCTGGACCGACAGTTGCCAGGCCGCGGTCATCGAGTGGGGGTATTCGGTCGCCTTGCCCAGAGCCAGCAGCCCTCGCGTCTGCTCGCGCAGCGCCTCGATGTACTCGTCGGTGGACAGGCCCGTCGTGAGCTGGAGCGCCGCCGCCTGCTCGAGCGCCAGAGGAAGGTCGCCGAGGGCCAGCGCGAGGTCGTTGGCCTCGGCGTACGGGATCTCGCGTTCGAGGCGCTTGCGGAGGAACTGGATGCTCTCCTGCCGCTCGAAGACGTCCACCGCCACGCTCTCGCTGGCCGCGCTCCAGCGGATGTTGCGCGAGGTGATCAGCACGTGTCCCGGCCCGCCGTCCGGGAGGAAGTCCTTGATCGCCTCGGGCTCGTCGGCGTTGTCGAAGATCAATAACCATCTGCTGTACGGCTCGCCGCGCTGGAGCGCTCTGCGTACCGAGGCCGCCGCCTCCTCGATGCCCACCGCGCTGGCGGGCGGGCAGCTGAGGTCGACGGCCAGCCCCGCGAGGGCGGCGGGCACCAGCGCCGGCTGGTCAGCCGACACCCACCACACCAGGTCGTACGATCCGCGGAAGCGCCAGGCGAACTCTGTGACGAGTTGTGTCTTGCCAACCCCGCCAAGGCCGTGCAGGGCCTGAGGGATGGGCGTGTGTGCCACGACGGCGGCGGTGGTCGCGAGGCGCAGGCTCGCTCTCAGCTGATCGAGCAAGTGATCGCGTCCGGTGAAGTTCCGGTTGCGGGCTGGGATCTTTCCCCAGATGTTGGGCATTCGAATCGGCCCGTGCTCGTTGACCTGCTCGCTCACGTGGTCCTCCGGCAATGGTGCTCAGTATTCACATCTTATAGATTGATTCCGGCGAAATGCCGACGCAGAATCGCGTAAGGGAGCAAATCGTACGGCTGCTAATTACGGGTGACCGAAAACCGGGAGAATGTATGGACGAAGAGAGCTCGACCGGCATCATCGACCTCAGCGCCGTAGACCTCGATGCGCTCAAGAACCTCCGATCCCCGGCGCTCAGGAGGGCCTACCTGCGGTTAGCCGAAGATCCGGATGATCTCACCGTCGCCGGCTGGAACTCGGCCATATAATCATATCGATTGTGACAATTCTCCATCTGCCATCGGACGGTGCGCGAATTCCTGGCAGAATCGCGGCAATGGGGCGAGACACGGTGATGGAATCCAGCGGCAGGTCGGTCCCGGATGTGCGGCCGTACGTCAGCGCGCGCGCCTACAGCAGAGAAGACGACGCCCGCTTCTTCGGCCGCGAGACCGAGGCCGCCGAGGTGGCCGCCCGCTGGCGCGCTGATCCGGTCACCATCGTGCACGGTCCTCGTGGCGTCGGTAAATCCTCGCTGATCGCCGCCGGAGTCCTGCCGCTACTCGATTCCTACAGCGCCGACGTCATGCCGATCGGCCGGGTGTCACGCCGATCATCGGTACCCGCCGCGCTCGCCGACGGTGGCAGAAACCCCCTCGTGCTCGCACTGCTGTCCTCGTGGGCCCCGCGCGAGGCACCGACGAGCCTGTCCGGGCTGACGGTCGCCACTTTTCTGCGGGGGCGGCCCCTGCGGCTGGACGCCTCGGGCGCACCGGTGCCGATCATGGCGGTCGTCGACCAGGTCGAGGAGTTGTTCACCGCCCATGACCGGCAGCGCTGGCATTGCGAGCAACTGCTCGAGCAGCTCTTCGCCGTTCTCGACAGCGACCTGCCCTTCCGCCTGCTGATCGCGGTTGACGACGACCATCTGGACGAGGTCGTGCGGCGCAGCCGCGCGACCACACCCCCGTACCGGCTGGGTCCACTCGGGCGCGAGCAGGCCATTGCCGTCTGCCGAAGACCCATGGAGGAACTCGGCCACACCTTCGCCCCCGGGGTCGCCGAGAGACTGGTCGACGAACTGGCCGACGTGACCGGCCAGGTTGAGCCGCTGTTGCTGCAGATCGCCTGCACGGCACTGCTGAGCCCGCCACAGCCCGCGCTGATCACCGGGCTCGGCCGCCCCGACGAGGCGATCGCCGCCTACTGCCAGCGGCAGCTCGAAGAGGTCGCCGTCGACTATTTCCATGCCGACCCGGAAAAGCTCCGTACCCGCCTGCGCGAGACCTTCGACTCGGTGGAGGTCGTGACGGAGATAGCCGGTCTCCCAAGGCCGGTGCTGAAGGGGCTGGCGGACCGCTATCTGCTCGCGAGGGTGCCCAGCGCTTCCGGCTGGCGAATCTGGCACGAGCGATTAGTCACTCCTTTGTTTCGGGGCACTGACCTCCCCGGCGTCCGGGTCCCACCGCGCGCGGACGCGCGTCTGCGTCTCGCCGAGTCCGCGCTGCTGGACGGCGAGTTCGACGTGGCCGCCCGGCACGGAGGGCTGGCGTTACGCGAGGCGCGGCACGACGGTCGGCTGAGCGCCGCCATCGAATCCATGCTCGGCGATGTGGCCTACCTGAGCGACGACCTCGACGAGGCCTTGGTCCACTACCGCAAGGCCACTCAGTTATACGTGGCGGAACCGGGTGCGGAGGTGCTCGTGGCGACCCTGCTCACCGCTGTGGGCCGGGTCCTCCTCAGGCAGGGCAGAACGAGTGCCGCCATCAGCGAGCTGCGGGCGGCCGCGCGGCGCAGCCCGCACGATTCCGCCATCCAGACGGAGCTGGCCTGGGCGCTGTGGTACGGCGGCCACGAGAGCGGGGCAGTCGACGTACTGGACGGCGCACTGATGATGGAGGGGAACGCACCCGAGGCCCTGCAGGCACGTGGCGAGATCCTCTCCGACCTGCAACGGCCCGACCGGGCGCTGCGCGACCTGGAGCGGGTACGCCCACTCCAGCAACCCTCGACCCGGGCCGCCTACGCGCTGGCCCTGGCGCTGAGCGGCGACGTGCGCATGGCGGTGCTGGCCATCCCGCCCATGGAGACGGTCCAGGACGGCTCGACGCTGCTGCGCGCCGCTCGCGTGATGGAGGCCGCCGGCAACCACGACGAAGCGGTACGGCTGGCGCGCAGGGCACGGCAGAGCACGACCAGCCCGCTCCTTCCGCCGCGACTGGCCGCCGAGGCCGACCGGTTGAGTGTGACCGAGACTCACACCCGTTGACGACCATGCAGGTAATGCCCTGCACAGGGGAGTCAATCATTTAGTCTCTGACAATGCAGCCGCCGTTACCCCACCGCCGCGGACCAGGGGACACTGTGTCCGAGCCCAGGACGGTAGGAGTGGCGGTGGAATCCAGACGGAGCCCTGGTGGCTTGACTTCGCTGGTCGCCACGAATCTTGCCTTTCGGCGATCCTGGACGGCATCGACGTTGTCGATGATGGGCACGCGCACGCTGAGCGTGGCGTACCCGATGCTCGCCATCACGCTCACCGGCTCGCCCTCGTGGACCGGCTGGGTGGTGTGCGCCGCGACGCTACCTGGCCTGCTGTGTTACCTGCCGGCGGGGACGGTTGTCGACCGGCTCGGCCCCAGGCTCGTCATGACCTGGTGCGAGCTGGCCAAAGGCCTGTTGATGGCCGTCACGTGTGGCGCGTTGCTCCTGGGCGGCCTGGAGATCGGGCATCTGCTCGTGATCGCCTTCGCCGAGGGGTGCCTGGCGGTGTTCTCGTCGGTCGCGGAGATCGCGCTGATTCCGGCGGTGGCCCGCCCGGCGGAAGTGGGCACGGCGCTCGCCGTACATGAGACCACCGTGCACGCCGTGGGCCTGACGGGGCGGTCGTTGGGCGGGGTGCTCTACGCCTGTGGGCCGGCGGTGGTCTTCCTGGCGAACGCGGTGGCGTTCCTTTCCGCGGCGGGCACAATGGCGCGCACGCCGGTACGGGAGACGCCGGTCCGGCCTGTCAGGCTGTCGCTCATGGACGAGATCCGCGTCGGGCTGAGGGAGATCTGGGGCAATGATTTCCTGCGCTCCGCGACGATCCTGACCGCGTTGATCAACCTGGTCGTGCAAGCGCTGACCGTGGTGTTCGTGACGCATATGACGCAGACGCGGGAGAGCCCGGCGTTGATCGGTGTCATCCTGGCGGCTGCGGGCGTGGGCGGGGTGGCGGGCGCGCTCATCTCGCCGCAACGCCAGCGGATCGCCGGGAAAGTGCCGGCCTACCGGCTGGCCGAGTGGATCGGCCTCACCCGGCGGGGTCGCTCGATGCTGCTGGTCCACACCTGGATGTGCGCGGCGGCGCTGCTGCTGGCCCTGACCACTGCACTCGCGCCGAGTGCCTTCGCGCTGGCACTGCTCATGATCGGCCTGGCGGGCGGTCTGAGCAACGTGACGATCCGTACGGTGATCAGCCGGGTGCCGGCGGACAAGCTCGCTCGGGTGGCAGGCGTTTCCCGGCTGGTCAGCTACGGCGGAGGGGCGCTCGGTCCGCTACTCGCCGGCTTGCTCTACGCATCCGCGGACGTATGGGTCACCGCGGCCACGCTGACCGTCGCGATGTTCAGTCTCGCTTTGGCCGCTACCGTGGTGCGGCCGTTCAGAAAAGGGCTTTCGCCCGGGTGGCCCCCGCAGAAAGCCTGAATAATCAAGCTATGCCGATCGCGCGGTTAGCTGTCGTAGTGGTCATGGCCATGGGCCTGGGGTTCGGTGCTCCCCAGTTCCTGGACAATTCAGCGTTGTCCATATCGCTCGAATCGTTTCCGCGCGTGCCCGTCAAGGTCACCATCCTGAATCCGGGCAAGGCCGTGACGGCCCGCATCAAGGTCGCGGGACCCGCCGCGAGCGCGGTGAGCGTCCTGGGCGGCGAAACCGTGCAGCTTCCGGCGGGCGGGAATGTGACCGTCACCCTGGTGCCCGGGCCCCGGCTGCGGGAGACGAGCGGGCAACTGGTTCTCTATGCCGAGACCGGAGTGGCGCGACGGGACCTGCGCGTGGCGCCGCGGCACCTGCTCCTGCGCCTGTGGCCTTTTCTCGCTGGAGGGCTGATCCTGCTGGTGCTGCTCGCCTGGGTGCTGTGGCGCCGGCGCAGGCCGCGCGGGGAGGGAAGCCCACCGGTCGCGGCGGAGGAACGGGGACGGGCCGGATTCACTCACAGCGACGAGCCTGCGGGCGCTGACAGCCTGGGGCGGGCGGAGTACGCGGAGGCGCTGGCGCTGCTGGCCAACTCGGCCACCCCGCCGATGGTCATCGGTGTCTTCGGCGAGTGGGGGATCGGCAAGACCTCCCTGCTGAAGCAGGTCAGACAGGTGATAGACGGGCAGTACGGCGACTGCGCACACGTCTGGTTCGATCCGTGGCGGCACCAGTACGACGACAACCCGGTGCTCCCACTGCTCCACACCATCGTCGCAGATCTCGGGCTGGCCACGAAACAGCAGGTGGCGCGTACCCTGCGGACCATCTCCGAGGTACTCGGCTCACTGGTGCTCTCCTCGACGGTCCGGGTGAACCTGGCTGACGTGCGAAGCAGCCTCAACGACTATGACGAGCGACATTTCCGGATTCGTACGGAACGTGTGCGGCTGGACGAGCATCTCACCGAGCTGATCGCGCAGGCTCTGGCGGCAACGGGCAAGAAGCGGCTCGTGGTGTTCATCGACGACCTCGACCGATGTGCCGGCGATCAGGTGACCGGACTGCTGGAAGCGCTCAAGCTGCACTTCAACCGCGACAACTGCGTCTTCTTCCTGGCTGTCGCCAAGGAGCCGCTGTTCGCGGCGGTTCGAGAGAAGTACAAGGATCTGCAGGTCGACAACTATCTGGACAAGATCGTCCAGTTCCCGTTCGAGATGCCGAGGGTGTCGGCCGCCGCCTTCGACGACTATCTGAAGAGCCTGCTGCAGGAGGAGATCGAGCCCACGCTCGACCTGCTGAGTATCGCGCTGCCGCGCAACCCTCGTGCGATCAAACGCTTTCTCAACGTCCTGATATTGCAGGACAGAATCGCCAAGGCAAGGAACCTGGCTTCCTACGACGTCTCCACCCTGGCCGCGATCTTGCTGATCAGGGAAGGAGACGGTGAGTTCTACGCCCAACTGGCCCAAGACCCCACCCTGTTGCAGCGGATCGAGGAGGACCTCGGCACCGCCGAGGAGGGGCAGCAACTCGGCTGGAACCCGCTACCCCTGCAGCTCGTCTCCAGGTTCCGAGACTCCCGGCGGACCGTGCCCGCGGACGTGAGCGTGTACATCGACCTGGTGAGATCCACTCCCATCTCGGAGCACACCGAGGAGGAGTCCAGCGTGGTGATCGCGGTGGAGCCGCCGCTGGTCGCCGCTGCCAGAGGTGAGCTGGAGGAAGGTCTCGCGGTGCTCGCCGAGCGGGTGGATCGGCAGGTCAGACAGCTGCTCCCGGACGCCTTGCTGGCGCAGGACCTCGAAGTGGACGGCCGGCCGATCACGTTGGATGACCTGGTTGCCCGCTGGGACCGGGGCTTGGTCCTGGTCGGAGCACCTGGTACGGGCAAGACCGTGCTCGCGGCCCGTATCGCTCTGCGCCTGCTGGAGCAGGTGGAGGACGGCGATCCTGTTCCGGTCTTCGTGAGCCTGGGGTCGCTGGATCTCAGCCGTCCCGGGTTCGAGCTGTGGATGACTCATGCGCTGGTTCAGCACTACCGCACGCCGATCGCCGAAGCCGTTGCCATGGTCAATCGCCAGCGACTGGTTTACCTGCTCGACGGCTTGGACGAGGTGCCCGACGCACTGAACCGCGACAAGATCGCTCAGGAGATGGTGCGCTGGCACGAGCTGACGGGAGCCAGGATCGCCGTGACCGATCGGAGCCTTTCCCCGCGCGATCCGCTGGCCGTCCATCCCGCCTTCTTCGATGCGCAGGTGAAGGGGGTCACGGAGGAGGAAGCGGCGCGCCTCCTGGGCGCGTCGAGCGGGCTGCGGGTGGACGCCGCGGAGCTCGCGGGCTCGCCTGCGCTGCTGGCCAACCTGGCGGACTCGTCTTCGTGGCTGCGCGAGGCGTCGGAGGAGGGTGGCGACCTCGTTGAGCTCTATGCGGAACGCGCACTGGCGAACCTCGACGACGGGCCTGCACTGCGGGCGATCCTGCGCGACATCGCGCGGCATCTGATCTCTCGCGGGCAGATGGGCTTCGACAACGAGAGCCGGGAGATCCGAGCCATCTTCCGGCAGGGCAACAAGGTCGGCCAGCAGGTACGGCAGGCGCTGGAGGACCTGACCCGGGTCGGGCTGCTCCGCCAGTTCGCCCCGGACCAGTACCACTTTGTGCACCATCATCTGCTCAGGTACTTCGCCGGCGACCATTGATTCCGTTCTCCCGATCATGGGTGGCGCCGAGACTCGATCATGAGCGACCATTCCTCCTGAACGCCCCGTGCCCTTGCGCCGAGGGTGGAAATCGTTAACTATTAGTAAGGTTTCCTATTAGTTAAGGAAGTGGGCAGGTGCGTGGAAGGCATGTCTTAGCGGCCCTGGCTCTCCTTCTGATCGCCGCCTGCGGCCCGAAGGCCCCGGAAGTTCCGGTCAACGCCGAAGACGTGATGTTCGTGCAGATGATGGTGCAGCATCACCGCCAGGGCATCGAGATCGCCAAGCTGGGCACCGCCCGCGCCACCACGCCGCAGCTCAAGACGCTGACCGCGGCCATCGAGAGCACGCAGCAGGATGAGGTCGAGATGATGTTGCGCTGGTTGCACTCCTGGGACCAGCCGCTCACCCCCGCCACCGGCGCGCACGACCACCACGGCGGCATGCCGGAGTCCGACGTCAAGCGGATCCAGGCGCTGAAGAAGTCGAAGAACCTCGAGCACGACCTGCTCAACCTGCTCATCGCGCACCAGGGCGACGCCGTTCGGATGGCCGGGGACGAGGTTTCGGGTGGGGCCGATCCGGCCGTTCAGGAGTGGGCGGCTCAGGTGCAGGCCTCGCGTAAGGGTCAGATCGGCATGATGACGGATCTGCTCAACCGGTGACCCGCTGGGCGAAGTCGCGTAAGGCCTGCTCGTAACGGGTCTTGTCGACGTTCCACGAGCCCACGTGGCCGCCGCCCCTTGTCCGTACGAGTGTCACGAGGTCGGGCCTGAGCTGCGCGAAGCGGAGCGAGGGGCCGATCGGCACGCTGGCGTGACCCACACCATCACACGCCTCATGACGCGAAAAATACTCTTCTCATAGACACCCATGGGATCAAGTGATTAGATCACTTGATATGTCCGAGGTAACGCGGCCCACGCTTTCCGACGCTCTGACCGAGCGCATGCTGGAGCTCATCCGTACGGGAGGGCACCGGCCAGGCGACAGGCTGCCCTCGACCAGGGAGCTCTCCCAGCGCTTCGCCGTCACCACCCCGACGCTGCGCGAGGCGCTACGCAGGCTCGAGGCCACCGGGGCCATCGAGCTGCGGCACGGCTCGGGCATTTACGTCGGGGCCGACATCGAGCGGCTCGTCCTGCCCAACCCGAACATGCGCGAGATGCACGCCGCCCAGCTCCTGGAGCTGCTCGGCGCGCGGATCGTGATCGAGCCGCCGCTGGCCGCGATGGCCGCGCAGCACGCCGGCCGCGAGGAACTGGCGGCGCTCAAGCAGGTGCTCGACGAGGCGGGCCGGCATCTGCGCGGCGAGGACGCCGAACTGCACGACGCGAACATGTCCTTCCACCGGGCGACCGCGCGGCTGGCGGGCAACAGCGTGCTGCACGAGGTCGTCGACTCGCTGCTCACCGTCCACGGACCCGAGCAGCGGGAGATCCTGCAGATCTTCGACGATCGTCGCCGCGACTACGACGAGCACCTGGCGATCCTGGAGGCCATCGAAGCACGTGACGCGGCCCAGGCCGAGTCGCGGATGCGGGCCCACCTGGTCGACGTGAAGACGGTAATAGAGCACAGGTTGCAATCCCCCCGATAAGAACCAAGGAGGCCGGCCCATGTTCCGGTCACGTGTGGTCACGCTCGGCGTGGCGGCGCTCGTCCTGACCGCCTGCGGTGGCAACGGCGCCGATGCGCCGCAGCAGAAGAAGACCGAGCTGACGCTGTACAACGACAAGGGCGCGTGGTCGAAGTATTTCGACGAGATGGGTGCCCTGTCCAAGCAGAGCATCGGCCTGGGCATGAAGCCGACGGGCTATACGGACTCGGCGCAGTATCAAGCGTTCATCAAGGCGTCGTTCCGCACGAACGTCAAGCCTGACCTGTTCACCTGGCAGACCGGGGGGATGCTGGCGGAGATCGTCAAGCAGAAGCAGGTGGCCGACACCACGGCCATCTGGCAGGAGGCGATCAAGGCGGGCGACCTGTCGCAGGACCTCGCGCCTTACTACACGATCGGCGGCAAGCAGTACTGCGTGCCGATGAACGTCGCCTACTGGGGCATGTTCTACAACAAGAAGATCTTCGACAAGTACGGCCTGAAGCCCCCGGAGACGTGGGACGACCTGGTCAAAACCGCCGACACCCTGAAGAAGAACGGCGTCAAGGCCTTCTACCACACCAGCGTGTTGTTCTCCTTCGTCTGGTTCGAGCAGCTCATGGCCGGTACGGACCCCGACCTGTACGACCGCCTGGCCACCGGCAAGGCCAAGTACACCGACCCGGGTGTGGTCCAGGTGATGGAGAAGTGGAAGCAGCTCATCGACGCCGGATATTTCATCAACCCAGGTGACAAGACGGACCCGGCCGACGTGCTGAAGAACGGCAAGGCGGCGATGGTCTCCTTCGGCAGCTGGTTCAACACCAGCATGACCTCGCGGGACATGAAGGCGGGCACCGACTACGGCTTCTTCACCATCCCCAACGTCAACGCCTCGCTCCCCAAGACCTCGATGATCTTCGAGAGCGGGCCGCTGTGCTCCCTCACCAAGGCCGCCGACCCCGACGCCAGCATGAAGTACCTCAAGTGGTGGACCACCTCGCAGGCCCAGGAGAAGTGGGCCACGAGCAGGGGCGACGTGAGCGCCAACCCCAAGGTCACGATCCAGGACGAGGCGCTCGGCACGGTCACCAAGGACGCGGGTGGCGGCAAGTACCGCCTGGTCAACCGCTACTTCGAGGCCACGCCGCCGCCGATCCTGACGGCCGCGCTGGACGGTTTCAGCAAGTTCGTCACCGAGCCCGGCACGTACAAGGAGGTCCTGGAGACCATCCAGCAGGCCGCCGACGAGTACTGGAGCACGCATCAGTGACCGCGGGTTTCAACGACAGAGCCGTCCCACGGAGTGAGGTATGAGCACGCGCGTGCCCATGCTCGGCCGGTTCCGGCACGGATACGTGGCGCCCGCGGCCCTGCTGGTCGCGGGGCTGCTCTACGCGCCGTTCCTGTGGACGGCCTACCTGAGCCTCACCCGCTACGACGGCCTGGAGCCGCCGGCGTTCATCGGCTTGACGAACTTCGCCAAGCTGTTCGATGACCCCGCGCTGCTCACTTCCACTCGCAACACGCTGATCTGGGTGGCCGGCACGATGGTGTTGCCGGTCGGGCTGGGCCTGCTGGTCGCGGTGCTCTCCTACGACATCAGGGGCGGCGCGTGGTTCCGGGTGCCGTTCATGTTGCCGTACGCGCTGAGCGGCGCCGGCCTGGCCATGGTGTGGAGCCCGATCCTGTCGCACGACGGGATCGCGAACCTGCTGCTCGGCGTGGACACCGCGTTCCTGCAGCAGGCGCCGGCCAACACCCTCGCCATGTTGCTGGTCTGGACATGGCAGCAGCTCGGCGTGAACACGTTGTTGTTCGTGGTGGGGCTGCAGTCCATCCCGAAGGAGCCGATCGAGGCGGCGCGGCTCGACGGGGCCTCGGGGTGGCGGCTGTTCAGGCACGTCATCTGGCCGCTGATGAGGCCGCTGACGGCGGTCGTGGTGGGGCTGGCGCTGGTGGCCGGGCTGAAGACGTTCGACATCGTGTGGGTGCTGACGCAGGGCGGGCCGGGGCGCAACTCGGAGACGCTGGCGGTGACGATGTACAAGGACACGTTCGTGGCCAGCGACTACGGCTACGGCTCGGCGGTGGCGGTGCTGCTGACCGTGGTCACGGGGCTGGCGTCCTACCTCTATCTCCGCAGGCAGGTGACCGCGACATGATCAGGCGTGCCGTGCTCGTGGTGCTCGGGCTGGTCTGGCTCGGGCCCACCTACCTGCTGCTGGTGAACGCCTCGCGCCCGGCGAGCTCGTACGATCCGGGCCGCGCGTGGGTGCCCTCCGGCGACTTCGCGCTGTTTGAGAACTTCGGGCGCGCCCTCGACAGCGCCGACCTGACGCGGAGCCTGGCCAGCACCGCGCTCTACAGCATCGTGTCGCCCCTGCTCGGAGTGCTCATCGGGGCCCTGGCGGGGTACACGATCGTGGTGTTGCGGTTGCGCCACGGCTTCTGGTGGTTCCTGCTGATCTTCGGGGGCACGATCTTCCCCTCGCAGATGTTGCTCGTGCCGCTCTTCGTCGGCTACAGCGACGCCGGCCTGTACGACAGCCGGGCCGGTATGATCCTCATCTACACCGCGATCAACGTGCCGCTGGCCGCGTTCGTGTTGCGCAACTTCTACACCGGCGTGGCCTTCTCGATCTTCGAGGCGGCCCGCATGGACGGCGCCTCCACCTGGCGCATCTTCTGGCGCATCTACCTGCCGATCTCGCTCAGCGCGCTGACCGCCGTGTTCATCCTGGAGTTCACCTTCATCTGGAACGACCTCATCTTCGGCCTGACCCTGACCCAAACCGAGGACGTCCGGCCGGTGATGACCGCCATCGCCGGCCTCATGACCGACGTGTACGCCGGCACCCCGGTGCCCGTCGGCCTGGCGGCGGGGCTCGTGGTCTCGCTGCCGACCGTCGTGTTGTTCCTCGCCACCCAGCGCCTCTTCGCCAGGGGCCTGTCACTAGGGAGTGTTTGATGACGAGCCGGTTGCTCCAGCGGAGCCTGGGCAGTCCCGACTACCACGGGATCAGGCAGGCGCTGCGCGACGACACCTCGACACCGGTGATCAGCGCGCGCGGGCTGGAGGTACGGGTCGCGGTGTTGCCGCTGTTCACCCACGACGGCCGGCAGGCGGTCAGGGTGTCCAGCACGGAGCCTTTGACGCACGTGCTGGTCGGCGTGGACAGCGCGTCGGGCACCGACGTGACGTTGCTGGTGCCCGAGGTGGCCGCGCCGCGCGTGCTGACGCTGGAGTGCCGCGACGATGCGGGGGTGGTCGGCTCCGCGCAGGTCACGGTGACGCCGCAGCGCAAGTGGAGCGTGTTCGTGGTGCACCACTCCCACCTGGACATCGGCTACACCGACCCGCAGGGCACGGTTTTGCGTCACCACCTGGACTACCTCGACGCGGCGGTGCGGCTGGCGGAGGAGACCGCGTCCTGGCCGGACGACGCCAGGTTCAGGTGGACGGTCGAGTCGTCGATGCCGGCCCTGAAGTGGCTGGACGCCCGGCCCGCCGACATGGTGGCGTCCTTTGCGCAAAAAGCCCGCGAAGGCGTGATCGAGGTGACCGCGCTGCCGTTCCAGCTGCACACCGAGGCGTGCTCGACCGAGGAACTCCACCGGCAGCTGCGCTTCACCGCCCAGCTCAAGGACCGGTACGGCTTCGCCACCAGGTCCGCCATGCACACCGACGTGCCGGGTGCGGTCGTCGGCCTGGTGGACGCGCTCAACGCGGCGGGGGTTCGCTACCTGGCGGCGGCGCACAACTGGGCCGGGCGCTCGGTGCCCTACCTGCATGGCGGCGACAAGCTGACCAGGCCGTTCCGGTGGCGGGCGCCGAGCGGGAACGAGGTCATCGTGTGGTTCACCGACACGCCGCACGGGATGGCGTACATGGAGGGCAACACGGTCGGGCTGACCGACTCCTACGAGCTGGCCGACGACCTGCTGCCGCGTTACCTGTCGGCGCTGGCCACGCGGGGGTACCCGTACGGGCCGGGGACGTTCGGGTGGCAGGGGCCCGACGCGCCGCGGGAGCCGTACGAGCTGGATGTGTTGCACCTGCGGGTGCAGGGCGCGCACGCCGACAACGCCGGGCCGTCGATCGTGCCCGCGTCGATCGCGCGGCGGTGGAACGAGCAGTGGGCTTACCCGCGGCTGCGCTCGGCCGTGAACAGCGACTTCTTCCAGCACGTCGAGGAGCGTTACCACGACCGGCTGGCCGTGCACGAGGGCGACTGGACCGACTGGTGGGCCGACGGGCTCGGCTCGGGCGCGCGCCCGCTCGGCTACGTACGCAGGGCGCAGTCGGCGCTGCGGGTCGCCGAGACGCTGCACACGCTGGCCGGAGTGGACGCCACCGAGCAGATCGACGCGGCGTACGACAAGGTCGCGCTGTTCAACGAGCACACCTGGGGCGCGGCCAACCCGTGGGAGGACGCCGAGGAGGCGGGCGACTCCGGCGGCCTGCAGTGGACGCGCAAGTCGTCCGGCGCCTACTCCGCGCAGGACGACGCGTCCGACCTGCTGCACGCCGCGACGCGCAGGTTCGCCGCCGCGTTGTCCGAGTCGGGCACCGAAGGCGGCCCGCTGGCCTCCTTCGCCGTCTTCAACCCCGGGACCTGGGCGCGGACCGACCTCGTACGCGCGTTCCTGCCCAGGGACGTCGTCGGCGTGGACGTGCCAATCGCGCTGGTGGACGCAAGGACCGGGGAGACGATCCCGCACCACGAGGAGTTCGTGGACCCGGACGACTGGCCGACGCGGCCGATCGGGCGGCACGTGCACGCGGTCGTGGAGGACATTTCCGGATACAGCTATGCGCGCATCGACGTCGTCCCCGGCCAGAGCCCGGCCCCCGAGCCGGTCGAGCTCGACCTGGGCGGCGTGATCGAGAACGAGTTCTACCGCGTGGCCTACGACGTGCGCGAGGGCTACATCAGCTCGATCTTCGACAAGAAGGCGGGCCGTGAGCTGGTCAACGGCGACGCCGCGGCCGGCTTCGGCCAGTACGTCTACGACCAGTACGCCACCGCCCCACATTTCAACCATTTGTCGGGACATGTCGGGGCGCATGACCGCACCCTCCTCGGCGACCGGGCCATCGGCAGGAACGCCACGATCGTCAGGGCCCAGCGCACGGCCGTCGGCGAGAAGCTGGTCGTCGAGCTGCAGGGCAAGGGCGTGGACTGGTTGCGCACCACGATCGAGCTGCACGACGGCGTGCCCCGGCTGGACCTGACCTACCAGCTGGCCAAGCAGGGCACTCCGGCCAAGGAGGCGGTCTTCCTGGCCTTCCCGTTCGCCACGGGCCCGGCCACCGCCTGGGAGCTGACCGGCGGCGTCGGCGGCCCGGACGTGCCGCGGGTGCCGGGCTCGGCCGAGTACATGTTGCCGATCAGGCACTGGATCGCCTTCGAGGACCCCGAGCTGACCATCGCCTGGGCCACCCTGGAGGCGCCGCTGGTGCAGCTCGGCACCATCCACATGCCGTACGCGCCGTTCCCGCCGACGCTGGAGCAGGAGGACGGCACGGTCTATTCGTGGGCGCTGAACAACATCTGGGACACCAACTTCCCGGCGCAGCAGCAGGGCGAGACCACGTTCCGCTACGCGGTCACGAGTCTGACTGTCGCCGAGTCCGCGACGGCGGAGGCTGGGGCCCGAGGCAGGCGGCTGGGTGCGGCGGCCGCCTCCGGGCTGACCGAGCCGTTCGTCGGCGCGCTGATCACCGACAGCCCCGAGGTCGCCGAGACGTACGTGTCCGTCGACCACCCCGACGTGCTGGTCACGTCGCTCGGGCGGGCGGGAGACAAGCGCGTGGTACGGCTGCAGTCGCTGGCCGCCGAGCCGGTCGAGGCAACGGTCCGGCTGCCGGGGCTGCGCTCGGCGCGGGAACTCGACGTGGTGGATGAGACGGTCAAGGTACGGTTGCCCGCGTGCGGGGTGGCCGTCGTTTGGGGGACGTGCGCGTGAAGATCGTTGACATCAGGGCCACGACGGTCGCCGTCCCCTTGGAAGCGCCGCTGCGGCACAGCAACGGCGCCCACTGGGGCCGGTTCGTCCGCACGATCGTCGAGGTCGAGGCCGACAACGGGCTGGTCGGCCTGGGGGAGATGGGTGGCGGGGGCGAGAGCGCGGAAGCGGCGTTCCGGGCGCTGGTGCCGTACCTGAAGGATCATGATCCGTTCCAGCTGGAGGCGCTGCGGTTCAAGATCGCCAATCCGACGGCCTCACTCTACAACAACCGGACGCAGCTGCTGGCGGCCATCGAGTTCGCCTGCATCGACCTCATCGGTCAACACCTGGGCGTGCCCGCCAGCGACCTGCTGGGCGGGCGGATGCGCGAGGCCGTGCCGTTCGCCTCGTACCTGTTCTTCCGTTACGCGGCCGAGGGGTACGGCGAGATCCGCACGCCCGAGCAGCTCGTCGAGCACACCGCGCAGCTCAAGGCGGCACATGGGTTCACCGTGCACAAGCTCAAGGGCGGGGTGTTCCCGCCGGACTACGAGCTGGAGTGCTACCGGGCGCTGGCCGAGGCGTTCCCCAGCGACCGGCTCAGGTACGACCCGAACGCCGTGTTGTCGGTGGCCGAGGGGCTGCGCTTCGGCCGGGCCATCGAGGGGCTGAACAACGACTACCTGGAGGACCCCGTCTGGGGGCTCGAAGGGCTCAGGATCGTCAGGGAGCAGGTGAAGGTGCCGCTGGCCACGAACACCGTCGTGGTCAACTTCGAACAGCTTGCCTCGAACGTGCTGCGCAGGGGCGCCGACGTGGTGTTGCTGGACACGACGTTCTGGGGCGGCATCAGGCCGTGCGTGAAGGCGGCGGGGGTGTGCGAGACGTTCCAGCTCGGCGTGGCCGTGCACTCCTCGGGTGAGCTGGGCATCCAGCTCGCGACCATGCTGCACCTGGGCGCGGTGCTGCCGAACCTCACCTACGCCGCCGACGCCCACTACCACCAGCTCCGCGACGACGTGATCGAGGGCGGCAAGATGGCGTACTCGGAGGGCGCCATCGCCGTGCCGCAAGGTCCCGGGCTGGGCGTGCGCCTGGACCCCGAGCGAGTCGCCCGCTATGCCGAGCTTTATCGGGAAATGGGCGGATATCCCTACGATCGCGACCCCGGGCGGCCCGGCTGGTACGCCACCGTCCCGAACGAGCGCTTCGCCGACCCGACCGTCTCCCTGGACATAGCACCATAATTAGGCGATATGTCTGAAGAATCAAAGCCTGCCCCGCCCGCCGACAACCTCGTCACCACCTCACATACGCTGCCGTCGGGCCAGTCCTACACCGCCACCACGGGCACCATGGTGCTGCGCGAGGAGGTGTTCACCGACGGGAAGTTCGACGGCCTGCGCCCGAAGGCCGAGATGTTCATCACCTCGTACACGCTCGACGGGGCCGAGCCGCTGAGCCGGCCGGTCACGTTCGCGTTCAACGGGGGTCCCGGCTCGTCGAGCGTGTGGCTGCACCTGGGCGTGCTGGGGCCGCGCCGGGTGGTGATGGGGGACGCGGGCGCGCTCCTGCCTCCCCCGTACGGTCTTGTGGACAACGAGGAGAGCCTGCTGGCCGTGAGCGACCTGGTCTTCATCGACCCGGTCTCGACCGGTTTCTCGCGGGCGGCCGAGGGGGAGAAGGCCGAGCCGTACCACGGCTTCACCGGCGACATCGAGTCGGTCGGGGAGATGATCCGGTTGTGGACCACCAGGAACGGGCGGTGGATGTCGCCGAAGTTCCTGGCCGGGGAGTCGTACGGGACGGTCAGGGCGGCCGGGCTGGCCGACCACCTGCAGTCGCGGTACGGCATGTACCTCAACGGCGTGCTGCTGATCTCCTCGGTGCTCGACTACATCACCGGGGACTTCAACGAGGGCAACGACCTGTCCTACGCCCTCTATTTGCCGACTTATGCCGCTATAGCGCACTATCACGGGCTGCATGGCGACCGGCCGCTGGCCGACGTGCTGCGCGAGGCCGAGGCGTTCGCCGAGCGCGACTACCCGTGGGCCCTGGCCCGCGGGAACCGCCTCACCCCCGAGGAGCGCTCGGCCGCGGTCGCCAGGATCGCCGCGCTGGCGGGGCTGAGCGAGGACTACGTCGACCGTGTGGACCTGCGGATCGAGCACATCAGGTTCTTCACCGAGGTGCTGCGCTCGCGCCGCCAGGTCGTCGGCCGCCTGGACGGCCGGTTCATCGGCTGGGACCCCGACTCGGGGCGCGAGCACTTCACCGCCGACCCCAGCATGAACGCGATCATGGGGCCCTACAGCGCCGCGCTCAACCACTACCTGCGCACGGAACTGGACTACGCCAACGACCTGCCGTACGAGGTGCTGACCTCGCGCGTGCAGCCGTGGTCGTACAAGGAGTTCGAGGGCGCGCACGTCACCGTGGTCGACAAGCTGGGCGCGGCCATGCGGGCCAACCCGCACCTGCGCGTGCACGTGGCCTGCGGCTACCACGACGGCGCGACGCCGTACTACGCCGCCGAGCACGCGCTCGCGCACCTGCCCGTGCCCGCCGAGCTGGCGGCCAACGTCGAGTTCAGGTACTACGAGGCCGGACACATGATGTACGTGCACGAGCCCACCAGGTTGCGCCAGTCAGCGGACCTGGCGGCCTTCGTGCTCGGCCAGCAGGCGTGAGGCCCGGGCCAGGCGGTAGCGCAGGTTGTCGCGGAGCGCGGCGAAGCGGTCGGCGTTGTCGCGGATGACGGCCCGCTGCAACTCGGCGTCGGCCGCGAACCAGGTCGCCACCAGGCCCGACGACCACTTGCACAGCGTGTCGGCGGTCGCCGTCTGCTTCTCCTCCTCGCTCACGGCGGGCTTGTCCAGGCCCCAGCGGCTGTCGGCGATGGCCGCCTCGGGCGACGGGTAGGAGAGGCCCGCCTGCTTCATGCACGCCTGCCACCGCGTGACCGCCCCGGTCACGGACGGGTGCTTGGCGGCCTGCTCCAGCGTGAGCGAGTCCTGCAGGGCCAGCCACGCCCAGTCCGCCTTGCGCGCGCCCTTGTCCAGGGTGAGCGTCGCCCGGTCGAGGCAACCCCTGTCGGCGGCGGTGCCGTACAGGCGGTGGCGGGTGGGCTTGGGCAGCTTGCCTGCCCAGGCGCCCGTGGTGTCGGGCGAGGGCGGGCGGGCCAGGTGGTAGCCCTGTTGCCGGGCGGCCCCGGTGTCCGCGACGCCGTAGCGGCGCGTGTTGCCGGGATCGATCGCGGCGAGGGCGTCGGGGTCCTCCGCGGGTGGGGCGATGGTGATGCCCCGCTTCCGCATGCACCGTACGACGAGGCGGTTGTGGGCGTTGCCCAGGACGGCCCGCTGGTCGGGAGTGGTCTTGTAGGCGTCGAACGGCAGCACCAGCTCCGACACCGAGGTGACGCCCTTCGCGGGCGCCCGCGGCGCTGGCTCGTCGCTCGCGCAGGCCGCGGCGGACATCAGCAGGAGCGTGCCCGCGAGGAGTCCGCGGCAGCCGGTTTCCGGCGGCCAAGCCCGGAAACCGGCACTCCCGTTATCGCTCAGCGGCACCAGATGTCGATCGCGCTGGTGCGGTTGTTACCGATGGCGTTGTTCGCCAGGAAACCATCGTTCGAGTTGTTCGTGAACGTGCTGTGGGCGCCCGTGTAACCGGCGTGCTGCCAGAGGGTGGTGCTGCAGCCGATGCGATTCCTGACCGAGCTGGTCTCGTTGTCCATACTGTGCCAGCTGTTGCTGAAGTCCCAGTTCAGCCAGTTGTTGTCGGCCAGGTTCGGGTCGTCCTTGATGAAGTCGCGCCAGTGGTCGACCTGGCCGCGGTTGTAGTCGAAGCCTGCGTACAGGCAGACACGACCGCCGTAGCAGGTCGAGCGGGGGCTGGCCACCGCGGTGGCAGCGGGGGCGACCACGGTGAACAGCGCGGCCGCGGCGACGAAGCCGGCGGCCTTTCTGGATAGCCTCACAGGTCTCTCCTCGATGGGTGAGTCGTTTCGACCTTGTAACTTAGCGTGCCGAATCGCATACGAGTCGTTAGGACTCGCCGATCCCATAAGGGCTCCACGCCCGGAGAGGGTCGCGTGCCCCGGCCCGCCGAACCCACTGCTATCAGGGAGGTGACCAGGGAGTTCGTCGCGTTGACGCAACGCTTGCCAGCTCTGGTGAGCGGGCAGGGGAACCTGTGGGCTATTCGGGAAGCGCCGCCGGGTTTCGCGCCAGCAGGCCGCCGTCCACGCGGTGCTCGGCTCCGGTGATGAACGACGAGCGCGGCCCCGCCAGGAACGCCACCAGCTCGGCCACCTCCTCAGGCCGCCCGACCCGGCCCAGCGGATGGGCGCGTCCCCACTGCGCCACCTGCTCCTCCTGCGACAACTCGCCCCGCCAAAGGTCCGCCGCCCAGCGCAGCATGGGGGTGTCCACGGAGCCGGGGCAGACGACGTTCACCCTGATCCCGTCCGCGGCGTGGTCGAGCGCCATGGCCCTGGTCAGGCCGTTGAGCGCGGCCTTGCTCGCGGTGTAGGCGGCCACCTGCGCCTGCGAGGAGAACGCCTGCACGGACGACATGATCACGATCGAGCCGCCGCCGCGGGCCCTGAGCTGCGGGACGGCCGCCTTGCACGTCAGGTAGACGCCCTTGAGGTTGATGTCGAGCACCTCGTCCCAGACCTCCTCAGGCGTGTCCTCGACCGTGCCGTACCGCTGCACGCCCGCGCACGTCACCACGATGTCCAGCCCGCCGTACCTGGTCACGGCCAGGTCCACCAGGTCGCGCAGCTCGCCGGCCCGGCGGACGTCGGCGATCCGGCCGGTGACGCGCTCGCCGTCGAACTCCGCCTCCTTGCCGACGCCGCAGAACACCACGGACGCCCCGCCGTCGGCCAGCCGGTCCACCACCGCCCGCCCGATGCCCATCGAACCGCCCGTGACCAGCGCCACCTTCCCGCTGAACTCACTCACACGCCCTCCTTCGTCGGGCGCGTGAGTGAGACACTGCTGCGTCTACTTGTTCGCTCGCTACGCTCGCTCACTCCACAACCTCCGCGCGCAACCTCAACACCTTCGTCTCGTGGGGGTCCAGGATGAGGGCCGTGCCGTTGGCCACGGCGGCGGCCAGGCCGTCGGTCGGCATGCTGGAGAACGGCTCGAGCCCCACCGTGTAGACCCGTCCCCACCAGGGGTAGCCGGTGGACGCGCCGAGTTCCTGCCACATCCACAGGTACGGCAGCAGCGTCGCATCCCACTCCACCCGCATACCGATATCCCCCGAAATTTCGTACCAACCCTCGTTAAAGCCGGTCAGATAGACGATGTCGCTCGGCGACCCCGGCTCCTGGACCACGCTCAGATCCGTCTCGCCGCCTTGAGCCGCGGGCACTCTCGGCCATTCCCACGGCCCGCCGGCCTCGACCCTGCGCCCGTCCGGATTGATCGCGCTCGCGTGCGGGATCACGGTCACGCCCTCTGGCAGCCTGATCCTGGCCCCGGGGCGCAGGAACGGCCTGCCGTACACGATGTGCTGCCCCCACATGGCAGGCAGCCGCAGGCCGGACTCGTTCGTGGCGCGCCCTTCGATCTCCAGCGCCGCCGTACCCGACCTGACCCTGAAGACCTTCTCCATCCGGTACGGCAACCGCCGCGTACGCACGCTGAGCCGTACCGCGACCTCCTCTTCGGAGTCGGCCACGACCTCGCACGCCCACGGCAACCCGGCGACCTCCCCGTGCTGGGCCAGCCGCGCGCCGCGGTACTCGCTCGGCGCGCCGCCGCTGGGGAAGATCTCCTGCCAGCCGCCCTCGTAGTGGTCGACGAACTGGGCGACGTCGTCGGCCGCGCCCTGGAGGTGGTCGTGCGGGTCGCGCAGGCCCTGCGGGGAGAGCCAGACAAAATCCGTGTCGGTGGGTTTGTAGAGAAATTCCACCACGTCGCCGCCTTTGCCGGGCACGACGGTCACGCGCAGCCGCTCGTTCTCCAGGACGACCGCCCGCAGCCCGTCGATCGTGACGTGCCGCAGCCGGGCCGCCCAGTTGCGCCTCACCCGAACGTCACATCCAGGAATCTCGGCCGGTAGATGGACACGTCACGGTAGTGGTCGGTGTTCACGAAGCTGTTGACGTTGTACGAGACGACGAGGCCGTTGCCCGATATTTCGGGATGTGCGTGGGCGTTGTAGGTGAAGATGTTCCCGCCGGTCTCGGGGGTCGTGTAGACGTGCTGCTTGCCGGTGAACGGCCCGAACGGCGAGCACGACGAGTAGGCCACGATGTTCGGGCTCAATGCCTCGGACGTGTCATGCGTGATCAGGACATAGCCGGATCCGGCCCGGCTCACGCTGTACTCGTTCGCCACCCCGCTCATCACCCGCGCCGAGTCGGCCTCGTTCCGCGACCAGGTCCCGTCGGCCTTGCGGAACTCCCACCGGCCCAGCAGGCTCTGCCCCTTGACCCGGGCGACGTGCATGTACTTCGGCGACCCGAGATCCTCGACCCCGTACACGTAGGTGTATCCGCCGTCCTTGAGGATGCCCGAGGCCCAGGAGACGCCCTGCCCCGACGGCAGGTCGTGCACGCTGATCGGCTGGTCGAGCCGCCCGGGCGCGAACCTGGCCACCACGTTCCGGTGCCAGCGCCAGTCCCACGGGCCCGTGCCGTACCGCTCGTACTCCTGGTAGGTGACCTCGACGATTCCCCCGGCCAGCGTCGCGTCACCGGCCCAGAACCAGTGGCTGTCGTCGCGCGGCGGCATCACGGCGGTCGGCTGCTCGGCGGTGCCGTCGTGGATCGTGGACAACCTGCCGTCGCGCTCGACGGCGAAGGAGTTGTTCAGGAAGACCGTCGTCCCGCCCTCCTCGACCACCGGGGGCCGCGAGCCGTCGGGGTTCACCTGGCCGAGGAAGGTGTCGGAGAACACCCACAACTCCTGCCCGCTCGGCAGTTTGACCGAGTACGTGCCGTCCGCCCCGGTCCAGTCGTCCACCCGGCTGTTGTCGTTGCCGTAGTTGCCGAACAGGCTGGTCAGCCGCGCGTCGACGGCGGCGCTCCGGACCGTCGGGGCGCACGCGGAGGCGGGCGTGACCTGCTGCTCCTGCGGTGCGGCTGAAGGGACCGGTTTGGGCGGCGCGGCCCAGGCCTGCTGCGGTACGGCCGTCAAGCCGAGTAAGGCGATGGCCAGAGATGTGAGGGCGGAGCGAAATCGCGTCATCACTGTGTCCTATGGGGGAGGGGATTCCCTACAGTTCTAGTCATTAGATCACTTACTGTCTAGGTCCTCCACTCAATCCCTCACACCCGGCCCACCCCTGGCCGTGATATCTCGGGGCTACTAAGGTGATGACTCGCTGAAAGATCGCAAGTGGAATGGGTGTGAATATGTCTGTACATGAGCCGGTTACCCGGAGAGGCCTGATCAAGCTCGGCGCCGGTGTCGCCGCGACCGCCTTGGCCGCCAAGCCCGCAGCCGCCGCCACCGCCGCGAACCGGTTCGACCTGGCCGCCCCCGCCACCCAGCTGATCTGGAAGAAGGCCCTGTACGACGAGACGGTGCTGCAGTCGTTCGCCTTCGACAACGTCAACGGGCACATCTACACGGTCCAGGTCAAGAACGGCGCGGCGTCGCCGGCGGCGGGCCACCTGTGCCTGACCAAGCTCAGTCTGACCGGTACGGTGCTCGGCCACATGTACCTCATGGGCTTCGGCCACGGCGTACAGATCGGCGTCGAGCCGTCGGGGACCTCCGCCTACCTGTGGACGGAGACCGACGCGGTGAACGACGGCGAGAACGCCTGGGGCAGAAGGCTGGCCAGGTTCAAGTTCGTCAACGGCCAGACGCTGACGGCCTCGTCCGCGGCCCTCACCAAGTACACCCTCATCGCGGGCGCGACCAGCACCACCTGCGCGATCGACCCCTCGACGAACCGGCTGATCATGCGCTACTGGGTCGAGGGCAAGCCGCGCTACGCGGCGTACTCGCTGGCGGCGGTCAAGTCGGGCACGGCCAAGAAGCTGTACGACGTCGCCCAGCCGTCGGGCCTGGGCGTCTTCCAGGGCTACACCGCCTACGGCGACTTCCTCTACCTGCTGGACGGCACCGCGTACAGCGGCTCCAACCCCGCGCCGGGCAACACCTTCATCACCAGCGTCGACCTGCGCACGGGGGATACGGTGCAGCGCGCGCGCAGCCAGGCCGGCAAGTCCCTGGACTACCGCGAGCCGGAGGGCATGGCCATCCAGGTCGTCTCGGGCCGCCCCCGCCTGTGCCTCGGCCTCGCCTCGGGCGCCGCGGGCGCGCGCAAGGCCAGCATCTTCTACAAGGACGCGCTCGTCTGAGCCGTCATCCCGCGAACAGGCGCCGCTGGACACCGACGACCGAGGTCGAGGTGGTGCCGGGCACCGGCCACTCGGTGGCTCTCGACCTCCCCGACCTGGTGAACGCCCGCATCCTCGACCACGCCGGCCGCCTGACCTGACGCGGCGAAAATCCGAATGACCCGGTGGCCGGCGGGCGGATACCCTGCGCGGGGCGGGCTCGAAGGGAAAAGCCGTGGGACATGTAGAGGTAGGACACCTGACATACGTGCTGCCCGATGGGCGGCCGCTGCTCAACGACGTGTCCTTCAGGATCGGTGAAGGCGTCAAGGCGGCGCTGGTCGGGCCCAACGGCGCGGGCAAGACCACGCTCATGCGGCTGATCGCCGGCGACCTCCAGCCGGTCGACGGCTCCGTGGCCAGCTCCGGCGGGCTGGGCGTGATGCGGCAGTTCATCGGCAGCGTGCGCGACGGCAGCAGCGTGCGCGACCTGCTGCTCGGCGTCGCGCCCCCCGCCGTGCGGCGGGCGGCGGAGCGGCTCGACGAGGCCGAGCTGGCCATGATGGAGCGCGACGACGAGAAGACGCAGATGCGTTACGCGCAGGCCATCAGCGACTACAGCGACGCCGGTGGCTACGACATCGAGGTGCTCTGGGACACCTGTACGGTGGCCGCGCTCGGCGTGCCGTACGAAAGGGTGAAATATCGGGACGTGTCGACGCTGTCCGGCGGTGAGCAGAAGCGGCTCGTCCTCGAGGCGCTGCTCCGCGGCCCCGACCAGACGCTGCTGCTCGACGAGCCCGACAACTACCTCGACGTCCCCGGCAAGGAGTGGCTGGAGCAGCAGCTCAGGGAGACGCCCAAGACCGTGCTGCTGGTCAGCCACGACCGCCAGCTGCTGGCGAACGCGGCCGACCGAATCGTCACCGTCGAGTCGGGCAACATCTGGATCCACGGCGGCGGGTTCGCCACCTACGCCGAGGCCCGCAAGGCCCGCAACGAGCGGCTCGACGAGCTGCGCAGGCGCTGGGACGAGGAGCACGTCAAGCTCAAGACCCTGGTCAACATGCTCAAGAACAAGGCCAGATACAACGACGGCATGGCCGCCGCCTACCACGCGGCCCAGACGCGGCTGCGCAAGTTCGTGGAGGCCGGGCCGCCCGAGGTGGCCCCGAGCGACCAGAACATCAAGATGCGCCTGAAGGGCGGCCGCACCGGCAAGCGCGCGATCAGCTGCGAGGCGCTGGAGCTGACCGGCCTGATGCGCCCGTTCGACCTGGAGATCTGGTACGCCGAGCGCGTCGCGGTGCTCGGCTCCAACGGCTCGGGCAAGTCCCACTTCCTGCGCCTGCTGGCCGGAGAGCCGATCGCCCACCAGGGCGTCGCCAGGCTGGGCGCCCGCGTGGTCCCCGGCCACTTCGCCCAGACCCACGCCAGGCCCGACCTGCTCGGCCGCACCCCGGTCGAGATCGTCATGACCGAGCACGCCAAGCTCAAGAACGAGGCCATGAAGACGCTCGCCCGCTACGAGCTGGCGGGGATGGTCGCCGAGCAGCGGTTCGACACGCTGTCGGGCGGCCAGCAGGCGCGGCTGCAGATCCTGCTGCTGGAGCTGTCGGGGGCCACGATGCTGCTGCTCGACGAGCCGACCGACAACCTCGACCTGGCCAGCGCGGAGGCGCTCCAGGTGGGGCTGGACGCGTTCGACGGGACGGTCATGGCGGTCACCCACGACCGCTGGTTCGCCGCCGACTTCGACCGCTACCTGGTCTTCGGCTCCGACGGCACGGTCTACGAGTCGCCGGATCCGGTCTGGGACGAGGCCAGGGTGGTCCGCCCCCGCTGAAAGAGCCCCGTTAAAGAGTTGGTACGGCAGGCGCGTGTCACGTGCCTTCCGTACCCATCTACGGGTTATCACGGCAAAGTGATCCCGCGTAGCCGAACCGTCAGCCTCCTCGCACTCTGGGCGATCTGCCTCGCCGGGTGTGCGAGCGAGGACCAGCCAGCACAAGCACTCAAGCCTCTCGCGCTCAAAGAACAGGTCTCCAACATCGTCAAGTCCTCCGACGGGTACGCCGTCAACTGGGCAGGCGTGCTCAGCAACGCCAACCCGTGGCACTTCGGCGAGCACGTCGTGGCCACGATCGTCGGGCAGGACGCGGCGGGCACCGAGGTCGTCCGGCTGGACCAGCCGCTCGACGCCGTGCCGCCGGGCGGTTCGCTGGCCTTCACCGGCCAGGCCAGCGCCGCCGAGAAGCCGGCCAAGGTGACGATCCAGTACCGCCCCGCGCAATGGCGGCCCGCGGCCCGGATCCCGTCGGCGTTCCAGCGGTTCCCCATCTCGCGCGTTCAGACATTGCGCCAGAAAGACGGCTCATACCTTATAACCGGATATGTCGACAATCCTTATCAGATATCCGCCAGCAGCCTCGTCGTGAACGCGTTGCTGCGCGACAATTCGGGCAAACTTATCGGCGGCGGCAGCACGTTCGTGGACGATGTGAAAGCGGGCAGGCCGCCCAGATTCATCCTCACCGTGACGGGGCTCCCCGCGGGGGCCCGCGCGGCCAAGACCGAGGTCACGGCCAGGACCTGGGGGTCCACCGGCCGTCCCTACGAGGACCTGGCGCTCGGCGGGGCCGTGCCGGTGCAGACGGCCAAGTCCACGACCGAGCCGTTCGCGGAGGACCGGAGCACGCAGGTCATCGCAGATCACAAGGAGTAATGAAAAGCCACCCCAAAGCCCGAAAAATCGGGCTTTGGGGTGGCCATCAGATCATTTATCCGTACGAAATCCGCGCGCCTCACCCGCCAAGCGAAGCCATCGCCCCGGAATCGGTAGAACTATTAGTTACCGATCCATTACCTTCGGTCATATGAATGACCGCGTCCTGGTCGAAGCCCTTCGCGCCCATGATCCAGGCGCCCTCGCCGCGCTCTACGACGCGTACGCGGAGAGCCTCTACCGATACTGCTGGTCCCTCCTGCTGAGCGCCGACAGCGCCCAGGTGGCGCTCCGCGACACGCTGATCACCGCCGAGGCGCACGCGGGCGCCCTGGCCGACCCCGGCAGGCTCCGCACCTGGCTGTACGCGCTGGCCCGCGCCGAGTGCCTGCGCCGCAGGGCCGCCGCGCCACCAGGCGCCGGTGCGGCCCTGGCCGAGGCGCCACCGCTGGACGACCCGGCCGACGCCGACCTGCGGATCATGGCCTGGAACGCCGTCCAGAGCCTGCCCGTCGCCGACCGGGAGGCCCTGGAGCTCTCGTACCGGCACGAGCTGCCCGCCCCCGAGCTGGCCCAGGTGCTCGGGATCCCGCTACGCCAGGTGGAGCCGGTCCAGGAGGCGGCCCGCCAGCGCCTGGGCGACGCGATCACCGCCGAGTTCCTGGCCAGGAAGGGCCCGTACGACTGCCCGCGGCGGGCCCGCATCCTCGCCGGCTTCTCCGGCGAGCTGACGGGTGAGATGCGCGAGCACCTGGTCAGGCACCTCCCGCGCTGCGAGATCTGCGCGCCGCACCGCACCCGCCAGGTGTCGGCGGCCAAGGTGTTCGAACTGCTGCCCGGGATGACGCTGCCCGACTCGTTGCGGATCCGGGTGATGAGCTGCTTCATGGACCCCGAGTTGCTGCCCTACCGCCGGTACGTCGCCAGGCGTACGAGCGCGCTGGGCGCCGCCGGGTTTCCCGTTCCCGCGGCGAAGCGCGTTCGAAGGTGGCCTCAGGCGCTGGCAGGCGCGCTGGCGGCGGTCGCGGCCCTGGTGGCGATAGCGGTGATCTTCACTCAGATCGGCAGGGAGAACGGCGGAGTGTCAGGTGTGGCCACGGCCGCCTTCCCCGCGACGGGCGAGCCGCCCGGCATCAAGCTGCCCTGGCGGGCCGATCCGCAGGACATCCCGTTGACCGTGAAGCCCATCCTCGACAGCACGGCCACGAAGCCGTTGGGGGTGACACAGTCGTCGACTCCCGCGCCGCCTCCGGCCGTACCGACTCACGTGCCCATACGTTCGAGGCCGACCAGCGGCGCGCCACCGTCGCCGAAACCCCTGGATCCGGAGCCGACCCCGCCGCGGGAGCAACCTCCAACCGACGCCCCGCCGGAAGAGCCACCCCCAGAAGAGCCCCCGCCCTCGAACCCCAGCACTCCCTGCCCTACCCCGACCCCCACACCCACCCCAACGCCGACCCCGACCCCGACGGAAACGGCCACTCCCATCCCCACGGAGGAGCCCTCGGCGACCTCAACAGTGAGCCCGACCTCCTCCGATCACGTTACGTGAGCGAATTGGCGGGAACTGTGTGCATAGAGTAACCATTTGTTTCCGGGGGGACCTATGCGCGCATTCCGGGCCGGGCTCCTCGCGTGCTGCCTGATCGTCACCCTGTGCTCGCCGGTCGCGGCCGACCCGAGTCCCTCCTCACGCGATGTGAAGAAGGCCCGCCAGAATGCCCAGGAGCGGTCGAAGGAACTGGGCGCGACGACCGCGAAGCTGGCCACGGCGCAGTCGCGGCTGGACCAGCTGGCCGGCGAGGTGGAGCGGCTGGTGGAGGCGTACAACGGCGAGATCGTCCGGCTCCGGCACGCCGAGCAGGCCCACGAGCAGGCCAGGACCCGCCTGGCGGCGGCCGACGCCGAGGTCGAGCGGGCCCGGCAGGACGTCGCGCTGCTGGCGGCGGAGAGCTACACCGGGCTGGGACCGATGGACCCCCTGGTCGCCATGATCATCGACCAGGGGGACGCGGACGGCTTCCTGCACCGGGCAGGCGTGCTCGGGCAGCTGCGCGGCGAGCGGGCCGCGATCCTCGGCAGGATGCGCGACGCCCAGGAGGTCGTGGCCATCCTGCGTACCCAGGCCGCGAACGCCTACTCGGCCCAGCAGGCCATCTCGGAACGCGCCGAGCAGGCGAAACTCGCCGCCGAGGCCGCCGTGGCCAGGCAGCGGCGCGAGACGAAGGGCCTGCGGGCACAGACCGAACGCCTCCAGCGCGAGGTGGACGCGGCCCGCAGCCGCGCGGAGCGGCTGGCCAGGCGGCGCGCCCTCTCCCTGGCCGGGCTCGCCGGCGGCTCCGCCATGGGCGACGTGGCGGCCAACTGGGCGCTGACCCAGCTAGGCAAGCCGTACGTGTGGGCGGCCGACGGCCCGAGGACCTACGACTGCTCGGGGCTCACGATGCGGGCCTGGGAGAAGGTGGGCGTACAGATCGATCATTGGACCGGCACCCAGTGGACCTCGGGACCGCACGTGCCGCTGGACCAGCTGCGCCGCGGCGACCTGCTCTTCTTCGGCCACCTCAGCAGCGACCCCGGGACGATCCACCACGTCGGCATCTACGTCGGCCGCGGCCAGATGGTGCACGCGCCGCAGACCGGCGACGTGGTGCGGGTCTCCTCGATCTGGCGTGGGGACCTGGTGGGCGCCACCAGGCCCCGATGAGAGGTCAGTGCTCGTGGTGGCCTTCGTCCTTCGCCCGCTGGAACGACCGCTCGATCTCAGCCTCGGCCTCGATGCGCCCCACCCAGTTGGCGCCCTCGACGGACTTGCCCGGCTCCAGGTCCTTGTAGACCTCGAAGAAGTGCTGGATCTCCAGCCGGTCGAACTCCGACACATGATGGATGTCCTGGATGTGATGCATCCGAGGGTCGGTGGACGGCACGCACAGGACCTTGTCGTCGCCGCCCTTCTCGTCCGTCATCCGGAACATGCCCACCGCCCGGCACGTGATGTAACAACCGGGGAACGTCGGCTCCTGCAGCAACACCAGCGCGTCCAACGGGTCGCCGTCCTCGCCGAGGGTGTGCTCGATGAAGCCGTAGTCGGCGGGGTATTGGGTCGAGGTGAACAGCAGCCGGTCGAGCCGGATCTTCCCGGTCTTGTGGTCCACTTCGTACTTGTTCCGTTGCCCCTTGGGAATCTCAACGACGACGTCGAACTCCACCGCGGTCCTTTCTCATGGGGCGAGCCCGCCTCACCTGACACCCGGCTCGGCTTCGTCTCCCGCACTCAAGCCCCCGGGAACCCCCGGCTGGGCGTTAATGTCTCGTAGGCGAACACAGGAGAGAGGGCAGGCGACGTGGCGCGGCACGACCGGTGGGTGATGCTGACCACTCTCGCCGTGCTCCAAGTCCTGACGATCGTCATCGGCATTTACGCGATGACCACCGACTTCAGCCTTGGCGCGTTGACGAGGCAGCCTCCACCGGCCAAGCCGACGCCGGAAGGGCCTCCCCCCGTCCCCGTGGTCACCTCGGGACCTGTGCTGGCCCAGCTTTCGGCGAAGTCGGGGGACGGACCTCTCCCGACCAAGGGTACTTTGACGCGGCAGCTCACCGATGCCCTGGGTGACGAGGCGCTGGGCGACCGGGTCGGGGCCATCGTGCTCGACGCGACCACGGGCGAGCAGATCTTCGCCTCCAACCAGGACGTCGCCATCACCCCGGCCTCGACCACGAAGGTCGCCACCTGCGCCGCCGCCCTCGCCGCCCTGGGCCCGGACACCCGCCTGTCCACGAGGGTCGTGCAGGGCCAGCGGCCCGGCACCGCGATCCTGGTGGGCGGCGGCGACCCGCTGCTCGCGGGCCCTGCGGCCAAGCCGTCCTACCCGAAGCAGGCCAGCCTCGCCACGTTGGCCGCCCGCACCGCGGCGACGCTCAAATCGCAGGGCCTGAAAAAAATCACGCTTTCGTACGACATCTCGCTCTACGCCGGCGCATCCACCGCCCCAGGCTGGAAGCCGAACTACATCCCCGACGGCGAGGTGTCACCCGTCTACTCCCTGACGATGGACGAGGGCCGCCAGGACCCCCGCTACTCCCAGCCCCGGGTCGCCAACCCGCCCCAGTACGCCGCCGACGCCTTCGCCAAGCTCCTCACCAAGCGCGGCATCGCGGTGTCGAAGTCCGTACGCCCGGGCAAGGCCCCGGCGGGCGCCGCCGAGTTGGGCAGAGTGGACTCGGCGCCCCTCTACTCCCTGGTCGAACACACCCTGACCTACAGCGACGACGACCTGGCCGAGCACCTGGCCAGACAGGTGGCGATCAAGGAGGGCCGGCAGGCGTCGTTCGAGGGGGGAACCAAGGCGGTGGTGGCTGTCCTGAAGCGGCTGGGAGTAGACGGCGGCATCGCGCTCTCCGACGGCAGCGGCCTGTCCACCCGCAACCGCATCAGCCCCCATGCCCTGGCCAAGCTGATCGCCATGGCCGGCTCCGCGAGATACCCCGGCCTGCACGCCATCGCCTCGGGCATGCCGATCGCCGGCTTCTCCGGCACGCTGGGCAACGGCCGGCGGTTCACCGGCAGTGACAGCAAGGGCCAGGTCGGCCTCGTACGCGCCAAGACCGGCACGCTCAACAACGTCAACACGCTGGCGGGCATGGCGACGACGAAGGACGGGCGGCTGGTCACCTTCGCGTTCATGGCGGACCGGGTACCGGTCACCGCCGAACCCGTACTCGACCGGCTCGCCGCCATCGTCGCGCGTTCTTAACGGGAACCACGTACGGTGGACGTTATGCAGGTGATCGACTGGGATCTGGCCGTCACGACCGGCACGCGCCTGGTGCGCCCCGGTCCTCAGGTGAGCCGGGAGGAGGCCAGGCAGGCCGTCACCGAGCTCCGCACCCTGTCACGTGAGGCCGAGGGCCACGTGCGCGAGTTCACCAAAATCCACACAGAGACCGCGCCACAACCCGCGACCGTCGTCGACCGGCCCGGCTGGATCAAGGCGAACGTCGAGGGCTTCCGCGTGGTGCTCGAGCCGCTGACGCAGCGCATGGGCAGCGGCCCCAACCCGCCTCCCGCCATCGTCACCGCCGTGGGTTCCCGCATCACGGGCGTGGAGGTCGGGGCGGTCCTGGCCTTCCTCGCATCGCGCGTGCTGGGCCAGTACGAGCTCTTCCTCCCTCCCGACCCCACAGGCCAGGAGGCCGCGGGCCGCCTCACCCTGGTCGCCCCCAACATCGTCCACGCCGAACGCGAGATGGGCGTCGACCCCCACGACTTCCGCCTGTGGGTCTGCCTCCACGAGGAGACGCACCGCGTCCAGTTCACGGGCGTGACGTGGTTGCGGGAATACGTCCGCTCGCAGATGACCGAGTTCCTGCTCGCCTCGGACCTCGACCTGCCCACGCTGCTCGAACGCCTCCGCACCGCCGCCGACACGGTGGCCGACGTGGTGCGCGGCGGCGATGGCAGCCTGATCGACGCCATCCAGTCGCCGGGCCAGAAGGAGATCCTCGACCGTCTGACGGCCGTGATGACCCTGGTGGAAGGCCACGGGGACTTCGTCATGGACGCGGTGGGCCCGACGGTGGTGCCCTCGGTGGCGGAGATCCGCGCCAAGTTCGCCCAACGCCGGGAGGGCGGCTCCCGCCTCGACCGCACGGTCCGGCGGCTGCTGGGGATCGAAGTCAAAATGAAGCAGTACGCGGAGGGCTCGGCCTTCGTCCGCAAGGTGGTGGACCGGGTGGGGATGGACGGCTTCAACAAGGTCTGGACCTCACCGGAAACGTTGCCCACGACCCCGGAGATCGCCGACCCGGACACCTGGATCAACCGCGTCATAGGCACCCCGGCCCTCCCGGCCTAACCCCACTGAGACGGTCTGGACACGTCCGCAGGACACACCCATCGGCCCACGGCCCGCAGCACGGGCGCGCCCCACTCTCGTGACGCCGCGTCGGCGGGCAGTGGTGCGGCGGAGTCCGGCCGTCGAGTGTGGGATGGCGCTACAACGTGCGGTAACCCGCGAGAATGGCACCTGTGGGCCCACATCCAGCCGTAGCCGATGTCCGCAGGGCAGTGCGTGAGGCGCTGGCCGACATCCGGCGGGACGCGCTGGTTCTGGCGGCGTGCAGCGGCGGAGCCGATTCGCTGGCCCTGGCCGCCGCCCTGGCGTTCGTGGCCCCCAGGATGGGCCTGAGGGCCGGGCTGCTGACCGTGGACCACCAACTCCAGCCCGGATCGGCCGAGCGAGCCCGGCAAGTCGCCGCCATAGCCAAACAGCTCGGCCTCCACCCCGCCGAAGTGCTCACCGTCACCGTAGGCACCGCGGGAGGCCCGGAGGCGGCGGCCAGGGAGGCCAGGTACGCGGCGCTGGCCGAGGCGGCCGACAGGCTCCAGGCGGCGGCCGTCCTGCTCGGGCACACCAGGGACGACCAGGCGGAAACGGTCCTCCTCGGCCTGGCCAGGGGCAGCGGCGTGCGCTCGCTCTCCGGCATGGCCGCGGAAGCCGGCCGCTACCGCAGGCCACTGCTCGACCTCCCCAGAAGCACCACCGTGCGGGCCTGCCGAGCCCAGGGCCTCACCCCCTGGGACGACCCGCACAACGAAGACCTCCGCTACACCAGAGTCCGGGTGAGAAGGAACGTTCTCCCCGTCCTGGAACAGGAGCTGGGCCCAGGAGTGGCCGAGGCGCTCGCCAGGACCGCCAGGATGGCCCGCGAAGACGCCGACGCCCTGGACCAATGGACGGAAAAGGCGTATCAAAATTGCGCTCTTAGCGATATCGGCGGGTCGGTCACGCTGGCCGTACCAGAGCTGGAGAAGCTGCCCGACGCCGTCAGGCGGCGGGTGTTGCGGCGAGCGGCCATCGCGGCGGGAGCCCCGTCCGGCGCCCTTTCGGCCACCCACGTGCTGGCCGTGGACCGGCTGGTCACGCGGTGGCGCGGGCAGAAAGCGGTGGACCTGCCCGGGGGCCTGTCCGCCGTCCGGCGGTATGGCACCCTGATACTCGCCATCAGTCCCATCGCGTAAGGAACCATCAGGTGGACGCTGCCGACATGGGCAAAGACCTCGAGAAGGTCCTCATTCCGGAGGACGAGCTCCAGGCCAAGATCAAAGAGCTTGCCGGGCGGATAGACCAGGATTACGCGGGCAAGGACGTGTTGCTCGTGGGCGTGCTCAAGGGCGCCGTCATGGTGATGGCCGACCTGGCCAGAGCGTTGCACCTGCCCGTGCAGATGGACTGGATGGCGGTGTCGTCGTACGGCGCGGGCACCAAGTCGTCCGGCGTCGTGCGCGTGTTGAAAGACCTCGACACCGACATCTTGAACCGCCATGTGCTCATCGTCGAGGACATCATCGACTCGGGCTTGACCCTGCACTGGCTGCTGGAAAACCTGAAGTCGCGCAATCCGGCCTCGCTGGAGATCTGCGCCGCGCTGCGCAAACCCGACGCGCTGAAGGTGCCGATCAACGTGAAATACGTGGGGTTCGACATTCCCAGCGAGTTCGTCATCGGATATGGGCTCGACTACGCGGAGCGATACCGGAACCTGCCGTTCATCGGCACTCTCGCCCCACACGTTTATAAGTAGCAATCCCGGCCGCGCCCGGGAACATCGCGCAACGTGACGTACGTTGATAGGGCAAGGCCGGTGTAGCGGGCGGGTCCCTCCGTGCGCTGTGCCGGTGTACCTTCAGACTCCGGGAGGGTGACCGCGTGTCCCCTTCGGGTAGTCAGAAGTCGCGGTGTCGGATGCCGCGGCCCCGGGCCAGCCCGGGGTTCCAGGCCATGGTCAGGAAGGGACGGGCCCGCAAGGGGTTCCGCATCGGATGGATCTCAAGCGATTTACACGTGGGCCACTGCTGTGGATCCTGGGCATCGTCGTGCTGCTCCTGCTCGTCACCCAGCTTTGGAGCGGCGGGGGCAATTACAAGCAGGCCGACACGTCCACGGTCCTCCAGCAGATTCGCGCCGGAAACGTCAGCAGCGCCAAGATCGTCGACAAGGACAACCGGATCGAGGTCACGCTGACCAATCCGGTCGTGGTCAGGCCGGGTGACGCCCCGGCGAAGCTGATCCAGTCCGACTGGGTTACCGGTTACGGCGGCAAGCTGACCGACGAGCTGCAGGCTCAGGTCCAGGCGGGCAAGACCAAGAGCTTCACCACCGAGGTGCCGCAGGAAAACTTCCTGGTCAGCATCCTGGTGAGCTTCCTGCCGATCGTCATCATCGTGCTGATCTTCCTGTTCATCATGAACCAGATGCAGGGCGGCGGCTCGCGGGTGATGAACTTCGGCAAGTCCAAGGCCAAGCTCATCACGAAAGACACCCCCAAGACCACGTTCGCCGACGTCGCGGGGGCCGACGAGGCCATCGAGGAGCTCCAGGAGATCAAGGAGTTCCTGCAGGCCCCGGCCAAGTTCCAGGCGATCGGCGCCAAGATCCCCAAGGGCGTGCTGCTGTACGGCCCGCCCGGCACCGGCAAGACCCTGCTGGCCCGCGCGGTCGCCGGCGAGGCGGGTGTGCCGTTCTACTCGATCTCCGGCTCCGACTTCGTCGAGATGTTCGTCGGTGTCGGCGCCTCGCGCGTTCGCGACCTGTTCGAGCAGGCGAAGGCCAACGCCCCGGCGATCATCTTCATCGACGAGATCGACGCGGTCGGCCGCCACCGCGGCGCCGGTCTGGGCGGCGGTCACGACGAGCGCGAGCAGACGCTCAACCAGCTGCTCGTCGAGATGGACGGCTTCGACGTCAAGGGCGGCGTGATCCTCATCGCCGCAACCAACCGGCCCGACATCCTCGACCCGGCGCTGCTGCGCCCCGGCCGGTTCGACCGGCAGGTCACCGTCGACCGCCCCGACCTCGAGGGCCGCAAGGGCATCCTCAAGGTCCACGGCCGCGGCAAGCCGTTCGACCCCAGCGTCGACCTCGACATCATCGCGCGCCGCACCCCCGGGTTCACCGGCGCCGACCTGGCCAACGTGATCAACGAGGCGGCCCTGCTCACCGCGCGGGCCGACCAGAAGCTGATCACGATGGACACTCTCGAGGAGGCGATCGACCGCGTCATGGCAGGGCCCGAGCGCAAGACGCGGGTCATGTCCGACAAGGAAAAGAAGATGATCGCCTATCACGAGGGCGGTCACGCGCTGGTGGCGCACGCGCTGCCCAACTCCGACCCGGTCCACAAGATCACGATCCTGTCCCGCGGCCGCGCCCTCGGTTACACGATGACGCTGCCGATGGAGGACAAGTTCCTGGCCACCAGGTCGGAGATGATGGACCAGCTCGCGATGCTGCTCGGCGGCCGCGCGGCGGAGGAGCTCGTCTTCCACGAGCCCACCACCGGCGCCTCCAACGACATCGAGAAGGCCACCGCCGTCGCCCGCCGCATGGTGGTCGAGTACGGCATGAGCGAGCAGCTCGGTGCCCGCAAGTTCGGCTCTGGTCAGGCGGAGGTCTTCCTGGGCCGTGAGATGGGTCATGAGCGCGACTACTCCGAGAAGATCGCCTCCACGATCGACGAGGAGGTCCGCCGGATGATCGAGACGGCGCACGACCAGGCGTGGGACATCCTGGTCGAATACCGCGACGTGCTCGACAACCTGGTGCTGGAGCTCATGGAGAAGGAGACCCTCTCCCGCGACCTGGTGCTCCAGATCTTCGCTCCGGTGGTCATCAAGGAGCACCGCCCGTCCTACGCGGGCTACGGCAAGCGGCTCCCGTCGGACCGCCCGCCGATCCTGACCCCCAAGGAGCAGTCGGCCAACGGCTCGCTCACCACCGGCCACCAGGACGCCCTCCCGTCCGGAGAAAGTGCGTGACGCATTACGACGTGGACCTGGGCCGGATCGAGAAGGCCGTACGCGAGATCCTCTACGCCATCGGCGAGGATCCCGACCGTGACGGCCTGCTCGACACCCCGTCCCGGGTCGCCCGGGCCATGGCCGAGCAGTATTCCGGGCTCGGCCTGACGCCTGAAGACGTCCTGACCAAGGTCTTCGACGTCGACCACGACGAAATGGTGCTTGTAAGGGACATAGAGGTATATAGCACGTGCGAGCACCACCTGGTCCCGTTCCACGGGGTGGCCCACGTGGGTTACATCCCCAACGAAGCCGGGCAGGTGACGGGCCTGTCCAAGCTGGCCCGGCTGGTGGACGTGTTCGCCCGCCGGCCCCAGGTGCAGGAGCGCATGACGTCCCAGATCGCCGACGCCCTGATGCGGGTGCTGGATCCGCGCGGGGTGATCGTGGTGGTCGAGGCCGAGCATCTGTGCATGACGATGCGCGGCGTACGCAAACCGGGTGCCAAGACCGTCACCTCGGCCGTCCGCGGCGACTTCCGCACCAGCGACAAGACCCGGTCCGAGGCGATGGCGCTCATCCTGGGCCGCTGACCAAGTCGATCACCGAACGGGGTACCCACGATGTCAGCAGGTGTGGGGGAGCGCCTAGGCTTGGCCCATGACTAGCGTGCCCATCAGCGTGCCGGGAGGTGCGGATCGGTGCCTCGTCATGGGCGTGGTCAATGTGACCCCCGATTCGTTCTCCGACGGCGGCCTGTGGTTCGACGAGGTGGCCGCCATCCGGCACGGTCTCGAACTGGTCGAGGAGGGGGCCGACATCGTTGACGTGGGCGGTGAGTCCACCCGTCCAGGCGCGGTCAGGGTGTCGCTGGAGGAGGAGCTGGCCAGGGTCGTCCCGGTGATCAGGGCGCTCGACATCGAGGGAGTGACGGTCAGCGTCGACACGATGCGGGCCGAGGTCGCCAAGGCGGCCGTCGAGGCCGGGGCCAAGCTCGTCAACGACGTGAGCGGCGGCCTGGCCGACCCCGACATGCCGCGCGTGGTCGCCGCGACCGGTGTCCCCTACGTGGTGATGCACTGGCGCGGCCACAGCCATGACATGGACAACCGCGCGGTCTACGCCGACGTGGTCACCGAGGTGCGAGAAGAGCTGGGCAAGCGGGTCGATCTGGTGCTGGCGGAGGGCGTGACGGAGGAGCAGATCGTGATCGACCCCGGCCTTGGGTTCGCCAAGAACGCCGAGCACAACTGGGCCGTGCTGGCCGGGATCCCGCAACTGGCCGAGCTGGGCTACCCGCTGCTGGTCGGGGCGTCGCGCAAGCGGTTCCTCGGGCGGCTGCTGGCCGATCCCGACGGCACGCCGCGGCCGTTCAGCCGCAGCGACGACGCCACGCTGGCCGTGACCGCGCTGGCCGCGCACGCAGGCGCCTGGTGCGTACGCGTTCACGAGGTAGGTCCCAATGCCGATGCCGTGCGCGTGGCGGCCGCATGGAAGAGAGCCGGAGCCAACAGATGAGCGTCGACACTGCCGCGATCGAGACGGTGAACCAGGAGTTCTACACCGCGATCGAAGATGCCAATCTCGACCGGATGACCGAGATCTGGGCAGAGGACTCCACCGACGAGCAGGTGAGCTGCGTACACCCCGGCTGGACTCTGTTGACGGGCCGGTCGGAGGTGTTGCGGTCGTGGGCGTTGATCATGGCCAACACCACCTACATCCAGTTCGTGCTGACCGACGTCAGCACGACCGTGCTGGGTGATGTGGCGGTGCTCACCTGCGTGGAGAACATCCTGACCGCCGGCGAGGAGGGCGAGGCGAGCTTCGCCGCCGGCAAGGTGGTGGCCAGCAACGTCTATATCCGCACGTCGCAGGGCTGGCGGTTGTGGATGCACCACGGCTCGCCGGTGCTCCAGGGAGACGAGGACGATGAGGAGGAAGGCGAGCTTGAGCGCTGATCGCATCGCTCTCAAGGGCCTGCGGGCCAGGGGGAGGCACGGTGTGCTCCCTGCCGAGCGGGAGCTCGGGCAGGAGTTCGTGGTCGACGCGACGCTGTTTCTCGACACCGCGCCGGCGGCGGCCGGCGACGATCTCGCCAAGACCGTCCACTACGGCGAGCTGGCCGAGGCGCTGGTGGAGGTCGTGGAGGGCGAGCCGGTCAAGCTGATCGAGACGCTCGCGGAGCGGCTGGCCGACGTCTGCCTGGCGAGCGAGCTGGTGCGCAAGGTCGAGGTGAGCGTGCACAAACCGGCGGCGCCGATCCCGCTGGTGTTCGACGACGTGGTCGTGACCATCGAGCGGAGCCGCGGATGAAGGCCGTCCTCGCGCTCGGCAGCAACCTGGGGCGCCGGTTCCAGACGTTGCAGGGTGCCGTGGACACCCTGTTCGACGCCCCGGGGCTGGAGTTCCTCAAGGCGTCCCCGATCTACGAGACCGATCCCGTCGGCGGGCCCGGGGGGCAGCGACCGTACCTCAACGCGATCGTGGTCGCCGAGACCACCCTGCAGCCGCGCACGATCCTGGAGCGGGCGCAGAGCGTCGAGAACGCCTTCGGGCGGGTCCGCGCGGAGCGCTGGGGCTCGCGCACGCTCGACATCGACCTGATCGTGGTGGGCGACACCGTCTGCGACGATCCCGACCTGACGCTGCCGCACCCGCTCGCTCACGAGCGCGCGTTCGTGCTCGTGCCCTGGTCGAAGGCCGACCCCGAGGGCACGGTGCCCGGCCGCGGCCGGGTGGCCGATCTGCTTCAAGGGCTCGACCAGCAAGGGGTACGCCTGCGCGCCGATCTGAAGCTGCAGAGGCCGGATTGAAGCCCACACATCCTGGCCGGCTGGTCGGCATCGTCGTCATCGTCGCGTTGCTCACGTGGGCGGTGATCAGGCCGCTCTACTCGGAGCTGCCCCTCATGCCGTGGACCGCGATCCCCACGGTGCTCCTGCTGGCCCTCGGCGAGGGCTTCAGCGCCTGGTCGACCAAGGCGAGGATCGCCAGGAAGCCGGGCACCAAACCGGTGGAGCCGCTGGCGGTGGCCCGGCTGGCCGCGCTGGCGAAGGCGTCGGCGTACGCGGGGGCGGTGTTCGGCGGGATGTTCGCCGGGTTCGCGCTCTACACCGTGCAACTCTTCGACCGGGAGACGCCGCGGAGCGAGTTCTTCGTCGCGACGGGCTCGTTCGTGTCCTGCGTGGTGCTGATCTGCGCGGCCCTCTACCTGGAGCACGCCTGCCGCATCCCGAAGGAACCGCAGGAGCAGAAGCGGGACTAGGACAGATCCTCGACGGTCGGCTGTGCGCCGGCGCGCAGCCGGTCGCGCCACATCTCGCGCTGCAGCAGGCGCAGCGCGCGGCGGATCACGTCGCTCGGCCGCTCGCCTTCCCGCATGGCGCGCCGGATGATCCGCTCGTCTTCGGCGTTGGCGGCGAAGTCGATATCAGCCATGGTCAGAGCCTACGGAGCCACCAACCTCCTTGTCCTGCTTTTGCGGTCCTGCTGTTGCCGGTCCTGCATTTGCGATGACGGGGACGCGCCGACGCCCGAACAGATAGATGACCGGGAGGGTGCAGATCAGTGGTCCGATGATGGCGATCGGGCGCTCCAGCCACCACTTCAGGTCCGGCGGGATCTTGGTGCCCAGGTTGCCGAGCAACCACCACGACAATCCCAGCGCGATGGCCATCCCCGTCGTGTGGAACAGGAACAGCGGCAGCGCGTACCGGTTGATGAAGTCGTTGACCCGGCGCCAGCGCGGCCGTTCCAGGACACGTTCCATGGCCGGCCGCAGCACCTCCACCAGCCCGATCTGGAACAGCAGCAGGGCGACGATCACGAACGTGGGCGGCGCCATGTTCGACCACTTGTCGCCGGGCACACCCACCATCGAGCCCGGGTAGATGCCCGAATAGACCAGGCCGAACAGGGCGAACAGGCCCGTCCAGAGCAGAGCGATGTCATAGCGTCTGGGCAGGATGACGATCCGGTCGTAGAAGAACCCGGCCTGGTGCGCCAGCCCCCAGACGAGGATCATGTTGAGCCAGCCGGCCCACTCGATCCCGTACCGGAAGCGCAGCACGTCCACCACCAGGGACGCGCCGCCGAGCCAGATCAGGGTGAGCACGTCGTAGCGGCGGTGCAGCCAGAGGGCCACCGGCAGCAGCGCGATCAGCACCAGATAGACGCCGAGGAACCACAGCGGGCTGAGCACCAGCAGCACCACCCGCCACATCCAGTCCACCCGGAACGTGTACGTCACCACCGCCCCGATGGCGATCCACACCCCGGACAGGAACAACGCGGGTAACGCCAGCGCCCGGATGCGGCGCCAGACGAACGCCCCGATGCCGACGCCCCGCTCCTTGGCCCGGTTCCAGGACAGCAGGTGCACGTGGCCGCCGACGTAGAAGAACAGCGGCAGCACCTGCAGCAGCCAGGTGAGTATCCACAGCCCGGAGGTGAAGCCCAGCGGGCTGGTGGGCTCGGGGCCGTGCGGCTTCCACTCCAGGATCGTGAACGCCCAGTGCCAGACGACCACCACGATCAGGCTCAGCGCGCGGAGCCAGTCGACGTATTTATCGCGTTCAGCAGGGGTGCTCACTTGTCGATGTCACCCACGACGAAGAACATCGAGCCGAGAATGGCCACCATGTCGGCGACCAGGTGCCCCGGCAACATCTCGCGCAGCACCTGGATGTTGTTGTACGAGGCCGAGCGCAGCTTGAGCCGCCACGGCGTCTTGTCGCCCTTGGAGACCAGGTAGTAGCCGTTGATGCCGAGCGGGTTCTCGGTCCACGCGTACGTGTGCCCCTCCGGCACCTTGAGCACCTTCGGCAACCGCTGGTTGATCGGCCCGGACGGGAGCGAACGCAGCCGGTCCACGCAGGCGTCGGCCAGGTCGAGCGACACCTTGAGCTGTTCGAGCAGCAACTCGAACCGGGCGTGGCAGTCCCCGGCACCGCGGGTGATCACCTTCACCGGCAACTCGGGGTAGGCGAGATAGGGTTCGTCGCGGCGCAGGTCGAAGTCGACGCCCGAGGCGCGGGCGATGGGGCCGCTGACGCCGTACTGCATGATCTGCTCGCGGGAGAGCACACCGACACCCCTGGTGCGCGCGACGAAGATCTCGTTGTGCAGGATGAGGTTCTCGATGTCGGGCACGCGGCGGCGGGTCTCCCCGACGGCTTCCGACACCCGGTCGAGCCAGCCGAGCGGCAGGTCCTCCTTGAGCCCCCCGACCCGGTTGAACATGTAGTGCATGCGCCCGCCCGAGATCTCCTCCATGACGGCCTGGATGCGCTCACGCTCGTTGAAGGAGTAGAACAGCGGCGTGATCGCGCCCAGCTCCAGGGGGTAGGAGCCGAGGAACATCAGGTGGTTGAGCACCCGGTTGAGCTCGGCCAGCAGCGTACGCGCCCACACGGCCCTGACCGGCGGCTCCATGCCGAGCAGGCGTTCGGCGGCGAGCACCACGCCCAGCTCGTTCGCGAACCCCGACAGCCAGTCGTGCCTGTTGGCCAGCATGATGATCTGGCGGTAGTCGCGGACCTCGAACAGCTTCTCCGCGCCCCGGTGCATGTAGCCGATGATCGGCTCGGCGGTGGCGATGCGCTCGCCGTCGAGCGTCAGCCGGAGCCTGAGCACCCCGTGCGTGGACGGGTGCTGCGGGCCGATGTTGAGGATCATGTCCTCGGTGGCCAGCTCTTTCGCGCCCGCACCGATTCCGACCACACGTTCCGTCATACGGCAATGCTGCCACCGTCCCGGTCGGTGATCCAGCCGGGGGGATCGTCAAGACATGGCATAGAAACGCATCCCGAAGCCGGACATGGGGAGGAATATCGGGCAACGGGGGGAGAAAGCACCATGAAAAGAGTCGTGTTTGATGTCGTGGCCCTGATCACGCGGGTGGCGACCGGCGTGATTTTCCTGGCTCACGGCTGGCAGAAGTGGCTGAGCGGGTTCGGGGCCACGGCGCAGCAGTTCAGGCAGATGGGATCCCCAGTGCCCGAGCTCGCCGCCGGGTACACCACGGTCGTCGAGACCATCGGCGGCATCCTGCTGATCCTCGGCCTCCTGGTACGGCCGGTGGCGCTGCTGTTGCTGATCGGCATGCTCGGCGCGATCATGTTCGTGCACGCGGGGAACGGCATCCTGACAGCCGAGAACGGCTGGGAGCTCCCGGGCGCGCTCGGCGCGCTGACCCTGCTGTTCCTGACGTTGGGCGGGGGCCGGCTCGGGCTCGACGGGCTGTTCCGGTCGATCTTCCGCCGGCGCGCGGAACGGCGGGCCGGCGAGGAGGGACTCGCCGCCTACGGTCCCGGTGCGCGGCGCACGGAACCCGATGGTGGGCCCACGACGCCCACCGCGGAGCCCGGGGAGGAGAAGCCCCGCGTGCCCAGGCAGCCGTCGGAGCCCAGGTCCAGCAGGCTCAGCGACCAGGACATGCGGGACATCGACGCCCTGGTCGCCGACGAGCCGCCGCCACACCGCAAACCACCGAACCGCTGAAGCTCAGCGGGCGACCAGGTCCCGTAGCGCCTCGATCAGCCGGTCCACGTGCTCCTGCGTGGTGCCGATGCCGATCGAGGCGCGCACCGCGGAGGCAGTCCCGTCCTCGCAACCCCCAGCGTGCCTATGGTCCCGCCCGCTTCGGCCCTCGTTGGCTCCTGTGTCGCTCACTCCGTCCGAGCTCCTGCGCTCCGGGGCACCCAGCAGGTGCCGCACGAACGGATGCGCGCAGAACTTCCCGTCCCGCACGCCGATGCCGTACTCGCCGGACAACACCTCGGCCACCTCGCGAGCCGAGTAGCCGGCCACGGTGAACGACACGATGCCGACGCGCGGGTGATCGTCTCCCCACAACGAGAGCTCGCGTACCCCCTCGATCGAGGCCAGCCCGGACCGAAGCCGCGCGATCAGCCGCTCCTCCTCGCGCACCAGCGCGGTCCAGCCGGTGGCGGTGAGCGCGTCGCAGGCGGCGGCCAGCGCGATGGCGCCCAGTACGTTGGGGGTGCCCGCCTCGTGGCGCGGCTCCGGGTCGTCGTGCCACTCGGTGGTGTCCCCCACCGACCGCACCGCGCCGCCCCCCTTGAGGTACGGCTCCCCTTCGGCCAGCCAGTCACGCCGGCCGACCAGCACCCCGGCGCCGAAGGGCGCGTACAGCTTGTGCCCGGAGAAGGCCACGTAGTCCAGGTCGAGCGCCGTCAGGTTGAGCTGCCGGTGCGGTACGAGCTGCGCGGCGTCCACCAGGATCCTGGCCCCGTGGCGATGCGCGATGTGGGCCAGGGCGGCGATGGGCCACAGCTCGCCGGTGACGTTCGAGGCGGCGGTGACTACGAGCAGCTTCGGCCCGTCGATCCCGGCCAGCGCCTCGTCGGCGGCGCGGACGGCCGCGCCGGGGAAGGCGGGCGGCGCCAGCCGTACGGACTGCTGCCAGGGGAGCAGGGAGGCGTGGTGCTCGGTGTCGAAGACCACGGTGGTCGTGCCCGCGGGCAGGCAGCCGGCCAGGAGGTTCGTGGCGTCGGTGGTGTTGCGGGTGAAGATCACGGCGTCGTCGGGGCGGGCGCCGACGAAGGCCCTGACCGTGTGGCGGGCCTGCTCGTACCGGGCGGTGGTGAGCTGGGAGGCGTAGCCCGCGCCACGGTGGACGCTGGAGTAGGCCGGGAGCGCGGCGGCGACGGCGGCGTTCACCGGCTCGAGACAGGGGGCGCTGGCGGCGTAGTCCAGGTTGGCGTAGCCGACCAGCCTGCCGCCCTTGACCGGCACCTCCAGGTCGGCGCCGAGCACGGCGGGAATCGGGCGGCTCGTCACGGCGGGAGCCTCTGCCACGACCTGGGCGGGGGCGGAGTTGAAGATCGTCAGCGTGGGCACGGCAAATCTCCTCAGGGTCATCGGACCCCTGGAGCAGCCACGGAGCCCGCGCTTGCCCGCCACACCTCGTGACGGACCAGGTCTTCACCCGGGGCACCCCGCCGCGGACGCGAGGGTTGCCGGCCAGCTAGCCGGGGCTTGTCGCTGGCACTCATGACCTACGTCCGGAACTATAACCGACAATCGGCCATCAATCGCAAGCCCGCGAACTTCCGCGCCGTCTGGCTCGTTGCTACCGGGAAACCGTCACATGCCATGGAGGTGCGCAGATGTTGGCCTGGGTGAGCGACCCGCAGATCTGGATCGGTTTCTTCACCCTTGTCGCCTTAGAGATCGTCCTGGGGATCGACAACATCATCTTCATCTCCATCCTGGCCGGGAAACTCCCACCGGAACAGCGGGACCGGGCCCGCGTGCTCGGCCTCGGCGCGGCCCTGGTCAGCCGCCTGCTCCTGCTGCTCGCGCTGTCGTGGGTGGTGCAGCTCACGGAGCCGCTGTTCGCGCTCTTCGGTCACGAAATTTCGGGACGCGACCTGATCCTGCTGCTCGGCGGCCTGTTCCTGCTGGCCAAGAGCGTCACCGAGATCGGCCACACCATGGACGCCCCCAAGGACGGCAAGAAGGTCTCGGCGGCCTCCTTCCCCTCGGTGATCGCGCAGATCATGGTCCTCGACATCGTGTTCTCGCTCGACTCGGTCATCACCGCGGTCGGCATGGTCAGCCAGCTCGGCATCATGATCGCGGCGGTCGTGGTCTCGGTGCTGGTGATGTTGTTCGCCTCGGGGCCGATCAGCCGATTCGTGGACCGGCACCCGAGCATCAAGATGCTGGCGCTGGCGTTCCTGGTGCTGATCGGCATGGTGCTCGTCGCCGAGGGCCTCGGCCAGCACATCGAGAAGGGCTACATCTACTTCGCGATGGCGTTCTCGGTCATCGTGGAGTTGCTCAACATCCGGGTACGCAGCAGGCACGCCAAGCGGCAGACCGCCGACCAAACTGAGGAAGCCACTCCTACTATGAAATAGTGCGCTTTGATCCTTGGAATCCGGATTTCGTGGCATACCCGTACCGGGCGTATGACGAGCTGAGACGCGAGGCCCCTGTCAGCTACTTCGAGCCGACGGGCCAGTGGCTGATCTCGCGGCACGCCGACGTGAACGCCCTGCTCAGAGACCGCCGCCTGGGGAGGTCCTACCTGCACGTGGCCACCCACGAGGAGTTCGGCAGAGAGCCAGAGCCGGACTTCCAGGAGCCGTTCTGGCGGGTGATCAGGGCGGGCATGCTCGATGTGGAGCCGCCGGTGCACACCAGGCTGCGCCGGCTGGTCTCCAAGGCGTTCACGCCGCGCATGGTCGAGTCCCTGCGCCCCCGCGTCCGCGCCATCGCCGCGGGCCTGGTGGACACGTTCGTGGAGAAGGGCGGCGGCGACCTGATCGCCGAGGTCGCCGAGCCGCTCCCGGTGACGGTGATCGCGGAGATGCTCGGCATCCCTGACCAGGACCGCCACCTGCTGCGCCCCTGGTCGGCCGACATCTGCGGCATGTACGAGCTCAACCCCGCCCCCGAAGCCCAGCACACCGCGGTACGAGCGGCGTCGGAGTTCGCGGAATACCTCAAGTCCCTGGCCCGCGACCGCCGGCAGAACCCGGGCGAGGACCTGATCAGCGCGTTGACCCAGATCGACGAGCTCACCGAGGACGAGCTGGTCGGCACGTGCGTCCTGCTGCTCAACGCCGGCCACGAGGCCACCGTGAACGTGACGGGCAACGGCTGGTGGGCCCTGTTCAGGAACCCCGCCGAGCTCGTACGGCTGCGCGCGGACCGCTCGCTGCTGCCCACGGCCGTCGAGGAGTTGATGCGCTGGGACACGCCGCTGCAGATGTTCGAGCGCTGGGTCCTGGAGGGCATCGAGGTGCACGGCGTGGAGATCCCGCGCGGTGCGGAGGTGGCGCTGCTGTTCGGCTCGGCCAACCGCGACGAGACGGTGTTCGAGGACCCGGACCGGCTCGACGTGGGCCGCGCCGACAATCCGCACGTCTCCTTCGGGGCCGGGATCCACTTCTGCCTGGGCGCGCCGCTGGCCCGCATCGAGCTCATGGAGTCGTTCGGCGCGCTGCTGGACCGGGCCGCCAAGCTGGAGTTGCGGCAGGAGCCCGCCTGGAAACCCGGCTACGTCATCCGCGGCCTGCGGTCCCTGGAGCTCAGCGTCGCTGGGTGAGCCAGCCGAAGCCGCCGAGCCCCGACGGATCGATCAGCTCCCCCTCCTCCGAAGCCCTGGCCAGCGCCCGCAGATAGGTCTGCGGATCGGTGCGGGCCAGGTCGGCGGGCGGCCGGGCGCCGGTGATCCCCAGCCCCCGCAGCGCGTCACGCTGTGTGGACAAGGTTGTGGATATCGCACCGGCCCGCCGCCCGGCCTCGGCGCACGCGTCCAGCGCCACGTGAGCGGTGATGTCGCAGGTCCCGTCGGGTACGGGGGTCACGACCGCGCCGTCGCGGTAACCGGTCAGCGTGCCACAGGGCGGACGGTTATCCACAGGGTGTGCATAATCGATGGCAATCGCCCGGCCCTGTGTGAGACGTACCAGGACAGAGGCCCAGGCTTCGTCGCGGGGCCAGCCGATCTCCGCGCGCGCGCCCACGCGAGACAGCGGCCACCACCGGTCGAGCCAGGCGCGGTCGGCGGGTCGCGGCGGGCCGCCGAGGCGCTCCTCGCCCGTGTGGCCGTTGACCATGATCAACCGAGGGCCGTCGGACGTCTGCTCGACCACGTCGATCGGTACGTTGTCGAGCCACTCGTTGGCGATGGCCAGCCCCGTGATGCCGGTGGGCAGGCTGCTGCGCCAGGCGATCCGCTCCGGCAGGCCCTCCGGCCTGGGGGAGAGGTCGACGGCCGTGACGCGGAGCCGGTCGAGCAGCGCGGGCTCGGCGGCGGCCAGCACCCGGGTGACGAGCACGCCCTCGCCCGCGCCGATGTCGACGAGGTCGAGCACGTCGGGGGCGCCGAGTTCGGCGTCCACCTCAACCAGCAGCGCCAGGACCGCGTCGGCGAACGCCACCGAGGCGCTGACCGAGGTCCGGAAGTGGCCTGACGGACGTTCGCGGAGATAGAAGCCCGCCTCGCCGTAAAGCGCTCGCTGCGTTGCGACACGCCAGGTGAGCCACATGCCTGGACTATCTCATGGCTGACGGGTGGTACGCACCGTCATCGAGTGACTACTCATTGTCGTCAACTTGCGATAACGTTTACCCATTGTCACTGAGTGATTGCGTTCCGCTAACACCCAAGTGGCGGAGTCCATTCACTCTCGATCGAGCACCTGCGGCCCTCCGGCCGCGAGAGAGGAGCCCTCGTGCTGAAGAAGATCATGGTCGTCACCGGAGCCGTCGCCATGCTGTCGCTGGCCGCCCCGGCCCACGCGGACATCACCAGCGGCAACGGTGGTGTGATCTCCGGCAACCAGCTGCACATCCCGATCGTCGCCCCGATCAACATCTGCGGCAACGCCGTGGCCGTCATCGGCGTCGCGGTCGCCGGCTGCAAGGGCGGCGCGGAGGCCTACGCGCCCAGCCACCACTAAACAACAGCACGAGCCCGGACCGGCGAAGGCCAGCCCGGGCTCGCGACCCGGCCGGTCAATCGGCGGATAGCCGGCCGGCGCACCTCCAAGAGGTCGCATCTATGCGGGCGTCGGGTCCTGGCGAAGGCCTCGGCGCCCGCTGCCATTGCGGTGACCCCTCTCCTCATCTCTTCCGACAGGGGGTGCACCTTTTGTATGCCCTTGTCGCTTTTGTCGTTAACTCAACACGTGGCAAAACAGGGGTCACGGGTGGCGTTACGCTGGTCGGCAGTGCCATCAGGTCGACAGAGGTGTGACGTCATGGACGCAGGTGATCGCCCGGCACGGCTGACTGTCGGCGTGCTCGGGGCGGGTAAGGTCGGCTCGGCCCTGGGTGCCGCGCTGGCGCAGGCAGGGCACCGGGTCGTCGCCGCGAGCGGCGTGTCGGACAATTCGCAGCGGTGGGCCGCCGACCGGCTCGGCGTCACGCCGTCCCGGCCTGACGAGGTGGTCGCGGCGGCCCAGCTGATCCTCCTCACGGTGCCGGACGACGCCTTGCCCGACCTCGTCAACGGGCTGGTCAGCACCGGGGCCGACCTCCAGGGCAAGCTGCTGGTGCACACCAGCGGGGCGTACGGGTTGTCCGTGCTCGACCCGGCCGCGAAGGCCGGCGCGCTGCCGCTGGCGCTGCATCCGGTGATGACGTTCACCGGCAGGGACGACGACCTCAACAAGCTCACCGGCATCTCCTACGGGGTGACCGCGCCCGAGGTGCTGCGGCCCATCGCCGAGGCCCTGGTGATCGAGATGGGCGGCGAGCCGGTCTGGATCGCCGACGCCGATCGCGCGCTCTACCACGCGGCGCTGGCCGGGGCGGCCAACCACATGGTCACGCTCATCGCGGAGTCGTCGGACCTGTTGGGGCGCATCGGGGTCGAGCATCCGGGGCGGATGCTGGGCCCGCTGCTCGGTGCCGCGCTCGACAACGTGCTGCGGCTGGGCATCGCCGGTCTCACCGGCCCCGTCGTACGCGGTGACGCGGGCACCGTTCGCAAGCACGTGGACGCGCTGATCCTGGCGGCTCCCGAGGCGGCCGACGCCTACATCGCGCTGGCCAGGCTCACGGCCGACCGGGCGCTGGCCGCCGGGCTGCTCAAACCCGAGGAGGCGGAGCGGCTGCTCGACGCGCTGGGGGGCAATATATGGACCTGACCACTTGGAGGGCGTTATGGAGCTGATCGTCGCCAGAAACCGGGAAGACCTGGTCAAGGCGCGTGCTGGTGGCGACGTGGCCCTGGTGCCGACCATGGGCGCTTTGCACGAGGGCCACCGGTCCCTGATCAGGGAGGCCCGCGTACGTGCCGATCAGGTCGTGGTCAGCATCTTCGTCAATCCCCTGCAGTTTAGCCCTAACGAGGATTTTTCCCGCTATCCCCGTACATTTGATGCCGATCTGGACGTGTGCCGGGCCGAGGGCGTCGATGTCGTGTTCCACCCGGCCGTCGAGGACATGTACGCGCCCGACCGCCAGGTGAGCCTCTCCGCCGGCCGCATGGGCACGATCGCCGAGGGCGCGGTCAGGCCGGGCCACTTCGACGGCATGCTCACGGTGGTGCTCAAGCTGTTCAACCTGGTCCAGCCCGACATGGCGATCTTCGGCCAGAAGGACGCCCAGCAGCTCGCCCTGATCCGCCGCATGGTCGCCGACCTCGACCTGCCGATCGAGATCGTCGGCGCGCCGACCGTACGCGAGCCCGACGGCCTGGCCCTGTCCAGCCGCAACCGCTATCTGTCCGAAGACGACCGCCGGGTGGCGCTGGCGCTCTCCCGGGCCCTGCGGGCGGGCGCGGCCGAGCGCACGCCGTCCAGGATCCGGGCGGTGGCGCGGGCGGTGCTCGACGCGGCCGGGCCGGAGCTCGACGTGGACTATCTGGCGCTGGTGGACCCGGCCACGTTCGACGAGGTGAGCGAGTCGTACGAAGGCGAGGCCGTGCTCGCGGTGGCCGCCAGGGTCGGCAGCACGCGGCTGATCGACAACGTCATCCTGACCTTGAATCCCGCCTGAGGCGGATTACCGTCGGGGCATGACCGACGAGGAGTTGCGGGAAGAGCTGCTCCGCCGGATGGAGATCGACCAGGCGATGCGCGATCCGGCCAAGGGTTTCCCCGGCGACCGGCGGCTGGCCCGGCTCCAGCGGCTCGACGAGGGCAACACCGCCTGGCTCTACTCCGTGGTCGTCACCCGTGGCTGGCCGCTGGTCTCGCAGGTGGGCGAGCGGGCCGCGCGGGCGGCCTGGCTGCTGGCCCAGCACGCCTCATCGTCCGAGGTCCAGCGCCTGTTCCACCAGGTGATGGCCGACGCCGTGGAGCGGGACGAGGCCTCGCCGCGCGACTTCGCGTACCTGGAGGACCGCGTACGCGTGCGGTCGGGCCGCCCCCAGTTATACGGGACGCAGTTCCACGATGGCCTCAATGGGCTGGAGCCGATGCCGATCGAGGATCCCGCCCTCCTCGACGAGCGCCGCGCGGCCGTGGGTCTCGAGCCGTTCGCCGAGTACGAAGCGTTCATCAGGAAGACCGAGGACCTTTGAGCACCCCCGCGGGGGGCAAGCCCCCCGCGTCCCCCCCAAAGACCAACCAATATGGAAAAGGCGTTCACCTCCCCCGCGGGGGGCAAGCCCCCCGCGTCCCCCCCAAAGACCAACCAATATGGAAAAGGCGTTCAACTTGGGGGGAAGCAAAGCTTCCCCCCCGGGGCATGTTCCTGCCGCGCCGGGCGTTATCGTCATGTTGACGAAATCGCCTCAGTGAGGAGAACCCTGATGAGTGCACCGGCGATTCCCCTGCGTCTGACCGCTCCCGCGCCCGGCTGGACCGTCGAGGCGGACGTGGTCGTCGTGGGCTCGGGCATCGCGGGCCTGACCGTGGCCCTGCGGTACGCCGAGCTGGAGCCGGCGGCCAAGATCCTGGTCGTCACCAAGGACGTGTTGTCGTCGGGCTCCACCCGGTGGGCCCAGGGCGGCATCGCGGCCGTGCTCGATCCCCGGGACACGCCGGAGGAGCACCTCAACGACACGTTGCTGGCCGGGGTGGGGCTGTGCGACGCGCAGGCCGTACGGACGCTGGTGACCGAGGGGCCGGGCGCGCTGCGGCGGCTCATGGCGCGCGGCGCGCAGTTCGACCGCGCCCCCGACGGCGAGCTCCAGCTGACCAGGGAGGGCGGACACCGGCGGCACCGGATCGTGCACGCGGGCGGCGACGCCACGGGTGCGGAGGTGCAGCGGGCGCTCGTCGACGCGGTCCGCGCCGGATCGGTCGAGGTGATCGAGCACGCCCTGGTGCTCGACCTGCTCAAGGATGCCAAGGGCCGGGCCAGGGGCGTGACGCTGCACGTCATGGGCGAGGGCGCGCGTGACGGGGTGGGCGCGGTGCGCGCCAGGGCGGTGGTGCTGGCCACCGGCGGCATGGGCCAGGTCTACGCCGCCACCACGAACCCCGTCGTCTCCACCGGCGACGGCGTGGCGCTCGCGCTGCGGGCGGGGGCCGTGGTGCGCGACATCGAGTTCGTCCAGTTCCATCCCACCGTGCTCTGGCTCGGCGAGGGCTCGACCGGGCAGCAACCGCTGATCTCCGAGGCGGTCAGGGGCGAGGGCGCGTTCCTGGTCGACCACGCGGGTAACAGCTTCATGCAGGGCGTGCACGAGCTGGCCGACCTGGCGCCGCGCGACGTCGTGGCCAAGGCGATCATGCGGACGATGCGCGAGACCGGCCGCGACCACGTCTATCTCGACGGCCGCCACTTCGGCCGCGAGAAGTGGGAGACCCGCTTCCCCACGATCTACTCGGTCTGCCGCGAGCACGGCATCGACCCGGCGACCGAGCCGATCCCCGTGTCCCCGGCCGCCCACTACGCCAGCGGCGGCGTCCGTACGGACCTGCGCGGCCGTACCTCGATCGACGGCCTGTACGCCTGCGGCGAGGTCGCCTGCACGGGCGTGCACGGCGCGAACAGGCTCGCCTCCAACTCCCTGCTCGAAGGGCTCGTCTTCGCCGAGCGCATCGCCGAGGACATCCATTCGGTATGCCCCCAGCCCGGCGAACCGGTCGCGAGCCGGGCCGCCACAGGACTGGTGGACCCGCGGATCAAGCCCAGGATCCAGGCCCACATGAGCACCGGGGCGAGCGTGTTGCGCAGCCGCGAGTCGCTGCTCACCACCGCCAGGGCGCTGCGAGACGCCCGCTGGACGCCCGTCGCGGTGCCCGCCTGCACCGAGTCCTGGGAGGTCACGAACCTGCTCACCGTCGCCACCGTGCTCACCGGCGCGGCGGCGGCCCGGCCGGAGACCCGTGGCTCACACTGGCGCGAGGACTACGACACCCGTGACGACAACGACTGGCTGGGCCACCTGGACGTGACCCTGACCGAGGAGGGCCCCCGAATGACGTACACGCCGCACGGCGACGCGATGCCGCCGCGCCTGGCGCAGGAGCTCACCGCCGCCGGGCTGGACCCGGCCGAGGTGGACGCGCTGATCGACCGGGCGCTGGCCGAGGATCTGCAGGAGGCGGGCGACGTGACGAGCCTGGCCACCATCCCGGCCGACCAGCGCTCCGTGGCCGACGTGGTGGCGCGCAAGGACGGCATCGTGGCCGGGCTGGCCGTGGCGGAGGCGGTGTTCGTCCGGCTGGGCGCGGCGCGTACCGAGAGGAGGGCCAAGGACCGCGAGCGGGTCAGGGCGGGCGACGTGCTGATGACCGTCGAGGGGCCTGCCCGGAGCGTGCTGACGGCCGAGCGCACCGCGCTCAACCTGCTCACGCACCTGTCCGGGGTGGCCACGCTGACCGGCAGGTGGGTCGAGGCGGTCAGCGGCACGGCGGCGCGGATCCGCGACAGCCGCAAGACGCTGCCCGGGCTGCGGGCGCTGGAGAAGTACGCGGTGCGCTGCGGCGGCGGCGTCAACCACCGGATGTCGTTGTCGGACGCCGCGCTGATCAAGGACAACCACGTGGTGGCGGCCGGAGGTGTGGCCGAGGCGTTCAGGGCGGTCAGGGAGCGTTACCCCGACCTGCCGATCGAGGTGGAGATCGACCGGCTCGACCAACTCGAGCCCGTGCTGGACGAGGGGGCGGACGAGATCCTGCTCGACAACTTCACGATCGAGGACACCGCCCAGGCCGTACATGTCGTGAAAAATCGGGCGAAAAACAGGGTTGCGCTTGAAGCGAGCGGGGGATTGACCTTGGAATCGGCTCGTGATGTGGCCGACACTGGCGTGGACTACCTTGCGGTGGGAGCGCTAACGCACTCGGCGCCGGCCCTTGACATCGCACTGGATCTGCGGGGGTAATTGATGCTGCTCACGATCGACGTCGGCAATACGCACACGGTGCTGGGGTTGTTCGAGGGCGAGGATGTCATAGAGCACTGGAGGCTGGCCACCGACGCCCGCCGCACCGCCGACGAGATCGCGGTCGTCCTGCAAGGGCTGCTGGCCCAGTCGCCGCTGCTCAAGGGGACCGACATCGACGGCATCGCCATCTGCTCGACCGTGCCGAGCGTGCTCAACGAGATGCGCGAGATGTGCCGCCGCTACTACGGCGACGTGACCGCGGTGATCGTGGAACCGGGCATCCGCACCGGCGTTCCGGTACGCATGGACAACCCCAAAGAGGTCGGCAGCGACCGCATCGTGAACGCGCTGGCGGCCATCGACCAGTACGGCGGCCCCTGCGTCATCGTGGACTTCGGCACCGCGACCTCGTTCGACGCGGTGTCCGCCAAGGGCGAATACGTCGGCGCGGTCACCGCCCCCGGCATCGAGATCTCGGTCGACGCGCTGGCCGCCGCCGGGGCGCAACTGCACAAGGTGGAGCTGGTCAGGCCGCGCTCGGTGATCGCCAAGAACACCGTCGAGGCCCTGCAGGCCGGCATCATCTACGGCTTCGCGGGCCAGGTGGACGGCATCGTCGAGCGCATGGTGGCCGAGCTGGCCGACGACCCCGACGAGGTGACCGTGGTGGCCACCGGCGGGCACGCGGCGCTGGTGGTGGGCGAGTCGCGCTCGATCGACGTGCACGAGCCGTGGCTGACGCTCATCGGCCTGCGGCTCGTCTACAACAGGAACACGACGTAGACACAGAACGAGCGGTGACACAGAACAAGCGGCCCCCCGCTCGGGTAGGGGGCCGCTTGCGTATAGAGGAGTTACTCGCTCTCGGCGGTGTAGAGGTACTTCCAGGGACCGCACTTCGTCGGGTAGTTGCTGTGCAGGCCGATCTGGCACACCTTCGCCCGCAGGCTGTAGACGTCGTTCTCGTAGAAGGAGAACTTCTTGTAGCCCGGGAAGCCGCAGTACTTCTTGAAGTAGACCGGCGACCAGTCGTGGTCGAAGTCGCTGGCCTGGAACTTCACGTACGCGCACTTGCCGCCCTCGTCGTAGCTACGGTTGTCCAGGTCGTACAGCCGGCCCCGGACGGTGACCTCGTTGGACTCGCCGTCGTGGTCCCAGTTGACGCCGACCCAGCCCTGAGCCTTGGCCTGGTAGTTCTTGGCGTAGACGGGGCCCCAGTACTCGGAGTAGTCGTCGTAGTCCGACGAGGTGGAGGCGTTGGCGGCGGCGGGCAGCGACAGGGCCACGGCGCTGGTAGCGGCGATGGCGAGGAAACCCGTCGCGATCTTCTTGAACATCTTGTCTCCTTGAGCTCCCCTTGGGCCGGCTCCCTGCCGGCTCCCCCCTGAGCTCGTGAGATATTGATAGAAGAAAGCTCTTGCAGCGCCCCTGCAGCAGGCCGACGAGCCCTTGCAGTTCGCCATATCCCCTACCCTTTGATGTTGTGAGCGACGAACTTCCCGAGCAGATGCGCATCCGGAGGGAGAAGCTCGACCGCCTTCGCAGCGAAGGCGTCGACCCTTACCCGGTGAATTTCCCACGCACGGCGACCAACGCCGAGGTCAGGGAGAAATACCAGGGCCTGGAGCCCGACACCGCCACCGGCGACACGGTCGCGGTCGCGGGGCGCGTCATGCTCAACCGCGTGGGCGGCAAGCTCTGCTTCGCCACGCTCCGCGACGGCGGCGCCGACCTGCAGGTCATGATCTCGCTCGACAAGGTGGGCGAGGAGTCGCTGGCCTCGTGGAAGCGCGACGTGGACCTGGGCGACCACGTCGGCGTGAGTGGCGAGGTCATCACCTCGCGCCGCGGCGAGTTGTCGATCCTGGCCGACAGCTGGCAGATCACCGCCAAGTGCCTGCGCCCGCTGCCGGAGAAGCACGTCGGCCTCACCGACCCCGAGGCGCGGGTGCGCCAGCGCTACGTCGACCTCATCGTCAACGACGAGGCCAGGCAGATGGCCCGGGTGCGCAGCGCCACCGTGCGCGCGGTGCGCGACTTCTGGCACGAGGAGGGCTACCTCGAGGTCGAGACGCCGATGTTGCAGCCGATCCACGGCGGCGCCACGGCCAGGCCCTTCAAGACCCACATCAACGCCTACGACATGGAGCTCTACCTCCGCATCGCGATCGAGCTCTACCTCAAGCGGCTCGTGGTCGGCGGCATCGAGAAGGTCTTCGAGATCAACCGCAACTTCCGCAACGAAGGCGCGGACTCCACGCACAACCCCGAGTTCACCATGATCGAGGCCTACGGCACCTACCTCGACTACAACGACATGGCGGACCTGACGCAGCGGATGTACCAGAAGGCCGTCGTGGCCGCCCTGGGGACCTCCGTGGTCGTGCACGACGGCGTCGAGGTCGATCTCGGCATCGCCCGATACCCCCGCATCACCCTGTACGGCGCGGTGTCCGAGGCCGTCGGCGACGAGATCACCACCGCGACCACCCTCGAAGAGCTCCGCAAGATCGCCGACCGGCGGGAGATCCCCTGGGATCCGAAGTGGGGCTCGGGCAAGCTGGTGCAGGAGCTGTTCGAGGCGCTCGTCGAGCACACGCTCATCCAGCCCACGTTCGTCATGGACTACCCGCTGGAGACCTCGCCGCTGACCCGCCAGCACCGCGACGACCCGCTGCTGACCGAGAAGTGGGACCTGATCGGCTTCGGCACCGAGCTGGGCACCGCCTACTCCGAGTTGATCGACCCGATCGAGCAGCGCCGCCGCCTGGTCGAGCAGTCCCTGCTGGCCGCCGGGGGCGACCTGGAGGCCATGCAGCTCGACGAGGACTTCCTGCAGGCGCTGGAATACGCGATGCCTCCGACGGGTGGCATGGGCGCGGGCATCGACCGGATGATCATGGCCTTCACCGGCAAGAACATCCGCGAGACCATCCTGTTCCCGCTGGTCAAGCCCGCCCACTGAGCCGCACGGGCAGCTTCGCGAGCCCGCGCAACACCACATTCTCCTTGTACGGCGGCGCCGGTTCGGCCAGCTCCAGCTCGGGAGCCGCGGCGGCCAGGGCGGACAACGCGATCTCGCCCTCCATCCTGGCCAGCGTCGCCCCCAGGCAGAAGTGGATGCCGAGGCCGAACGCGAGGTGGCGGCCGGGATCCCGGGTCACGTCGAAGCGGTCGGGCTCGGGAAAGACCGCCGGGTCGCGATTGGCCGCGCCTATCAGCCCGAGCACGGGAGTGCCCTTGGGCACCGGCACGCCGCCCAGCTCGACGTCCTCCAGCGCGTTCCTGCCGGTGAGCTGGACCGGCGGGTCGTACCTGAGCACCTCCTCGACCACCTGCCTGGGCCGCTCGGCGGCGTGCCGCAGCAGGCCGTGCCGGGCCAGGTTGAGCACGCCGTTGCCGATGAGGTTGACGGTCGTCTCGTGTCCGGCCACGAGCAGCAGCACGCAGGTGGCCAGCAACTCGGGCTCGGTCAGCTCCTCGACCCGCGCCAGGGCGCTCAGGAGGTCGTCTCCCGGCCGCTCGCGCCTGATCGCGATCAGGCCGCGGAAGTAGTCGCGAAACTCTCTTCTGGCCCTCCCGGTTTCGGACAGGAGGTCCTCTGTAAGCATGGGGTCAAGGCTGCGGGCGAGTGTGTCGCTCCAATCACGGAACTGTTCGTGGTCCTCCGGCGGCACTCCGAGCAGCTCGCTGATCACCATGACGGGCAGCGGATAGGCGAGCCCGGAAACGAGATCCGCCTCCTCCGGCAGCGCGCCGATCAGCTCGGCGGTGATCGCCTCGACGCGCGGGCGGAGCCGTTCGAGCATGCGCGGAGTGAAGGCCCTGCTGACCAGAGCACGCAGCCTGGTGTGGTCCGGCGGATCCATCCAGAGGAACGATTCCACCGGCTGACCTGGGTCTCTTCTGTCCAGCGGGTCGGATCCGTGGCCGAAGCGCGGGTCGCGGAGCAGCGCCGTGCAGAGCTCGTGGGTGGTGGCGACAAGCAACCCGCCACGGGTGCGGAAGATCGCGCCGCGCTCGCTCAGCTCGCGATATTCGGCGTACGGATCGCGCAGAAAATCCGGATCGAACGGATCAAAACCCAGGACGTCGGCCGGGCTCATTGATGGTGGATCCGGCGCGCCGGAAGCCTCGACGAGATCACTCATCGTAGCCGGGGTGCCGTCGTCATATGGCGAGTACGTCACATATATCGGATCATGTCAATAGCGCTCGTCAAGTGCGGCGATTGTCATGCTTGACGACCTTTCCAGGATGCGTTTACCGTCTGCGAGGCGGCTTAGGCCTATCTGAGAGGTCCGAGTTCTGCTGTTGGGGGGGAGGGCTCCCGATGGATGTGCTCACTGAAGGCGTTGATCTGAGCCATGCGGATTTGGCGTTGCTGTCGGAGCTGGCCAAGGGAGTCACGGTCGATCGGGTGGGGAGACGTCTGGATATAAGCGGACGCACAGTACGCCGGAGGTTACGGGGCATCTGCGACCGCATCGGCGTGGCCACCGCGATCGAGGCCGTGGCCTGGGCGGCCCGCCGCCAGTTGATCTGACGGCGCCCGCGAGGCAGCGTCTGATTGCCGGGCTTCGCTCGGGGAGCTGCGGTGGATGTCCTCGCTTCGCTACGGATCCACCGCAGCGTCTGATTGCCGAGCTTCGCTCGGAGTGCTGCGGTGGATGTCCTCGCTTCGCTGCGGATCCACCGCAGCTCAGTCGGCGATGCGCACCGCGCCGGCGAACGGGCGCCCTTCGATCGACGCGACCCGTACGACGTCGCCCGTCTGGGGGGCGTGCACCATCATGCCGCCGCCGATATACATGCCCATGTGGTGCAGGTCGCTGTAGAAGAACACCAGGTCGCCGGGGCGCAGCTCGGAGCGCGAGATGTGCCTGCCCGCCGTCCACTGGTCGCCCGTGTAGTGCGGCAGCGAGATGCCCACCCGCTGGTAGGCCGCCATGACCAGGCCCGAGCAGTCGTAGGAGTTCGGGCCCTCGGCGCCCCAGACGTACGGCTTGAGCTGCTGCGTGAGCGCCCATCTTGCGGCCTCCGCCGCCTTGCCGCTGCCGACGACCGGCAGGTTGACGCGCACGGCGCGGGTGCCGGAGCGGCCCGCCTCGCCCACGGCCCGCCTGTACAGGTTGCTCTCGACCTTGGTGACCAGCTTGGTGATCTTGTCGCGCTTGGACTCGAGGTCGGTGACGATCTTCTGGACCTCGTCGATCCGCGTCTTGGCACCGGCCCTGGCGCGTTCCGCGGCGTCCATGGCCTTGGTGACCTGGTTGACCTCCTCGCCCTGCTGCTGTTCGAGCGCGTAGGTGGTCGCGGCCCGGTCGAGAAAGGCCTCGGGGTCGTCCGAGGACGCGAACGCCAGCACCTTGCCCAAGCCGCCCGTCATGTAGGCGTTCTGGGCGAGTAAGGCGGCCTTGGCCCGCTTGCCGGCCAGATCGGCCTCGCTGCTCGCCAGCGTCTTCTGCGCGGCGTCCGAGGCATTCTTGGCGGTCTTGAGCTTCTCCCGCTGGCCGTTGTACTGCTCGGCCAGCGTCTCGATCTCGGTGTGCAGTTTCTCGACCTGCTCGGAGAGGTCCTTGAGGGAGGGCTTGGGGTCCGCGGACGCGGAACCGACGGGGATGGCGAACAGCAGCACGGCGATTGTGACACTTACCACACCGAGACGGTGTGGGTGCCGGGCGCGTTCCGGGGGGCGGGCGTGCTTGCCCGCCGACTTCCCCCCACGGTTGAGCGTGCGCTTCACCAACCAGCTCCTCTCATAGACGCCTACCGGGTTAGCTGACGGGTTCGGGCCGGAGCAGCCCTACCGAAAGACTCGGATTCACCCCAGTGGTGGCTCTGGCCACCGGCGGGTCCCCGGCTCCCCTTGCGGGGATTGAGCGTGTCTCCCGCGCGACACGCGGGGAACATTGTCGCTGGACACTAATGCACTCCAGGTTCGTGCTCAACCAGAACTGCCAAGTCTGTAGAGGTTTCACAACCGAAGGGTCACAGGGTGATCTCGTGAACACCTGTGCAGAACAGACCTTATGTCCTCTTTGCCCTTGCTTCCTCCCGCCGTGGACCGGAGCGAGGAACCGTGCTCATCCGGCCACCAGATGTAACAGGATGGGCCGAGACATGGGAGTTAGGGCTGAGCCGTAATGACATCTGTACTCTGGAGAGCCATGGAGCAGGTGGCCGAACTGACAGTGACCGAGACCACCCCCGAGATCGGGGTGGTGGTCCGGCGTGCCCGCACGCCCGACGTGCACACGGTCAGGCGCCTGGTGGACACCTACGCGGGCGCGGGACCGCGGCTCCTGGAGAAGGCCACGGTGACGCTGTACGAAGACGTACAGGAGTTCTGGGTGGCCGAGCGGGACGGGCAGGTCGTCGGGTGCGGCGCGCTCCACGTGCTCTGGGAGGACCTCGCTGAGGTCCGCACGGTGGCCGTGGATCCGGAGAGCCGGGGCATGGGCGTCGGCCGCCGGATCGTCTCGGCGCTGATACAGCAGGCTAAGGATCTGGGTCTGCGGCGTGTATTCTGTCTGACTTTTGAGGTCGACTTCTTCGCGAGGCACGGGTTCCGCCCGATCCAGGGCACGCCGGTCTCACCCGAGGTCTACGCCGAACTTCTGGCCTCGTACGACGAGGGGGTGGCGGAGTTCCTCGACCTGGAACACGTCAAGCCGAACACCCTGGGCAACACCCGCATGCTGCTCCATCTGACATCGGGTGACGCGGACCTTGACCAGATGGAAAGGTGATTGTTGATACCTATGTCGATACGTTGGGCAGCACAGGCATGTGTCCTGACACGTGCCACATGCGCACTCGAAGCGAGGTGACACGGTGAGCACCGGACAGCCGCCGTATCCACAGGACGAATCCGGCGAGAACGCTGCGCCTGGCACGCCGGATTACGGGCAGCACAACACGGGCCGCCATCCTGGCGAGCCCGACCCCGACGTCACTGTGGTCGGCTACCGGGCGGACGACGCCTATGGGCAGCAGCCCCAATACGGGCAGCAGCAGCAGGGCTATGGTCAGCAACCGCAATACGGCCAGCAGCAGCAGCCTCAGTACGGGCAGCAGCAGGGCTACGGCCAGCAGGGCCATGGTCAGCAACCCCAATACGGCCAGCAGCCGCAGTACGGGCAGCAACAGCAGTCGCAGCCCGACTACGGTCAGCAGGGCTACGGGCAGCAACAGCAGTCCCAGCCGGACTACGGCCAGCAGCAATATGGCCAGCAACAGCAGTCTGGTCAGCAATATGGTCAGCAGCCGCCGTCCCAGCCTGGCTACGGCCAGCAGGGCTACGGTCAGCAGCAGTACGGCCAGCAACCCCAGTCCGGCCAGCAGCCGCAGTACGGACAGCAACAGCAGTCGCAGCCCGACTACGGTCAACAGGGCTACGGCCAGCAACAGCAGTCCCAGCCGGGCTACGGCCAGCAGCAAGGTTACGGGCAGCAACAGCAGTCGCAGCCCGGCTACGGTCAGCAGGGCTACGGCCAGCAGCCCGGCTACGGCGACCAGCAGCAGTACGGCCAGGCCTACGGGCAGCCGCAGCAGCAGCCTTACGGCCAGCCCGGCTACGGGCAGCCCTACGGCCAGCCGGTAGGCATGCAGCCGCCCGGCGCCCCCGCCCCCCTGGCGGAGTGGTGGCAGCGGCTGGTGGCCAGGCTGATCGATGGAGTCATCCTCTTCATCGTGAACATCCTGATCGGCTTCGTCTTCGGCCTGTTCATCGTCGCGAGCTACTCCTCCGTCAACGGTGGATCCGGCGGATTCCTGTCGTCCACGATCGCGGGCATCCTGTCGACGATCATCGTGACGGTGCTGTGGGTGGGCTACGAGTTCTTCCTGACCAAGATGAACGGCCAGACGGTCGGCAAGATGGTCATGGGGATCAAGGTCGTCCCGGTGGGGCAGGCCATGCCTCAGGGCGGCCTGCCGACCGACCTGGCGCTCAAGCGCGCGGGCGTGACCTGGGGTGGCTGGGTGCTCAACGTCGTCCCGCTCATAGGCTGGCTTTTCGCCTACGTGGCGGTCGCGCTGAACGGCGCCTCGCAACTGTGGGACAAGCCGCTGCAGCAGACGTTCGCGGACAAGTTCGCGGGCACTGTGGTGGTGAAGATCAAGTAGTCTGCGCGACTGCGTAAAACAGGGGCCGGCTTCCCGCCGGCCTCTGTTTTGTGTCCGGGGGTCGTACCAAAATGGGAGACCTGCACTCCCCGATTGGGGCCGCCGATGACGCGAGGTGGGGGGTTATGGCCGGGACACCGCCGCGGGCGGACGCGCTGCCCGCGGAATGGTGGGAACGACTCGCCGCCCGACTGATTGAAGCACTCGTCTTCGGGGTCTTCTATTACATTCTGTTCATCGTGCTGTGGGCCATCTTCCGAACTGTCGGGATGTTGGAGGTGTTCGACGGGCGGTTGCCGGGTGTGTTCGCCTGGCTGGCCGCCGGGCTCGGTTATGCCGGCTACGACTGGCAGGCCCATTTCAGGCGCGGCCGAACGTTCGGCAAGGCGATCATGAAGATTCGCCTGGCGCCGGCGGACCGCCCGTCCGGGGCGTTGCTCAAACGGGCCCTGGTCTATCCGGGGCCGGTCATGCTGATGGGCATTCCGGTCGTCAATCTGCTGGCCGGAATGTTGCTGTTCGGCGTCGGCTTGCTCATCCTGATCGACAAGCCCATGCAGCGCGGTCCGCACGACAGGCTGGCGGGAACGCGCGTCGTTAAAGATCTTCGTTGAGCCATCCGCACCTGCGCGGGTGCTTTTTCGCAAAATTTTCCCTTGATCCGGTAAGGAGCCTGGAGAGACTGGCATTAAGCTGTGGGGCGTCCGGGTCGCCGGATGTTGGCGCCCCTGCGACACGCAGGGCATCTGTGTACCGCTATGGTCGGTTGCGGGTGGTTCTGGCCTTGCGCGTCATGAGGAGCTCCGCGCTCGCGCCGGCCGTGCTCCCCGTGCATAATGCGCCCCCGAAACCCCGCTAGCCGTGGAGGCGAGGCCGAATGGAAGCCGTAACAGACGTATTGTCAGCGCTCATCCCCCCGCTCGTGGTCGCCGGCGCCTTCATCTTTGGCGTAGTGAAGTTGCTCCGCGCCGAGGGCCCTGGACGCCGTCCAAACCCTGAGGATCACCCGGAGAAGGGGAACTGATCCGCCAGTCAGCCGAATCCCCGCACCGCTGAATTGTCTCAGCGCCTTTCCGGGTATATGTTTGGGCAGGCGAATGAAACAATGCTCCGGGAAAGGATTGCGTACATGGCCAAGCAGATCCAGGAGATTCTCATCGATGACCTCGATGGGGGCGAGGCCAATGAGACGGTCGGCTTCGCTATTGACGGCTCCTCCTATGAGATTGACCTCAGCGACCTTAACGCCAAGAAGCTGAGGGACGCGCTCACGCCTTTCGTGCAGCACGCACGCAGGGCGGGTGCCGTGACCACGCGTCGTCGTGGCCGCGGCGGCACGCGTGCGATGAGCCGCGAGAAGAGCTCGGAGATCCGGCAGTGGGCCAAGGCTCACGGTCTGCCGGTGAGCGAGCGGGGCCGTATCGCCTCCACCGTCGTCGAGAAGTACGAGGCAGCTCACTGAAGAGCCGTCTCCTGACCATGCGCTTATGCCGTTCGCCTAGGACCCCGGCGGGCGCCATAAGCGCATGATCGCTTCTGGGATCCTTCTTGAATACGAGACGCCCAGAAGGATGATCTTCTGATCCGTCCATATGCGGGCGTTTTGGTGGTGTGTTCCGGTCCGCCGTTGTGCCGTTTCACCGGCGAGGGCTCGCATATGTGATGGTGTCGCGCTCTGCGCGCCGAATGCCGTGTGAGGCGGCTATACCTCATTCAACGTACGTTCCGCCCGGGACCGCCGCGTCTGTGGAACGAGCCATCTTGGAAATCTCGTAAAGCCGGTGGCGATCTCCGTGCGGTGTGACGCTTAACCGCGATCGGCTCGCGTGGAGCCGGGCAAAACCCCCGTCTCGTGGGGATGGGCGGTGGCGGGCATAACCCGCGGCCCTGAGCATGCGCCGCTCAATGCCGCTTCCCGGGGCATGTGCGCACAATGTCGAGTCTCCCCGAGTGCGTGGAGCGGCGGGGAATGCCGTGACCCCTTGAGCGAGGGTTCGATGCGGTCCGATGACATCGGTAACCTGGCTGACCCGATGGTGTGGCGTATTACCCGGCGGTGCGGTGTGCGGTGCGTGCCGACTTGTGCTCAGGGCGTAAGCGCGGGCGATTGGCCAGGGATCCCACCTGCACATAGGATGATTACGGTAACGATACGGGCGCGGCATCTGAGATGTGCGGGCGAAGAGGTGCCCCAACGCCGACTCGCTCCAAGCGTCCGGATGGCCGATCCGTGTTGATCTGCGTACGCCGTGGACGGCATATTTCAGGCGCTTCCGTGAAGCGCCTTAAACATCGTTCGCTTGCGGCGTATCGGGAACACGTCACCCCCGAACAGTAGTTGGATGGAGGGTGAACGCCCTGCTCTCGGGGAACGTCTCTGCTATAGAGCGTGTCAGCGGCAGTGGGCACGGTTCGCCGAGCCAGGGCTAGCATGCGGGATGACGGGACCGGATTTACCGGCCTGACTGACCGCTCTGTGAGGAGCGACGAGATGTTCGAGAGGTTCACCGACCGAGCGAGGCGTGTTGTCGTCTTGGCCCAAGAAGAGGCCAGGATGCTCAACCACAACTACATCGGCACTGAGCACATTCTTCTTGGCTTGATCCATGAAGGTGAGGGCGTAGCCGCCAAGGCTCTGGAGAGCCTCGGCATCAGCCTTGAGGGTGTGCGCCAGCAGGTCGAGGAGATCATCGGCCAGGGCCAGTCGGCTCCGTCGGGGCACATTCCGTTCACCCCGCGGGCCAAGAAGGTCCTCGAGCTGTCGCTCCGTGAGGCTTTGCAGCTGGGTCACAACTACATCGGCACCGAGCACATCCTGCTCGGGCTCATCCGTGAGGGTGAAGGTGTGGCCGCCCAGGTGCTGGTCAAGCTTGGAGCTGATCTCAACCGTGTCAGGCAGCAGGTCATCCAGTTGCTCCACGGTTACCAGGGCAAGGAGCCGGCCGCTGCGGGCGGGCCGCAGGAGGCGGCCCCGTCGACCTCCCTGGTGCTCGACCAGTTCGGCCGCAACCTGACCCAGGCCGCCCGCGAGGGCAAGCTGGATCCGGTCATCGGCCGTGAGAAGGAGATCGAGCGGGTCATGCAGGTCCTCTCCCGGAGGACCAAGAACAACCCCGTTCTCATCGGCGAGCCCGGCGTCGGCAAGACCGCCGTCGTCGAGGGCCTGTCGCAGAAGATCGTCAGGGGCGAGGTGCCCGAGACGCTGAAGGACAAGCAGCTCTACACGCTTGACCTCGGCGCCCTGGTCGCCGGCTCCCGCTACCGCGGTGACTTCGAAGAGCGCCTGAAGAAGGTGCTCAAGGAGATCCGCACGCGCGGCGACATCATCCTGTTCATCGACGAGCTGCACACGCTCGTGGGTGCGGGCGCCGCGGAGGGCGCGATCGACGCCGCCAGCATCCTCAAGCCCATGCTGGCCCGCGGCGAGCTGCAGACGATCGGCGCGACGACGCTCGATGAATACCGCAAATACCTTGAGAAGGACGCCGCGCTGGAGCGCCGCTTCCAGCCGATCCAGGTGGCCGAGCCTTCCCTCAGCCACACGATCGAGATCCTCAAGGGTCTGCGCGACCGCTACGAGGCGCACCACCGCGTGTCCATCACCGACGACGCGCTGGTGGCCGCCGCGCAGCTGGCCGACCGCTACATCAGCGACCGCTACCTGCCCGACAAGGCGATCGACCTCATCGACGAGGCCGGTTCCCGGATGCGCATCCGCAGGATGACCGCTCCGCCGGACCTGCGCGAATACGACGAGAAGATCGCCAACGTCCGTCGCGACAAGGAGTCCGCGATCGACGCGCAGGACTTCGAGAAGGCCGCTGCCCTCCGCGACCAGGAGAAGCAGCTCCAGCTCAAGCGCGAGCGGCGGGAGAAGGAGTGGAAGGCCGGCGACATGGACGTCGTGGCCGAGGTCACCCAGGAGCTCATCGCCGAGGTCCTGGCGACCGCCACCGGCATCCCGGTCTTCAAGCTGACCGAGGAGGAGTCGCAGCGCCTGCTCCGCATGGAGGACGAGCTGCACAAGCGGATCATCGGCCAGGACGACGCCATCAAGGGTCTGTCGCGCTCCATCCGGCGCACCCGCGCCGGTCTGAAGGACCCGCGGCGTCCCGGTGGCTCGTTCATCTTCGCGGGTCCCTCCGGCGTCGGTAAGACCGAGCTGTCCAAGGCTCTGGCGGAGTTCCTCTTCGGTGACGAAGACTCTCTGATCAGCCTGGACATGTCGGAGTTCATGGAGAAGCACACCGTCTCCAGGCTGTTCGGCTCGCCTCCCGGCTACGTCGGCTACGAGGAGGGCGGCCAGCTCACCGAGAAGGTGCGGCGCAAGCCGTTCTCCGTGGTCCTGTTCGACGAGATCGAGAAGGCCCACCCGGACATCTTCAACTCGCTGCTGCAGATCCTGGAAGACGGTCGCCTGACCGACGCCCAGGGCCGCGTGGTCGACTTCAAGAACACGGTCATCATCATGACCACCAACCTCGGCACCCGCGACATCTCCAAGGGCATCGGGGTCGGGTTCGCGAAGTCCAACGACGCCGACTCCAACTACGACCGGATGAAGTCCAAGGTCCAGGAAGAGCTCAAGCAGCACTTCCGGCCCGAGTTCCTCAACCGCGTCGACGACATCGTGGTCTTCCACCAGCTCACGCCGGCGGAGATCATCCTGATCGTCGACCTGATGCTCGACCAGGTCGAGGCCAGGCTGAAGGACCGCGACATGGGGCTCGACGTCTCGCCCGAGGCCAAGAAGCTGCTGGCCGAGCGGGGTTACGACCCGGTCATGGGCGCCCGGCCGCTGCGGCGTACCATCCAGCGCGAGCTGGAGGACTCCCTGTCGGAGAAGATCCTTTACGGCGAGCTCCGGCCGGGGCAGGTCGTCAAGGTGACGGTCGAGGGCGAAGGCGACAACGCCACGTTCGTCTACAAGGGCGAGTCGGCTCCGAAGATCCCGGACTCGGCGGCCGCGATCGCGGCGCCGATCCAGCGCTGACGGGCCTCAGCGTTCGCCAGGAAACCCCCGTGTGATCCCTCACGCGGGGGTTTCCGCCTGTCCGGGGTCGCCAACAGGTTTCGTTGCGTAATCGTTGGGTGGGCGGGTGTACCGCCACCGCGAGTAGTACTACACTGCGTAGAGCTTCGCCAAGTCTCATCCAAGTGAGACACAAGAGCGCGTTCCTAAGCTGGGGGCTGCTCCCTGGGGAGTAGTGCGGAATCAACTCAGGGCGGACGCGTGCACCCCCTCGGAGCAGGCATGCTCTACAGGGTTCGCACGTCCGAGGCGGGCGACGGGAACACATAGCAAGCAGTGGAGGATCCGATGCGCCTGCGTCACGATGACGGAACGCTGGTTCACCTCGCCTACAACGCAGGCGTCCACCCCGCTGAAGACCTGGAGAACCTGATCGCCCATCTGACCCGCTACGCGGTCCCGGTGCGCAAGCGGCTGGGCGTGGAGCGCATGGGCGTCGGGTTGTGGCTCTCGCCGAGCGTGGCCGACCATCTCACGGCCGACCGCATCGAGCTCGTACGACTGCGCCGCTCCCTGGAGGAGCGCGGCCTCGAGGTCGTGAGCCTCAACGGCACCGGCGGCCGCAACCAGGAGGTTCCAGGCCCCGACTGGGCCAAGCCCGAGCGCTACCGCTACACCATGGCGCTGGCCAAGATCCTGGCGTTCCTGCTGCCGGAGGACGTGCGGTTCGGCAGCATCTCCACGATTCCGATCGGGTGGCGCCGCGACTGGCCCGCCGACCTGCACGCGATCGCCACCCGCCGGCTGGAGCGGCTGGCCCGCGAGCTGCGCGGCATCTACAGCGTGACCGGCAAGACGATCAGGGTCGGGTTCGAGCCGTGGCCGGGGTGCGTGCTGGAGACGACGGAGCAGGCGCTGGAGCGGGTGTGCGGGATCGACTCCGAGCACCTGGGCGTGTGCCTGGACGCCTGTCACCTCGCCTGCGGGGCCGAGGAGGCCGGTGCGGCGCTGAAGGGGCTGGCCGAGGCCGGTGCGCCCGTGGTCAAGCTGGGGCACGTGCACAACCACACGGGGACGACGCCGAGCACGGGGGCGGTGTTGCACGACACGCTGACGGCCATGTTGTCGGGTGCGGTGAGCGGGAGTGCGCACATCGAGGTGGAGACGCACAACCTGACCGTTCCCGGGCGGGCGAAGGGGCCTGGGGCGCTGGTGTCGTTGCTGGCTGAGGAGCTGGACTGGGCCCGTACCAATCTGACCAGCCTGGGCCTCCAGCTCGCCGCCTAGAGCGAGCCGAACCAGCCTGGGGTGTCCAGGCGCCACAGGTTGGCCGGGGTCATCTTGCGCAGGTCCGACTCCAGCGCCCGCAGGCGGTCCTCGCCCAGCTCGCCGGCCCAGCGGGCGCGCAGGTCGTCGAAGATGCGGGCCGAGCGGGTCAGGGCGTCCATGCCGTACGGGGTGAGGCGGACGATCTTGCGTCTCGTGTCGTGGGGATCGGCGGCGCGTTCGACGTAGCCGACGCGTTCCAGGGTGTCGATGGTCTTGCCCGCGGCCTGTTTCGAGACGCCGAGCGTACGGCCGAGTTCGACGGCCGTGGTGCCCTGCGGGCCGATGGCCTGCATGACGAACCCGTGCATGGGCCGCATGTCCGGATGGCCTTGCCGGGCCAGCTCGGCATGCAGTTCGTCGATCAGCACCCTGAACGCCAGCAGCAGGCGTAGTGGCAGTTCGAAGCCTTGGCTTGACATGATAGACAACCTGATTAACTATATGGACAACGTGGTTGCCTATCTTAGGGGGTTATGAGCATGGCTGTCATACGTGACGCCGAGGCGCGGCGGTCCGAGACTCCGGGCGGGGTCATGACGACGTTCGCCTCGCCGACGCAGGGAGGGGCCTCGCGGTCCCTCTGGAGGGTCGACGCCAGGCCCGGCGCTGAGGGGCCGGTGCACGATTTCGACTGCGAGCAGGTGTGGAGCTGGCTCGCCGGGGGTGCCGTGGTCGAGCTGGGGGACGAGCGGTTCGTGGTCGCGGCGGGGGACACCGTCGTCATGCCCGCCCGTACGGTGCGGCGGGTGCTGGCCTCGGACAGTGGCTACACCGCCGTCGTGGCGGCGCCGGCCGGCGCCAGGGCCTTCACCGCGGACGGTGCCGAGTTCGGTGTTCCGCCGTGGATCGCGTGATGGCCGTCGTCCATTTCGCGGACTCCCGCAGGATCGAGATCTGGGCGCCTCAGGGCACGGAACGCACCGTGCCGCTCTGGGTCAGGTAGGCGTCGTGGGGAGGCGGTAGGTGCCGTCGTCGAGGTGTTCGGCCAGGCCGTCGGCGATCAGGCCGTCCAGGGCGCGCTCTCGTTGCGCGGCGTCGTCCCACACGACGTCGAGCGCCGCCTTGGGGACCGGGCCGTGGGCCGAGCGCAGCACCTCGAGCAGGCGGCCGCGGCACTGGCGGTCCGTGCCCGCGTACGTCTGGCCCTTGCGGGCCGGGCCTTCGTGCGGTGGCTTGCCCGCCAGGCGCCAGGCGCAGAGGTGGGTGATCGGGCAGTCGGCGCAGCGTGGGGCCCGGGCCGTACAGACCAGGGCGCCCAGCTCCATCACCGCCACGCCCCAGCGGGCGGCGCCCAGCTCGGGCAGGAGCGCCTCCGCCAGCCGCCGCTCGGCCGCTGAGGTGGCCGTGGGAGGGTACTCCTCCGCGCGTACCGCCCTGGCGAACACCCGCCGGACATTGGTGTCCAGGACGGCGTGGCGGCCGCCGTACGCGAAGCTGGCGACCGCGGCGGCGGTGTATTCGCCGATGCCCGGCAGGGACAGCAGGGTCGCGTGGTCGGACGGCACCTCGCCGCCGTGCTCGTCGGTGATGGCCCGGGCGCACGCGTGCAGGCGGAGCGCTCTGCGGGGGTAGCCGAGCCTGCCCCAATGGCGTACGGCTTCGCCGGGTTGCTCGGCGGCCAGCGACTTGGGGGTGGGCCAGCGGGCCATCCAGTCGTTCCATACGGGCAGGACGCGTACGACCGGGGTCTGCTGGAGCATGATCTCGCTGACCAGCACTCCCCACGGGGTCGCGTCATCGGCCCGCCACGGGAGGTCTCGGGCGTTGTCCTCGTACCAGTCCAGAACGGGGGCGTGCAGGAGGTTCGGCTCAACCACGCGGTCAAGGGTATGCCTAGTTGGTTACCCACGGCGTGTCGTCACTCTTGGCTACTCTCTGATTACCATGCTGTGCGTATGGATCCGGATACAATACGTGACGACGGCGGTGACGTTTACTGGCGACGGCGTATGAGCGTGCTGGTGGCGGTGCTCGTCGTGGTGGCCGTTGTGGCGTGGGCGTGCTCCAGCGGGGGCAGCGGGCCGGAGCGCACGTCCAACGCGCAGACCTCACCGAGCGTTACACCCTCTGCCGATCCGCTGCTTGCAGGGCTCCGTACGCTCGCCATGGGCACGGCCAGCCCGTCCCCGACTCCGACCACCACCCCCAAGGCGACCCCGGCGGCGCGCCCCAAGCGCCCCGGCGAGCCCTGCGCCGAGGAGGACCTGGTGCTCAGCCTCCAGGGAGGCAAGGAACAGATCTACTCGGGCGGCGCCCGGCCCACCTTCATGGTCACGCTGGTGAACACGGGACCCGTGATGTGCACGGCCGACGTGGGGCCGCGGGCGATGGAGATCCGCATCACCTCGGGGGCCGACCGGATCTGGTCCACCGCCGACTGTGTCAGCGGCGCGGGCTCGGAGGTCAAGCAGTTGCAGCGGGGGGTGCCGTACGTACGGTCGCTGGAATGGGACCGGCGCCGCTCCAGCGCCGACTGCCGCGCCACGCCGCCGGCCGCGCTGCCGGGGACGTACGTGACCACGGTCCGCATGGGCGGACTTCACAGCACCAAGGGCGTCTTCCACCTCCGCTAGCGCCATGCTAGGCGCGGTCGTAGCGCATCACCACGACGCCCGCGTCGCAGGTGCGTGACTCGACGAGGCGCAGGTTGAGCCGGTCCTCGCGGGGCAGGAACAGCGGCTTGCCGCCGCCCAGCACGACCGGGTGCACCGCGATGTGGTACTCGTCGATCAGGCCGTGGTCGGTGAGGGCGGCGGCCAGACGGGAGCCGCCGGTCAGCAGCAGGTCCTTGCCGGGCTGGCGCTTGAGCTCGGCGATCTCCTCGATCTCGCTGAGGATTCTGGTGTCCCAGTCCGCCTCCTTGAGGGTGGTGGAGAAGACGATCTTCGGGGTGCCGCGCCAGATCGGCGCGTACCGGAGGACGTGCGGGTGGTCGGAGACCGACTCGGCGGTGGGCCAGAAGGCCACCATGCCCTCCCAGACGCCGCGCCCGTACAGGAGGGTGTCGACCCGGTCGGTCAGCGCGTCCGAGTACGCCGACAGCTCCTCGCCCATCACCGGCCAGTCGAACTCGCCCTTGGGCCCGTCGATGTGCCCGTCGACCGAGGTGTGCACCCAGTAGATGATCTTGCGCATGTCCGGCTCCTTCGCACTGCGTATTTCGCTTTCGTGGAAAGGTCGGAGCCGCGCATTAGTTCTCGACATCGTCCCGCCAGGCACCACCCGGCAGGGCAAGGAGAAACACCTAGACGTAGCGTTCGAGGATGGAGGATTCGGCCAGGCGGGAGAGGCCCTCTCGGACGCTGCGGGCCCGGGACTCCCCGACGCCTCCCACCTCCTGCAAATCGTCGATGCTGGCCGCCAGCAGCTTCTGCAGGCCGCCGAAGTGGTCGACCAGGCGGTCCACGACCGTGGCGGGCAGGCGGGGGACCTTGGCCAGGAGGCGGAAGCCGCGCGGGCTGACCGGGCTGTCCAGCTTGTCGGTGCCGCCGTGGCCCAGCACGTGGGCTACGGCCGACAGGTCCAGCAGCTCGTTGCCCGACAACTTGTCCAAGTCCTGCATGGCTTCCAGTGGGCGTCGCTGGCGGCGGCCCGCCGGAGCCGGGAGGTAGTCGCGGATGACCAGCTCGCGTTCCGAATCCACGCCTGCCACCAGCTCGTCCAGCTGCAGGGACAACAGGCGGCCGTCGGTGCCCAGCTCCACCACGTAGCCCTTGATCTCGTCGGAGATTCGGCGGACCATCTCCAGGCGCTGGGCCACCGCGGCCACGTCTCGCACGGTGACCAGGTCCTCGATTTCCAGGGCCGAGAGGGTGCCTGAGACCTCGTCCAGGCGGTGTTTGTAGCGTTCGAGGGTGGCCAGGGCCTGGTTGGCCTTGGAGAGGATGGCGGCCGACTCCTCCAGGACGTAGCGGATGCCGTCGAGATAGAGGGCGATGATGCGCATCGACTTGCTGATGGCGATGATCGGCAGGCCGGTCTGCCTGGCCACCCGCTGGGCGGTGCGGTGGCGGGTGCCGGACTCGTCGGTGGCGATGGAGGGGTCGGGCACGAGGTGTACGCCAGCGCGTACGATCTTGTGGTCCCCGCTCACCACGATGGCCCCGTCCATCTTGGCCAGCTCGCGCAGCCTGGTGGCGGAGAAGTCGACGTCGAGCTCGAAACCGCCGCTGCAGACCTCCTCGACGACCCTGTTGTAGCCGAGCACGATCAACCCACCGGTCTGCCCGCGCAGGATTCGCTCGAGGCCGTCGCGCAGAGGTGTGCCCGGCGCCACCGCAGCCAGGGCTTCGCGACGGCGGTCGTCAAGACTCCTATCCACCTGACCCCCGTGTCGATTGGTCACGCTCAGCTTAGCCGTGCTAGGTGACGTGTGTGAGGGCGTCCCAAACGTTCTCCGCCTGTACGACCTCGAACCCGGGTGCGAACGCCACCGGCCCCACAGGCACCAGCGCACGCTGCCCGTTACGCTTCCGGCCGCCCTCTTCCAGCGATCCGGCGGGCACGAGGGCACGCTTGAAACCGAGCCGGGCCGCCTCCGTCAGCCGTCTGCGTACGTCCTTGACCGGGCGCAGCTCGCCCGCCAGGCCCACCTCCCCCAGCGCCACCAGGCCGGCGGGCAACGGCTTGTCTCCCGCGGCGCTGGCCACCGCGAGCATGACCGACAGGTCCACCGCCGGGTCGGCCAGCTTGATGCCCCCCACGGTCGCGGTGAACACGTCGCAACCGCCGAGCCGGGCGTTGAGGCGCCGCTCCAGGACGGCGAGGATCATCTGCACGCGGTAGGTGTCGAGCCCCGAGGACGTGCGTCTGGGTTGTTGCGCCTCCGTGCGCGCCACCAGGGCCTGGACCTCGGCGGGCAGCGGGCGGGTGCCCTCGACCGTGACCGTGATGCAGGTGCCGGGCACCGGCTCGCTGCGCCGGGAGACGAACAGGCCGCTCGGGTCGGCGATGCCCTCGATGCCGCGCTCGTGCAGGTCGAAGCAGCCGACCTCGTCGGTGGGGCCGAACCGGTTTTTGATCGCCCGCACCATGCGCAGCCTGGAATGGTTGTCGCCCTCGAAGTTGAGCACGACGTCGACCAGGTGCTCCAGCGTGCGCGGGCCCGCGATCGAGCCCTCCTTGGTGACGTGGCCGACCAGCACGGTGGCCATGTTGCGCTCCTTGGCCAGGCGCACCAGGTTGGCCGCGACCTCGCGCACCTGCGTCACCCCGCCGGGAACGCCCGTGGCCTGCGCCGAGCCGACCGTCTGCACCGAGTCGACCACCAGCAGGGTGGGCTGGACCTTGTCCACGTGGGTGACCAGGGCCGACAGCTCGGTCTCCGCGGCTAGATAGAGCCGGTCCTGGATCGCGCCGATGCGGTCGGCCCGCAGGCGCACCTGGGCGGCCGACTCCTCGCCCGTCACGTAGAGGACCGTCTCGCGCTCGGCGATGCGGGCCGCGGCCTGCAGCAGGAGCGTGGACTTGCCGATGCCCGGCTCGCCCGCCAGCAGCACCACCGCGCCCGGCACCAGGCCGCCGCCGAGCACCCGGTCGAGCTCGCCGACGCCGGTCGTGCGCGCGGCCGCCACCTCGGCCTTGACCTGGCCGATCGGCAGCGCGGGCGCGCTGGTGGCGCCCGCCTGCACGACGTTGACCCCGGCCCGCGCGCCCTCCTCGTCGACCGTGCCCCACGCCTGGCACTCGCCGCAGCGCCCCACCCATTTGGTGGTACGCCAACCGCATTCGGCGCAGCGGTATCCGGGTTTCTGGGCAGTCTTGGCCATGCGGAGCAGGCTAGCGGGAGCGGCCGACAATCTTCGAGTCCCGCCGCCGGAGGGTTAGGCCAGGCCCAGCTCCGAGACCAGCAAACGCTTGGGCTTGGCGCCGATGATCTGCTTGACCGGCTCGCCGTTCTCGAACAGCAACATCGTCGGCACCGCCATGACCCCGTACCGGTTCATGATCTCGGGGTTCTCGTCGGTGTTGAGCTTGCCGATCGTCAGGCCGTGCTCGGCCTCGATCTGCTCCAGCACGGGACCCACCATCTTGCACGGCCCGCACCACTCGGCCCAGAACTCGACCAGCACCGGCTTGTCGCTCCTGAGCACCTGCTCCTCGTAGTTCTCCGTGGTCAGCTTGATCATCTCTTATCCCCTTACAAAGCAACCTGGGCAGGATTGGGCGAGCTGGGCGGCCACCTCGGCGCGGCGGGCGAGCAGGACGCGGATCTCCGCGTCGATCTCGGTCAGCTTGCGCTCGTAGACCTCGACCGACTCCGCGCACGAGCCGCCCGTGCTGTGCCCCCGGCGCAGGCAATCGACGAACGGCCGCGTCTCCTCCAGCGTGAACCCGACGTTCAGCAGGGCCCGGATCTCGGACACCAGCCTGACGTCGCCCTCGCTGTAGTCCCGGTAGCCGTTGGACCCGCGACGGGCGCTGAGCAGGCCGTGCTGCTCGTAATAGCGGAGTGAGCGGGTGCTCACTCCGGTGCGGTCCGCCAGCTCTCCGATGCGCATGCCTCCACGGTAATCGTTGACACCGACGTCAATGTCAAGCCCGCGAGGGAGCGACCAGGGCGGGGAAGGCGGCGGCGTATGGCGACCGAGCTGCCGAACGGAGTGAGGCCATGAACTCAGAAGTAGCGCCAGCGCAGCACGTTCGGATAGGGGAGCTCCAGCCCCGGCGTCTCGGCGATGGCCTGCTCGGCCACCTCCGGCGCGAACTCGATGCGCAGCACCGCCTCCAGGTCCGCGCGCCGCTCGAAGGCCATGCGGAGGTCGAGCGGCCGCCGCTGCCACCCCTGGCGGTCCCAGAACGCCTCGACCTCGCGGGGGGAGTAGGCGGGAACGGTACGCGAGAACCAGCGGCCGAACGAACCCCGCGTGGCGTCGAGGTCGACGACGAAGGCCGCGCCGCCGCGGCGTACCACCCGGGACAACTCGCGCAGTCCCGGCTCGCAGCCGGGACCGAAGAAGTACGCCCACCGCGCGATCGCCACGTCCACCGCAGCGTCACCGAGCGGCAGGTCCTGGGCCGCGGCGGCGTGCACGGTCACGTTGGCCAGCCCGGCGCAGCGGCGGCGGGCCAGCACGGCCAGGTCCCCGTGCGGCTCCACGCCGATCACCCGCGACGCCTGGGAAGCGAGCACCGGCAGGTGGTAGCCGGTGCCGCAGCCGATGTCGAGCACGGCGGCGCCGTCCCAGGGGCGCAGTGCGCGCATCGCCGCGTCGGCCGCGCCTTCCGGGTCGACCGCGCGGTTCTCCAGCTCGTAGACCTGGGGGGTATTCCAGATATTCGGGCTCGGGATCGCACCTTTCGCTATTCGCGGCATGCCCCAACGGTAGGTGCATCGCCACTGGTGGCGAGCCGCCGGACGCGGCGCACCACAGCGGCTCACCACAGAGCTCGCGCGCCAGATCCGCTTCACCGGCTTAGGCTGGCTACGTGGCTGATGTCATCCGCGTGCCCAATGCGAAGATCGCATTGTCCACCGCTTCGGTATATCCCGAACGCACCCCAGACGCGTTCGAGCTGGCCGCCCGCCTGGGTTACGACGGCGTTGAGATCATGGTGGGCGCCGACCCGGTGAGCCAGGACATCGACGTGATCGAGCGGCTCTCCGAGCACTACGAGATGCCGGTCCTGGCCATCCACGCGCCCTGCCTGCTCGTCACGCAGCGGGTCTGGGGCCGCGACCCGTGGGCCAAGCTGGTCAAGGCGCAGAAGGCGGCTGAGCGGCTCGGCGCTTCGACGGTCGTGATCCACCCGCCGTTCCGCTGGCAGCGCGACTACGCCCGCGACTTCGAGCACGGGCTGGCCAGGATGCGTGACGAGACGGGCGTGGCGTTCGCCGTCGAGAACATGTTCCCGCTGCGTGCCAGGGGCAACGACGTGGTGCCCTACTCGCCCGACTGGAACCCGATCGACTACGACTTCCCGCAGGTCACGCTCGACCTGTCGCACACGGCCGTGTCGGGCTCCGACGCCATGGAGATGGCCGTCAAGCTCGGCGACCGGCTCGCCCACCTGCACCTGGCCGACGGCATCGGCGTGACGAACAAGGACGAGCACCTGGTGCCCGGCCGGGGCAACCAGCCGTGCGCCCAGATGCTGGAGCGGCTGGCCAACACCGGCTACTCGGGGCTCGTCGTCCTGGAGATCAACACCCGGAAGGCGGCCAGCCGCACCGAGCGGATCGACGATCTGGCGGAGGCGCTCGCGTTCGCCCGGCTGCACCTGGCGGCGTCCTCATGAACGTGGGGCCGATCAAGGATCTGGGCAGGGTGTTCGACCGGGTGGCCGACGCCTACGACGCGGGCCGGCCCGGCTATCCCGACGAGATCTTCCGCGCGCTGAACGAGCTCACCGGCGTCGATCTCGACGGCGCCACGACGGTGGACGTCGGCGCGGGCACCGGCATCATGACCCGGGCGCTCAGGGCGCGCGGCTCGCACGTCATCGCGGTCGACCCGGGCGTGGAGATGCTGGCCCGGCTGATCTCCCGGTCCGAGGGCGACACCCCCGGCGTGGCGGCCGTGCTGGCGGACGGCAACGCGCTGCCGCTGGCCGACGGCGTGGCCGACCTGGTGACGTACGCGCAGTCGTGGCACTGGCTGGACCCGGTGGTGTCGATCGCCGAGGCCAGGCGGGTGTTGCGGCCCGAGGGTGCGATCGTGGGCTGCTGGAACCTCCACCACGCCGGGCAGGCCGACTGGCTGGCCGCTTACGAGGCCCGGCTGGCGGAGGCGGTGCCCACCTACTGGGGTCCGGCGGTCGAGCAGTGGTCGGTGCCGCCGATCGCCGCGGCCTTCGAGGTGATCGAGGAGCGCTGGATCCCCTGGACCAGGCTGGTCGGCATCGATGACTTCCTGCTCGACCTGCGCTCCCACTCCTACATGGCGGCCATGTCGCCGCGCTCCGCCCACGAGCTGGTCGAGCGGCAGCGGGCGGAGCTGCGCGAGGCGTTCCCCGAGGGCGTGTTGTCCGTGCCGATGCGGGTCTACCTGGCGGTGGGCAGGTGACGCCATGACCACGCGGCGGCCCGGGCGCCGGCCGGGGTCGGCCGACACGCGCGGGGAGATCCTCACGGCGGCCAGGAGGGTGTTCGCGGAGAAGGGGTTCGACAAGGCCACCGTGCGCGGCATCGCCAGGGAGGCCAAGGTCGATCCGGCCCTCGTACACCACTATTTCGACACCAAGGAGGGCATGTTCGCGGCGGCCATGAAGTTGCCGATCACGCCTCACGAGATCATCCCCATGCTGATGGAGGGCCCGCGCGAGGAGATCGGGGAGCGGCTCGTACGCACGATCCTGCGGGTCACCGCGGCGCCGGAGACCCGCGAGCCGATGCTGGCCCTGCTCCGCTCGGCCATGACGAACGACCAGGCCCTCGTGATGTTCCGGGAGTTCATCACGAACGCGCTGCTCTACCAGGTGGCCGATCGGCTCGGGGTGCCGCATCTGCGGGTCGAGGCGGCGTTCGCGCAGATGTTCGGCATGATCATGGGACGATATGTGATCAAGCTGGAGCCGCTGGCGAGCGCCGATCCGGAAGAGCTGGTGGAGCTGCTCGGGCCGACCATCCAGAGGTACTTCACGGGCTAGAGCATTGTTCTGCACGTGGCGATGACCTTAGGGTATGTCGCGTACCCCGGAAATGTTACCTACGGGTAGGGTTGCGGGGAGAAGCATGCGAAGCGGGTGAGCCAACATGGTCTGTGGGAGGACACCGTGCTCTGGGTAGCGATCGTCGGGCTCGTCATGACCGTCCTGGCGGTGGCCGTGGCCGGCCGCAGGGCGCTGTTCCTGTACCGGCTGGCGACCGTGGGCCCGCCCGCCCCCGAGCGGCTCGAATATGCCAGGACACATGCGGCCGACGAGGTCAAGGCGCAGCTCGTCGAGGTGTTCGGGCAGAAGAAGCTGCTCAAGTGGACGCCGTCGGGCACCGCGCACTTCTTCGTCATGTGGGCGTTCTTCATCCTGCTGACCGTCTACGTCGAGGCGTACGGCGCGATCATCCAGGGCGCGATCACCGGCACGCCCGACTTCCACATCCCGCTCATCGGGACCTGGGGTGTGCTCGGCTTCCTGCAGGACTTCATCGCGGTCGCCTGCCTGCTCGGCCTGGTCGCCTTCGCGGTCATCCGGATCAGGAACTCGCCCAAGACGCTCGGCCGGGAATCCCGCTTCTCCGGCTCGCACCTGGGCGGCGCGTGGCTCGTGCTGTTCATGATCTTCAACATCATCTGGACGCTCTTCCTGGCCCGGGGCGCGGCCGCCGCCAACGGCAACTTCCCCTACTCCTCCGGCGCGTTCGTCTCGCTCGCGCTCGGGAACGTGCTGCCGCAGGGCCCGGTGCTGGAGGAGATCGCGCTGCTGCTGCACATCGGCTTCATGCTGGTGTTCCTGGTCATCGTGGTGAACTCCAAGCACCTGCACATCTTCACCGCCCCGCTCAACGTGCTCTTCTCCCGCCGCCCCGACGGCATGGGGGCCGCGCCGGAGATGCGGGTGGACGGCAAGGTCGTCGACTTCGAGGACGAGGACCTCGATCCGGAACGGCTCGGGCGCGGCAAGATCGCCGACACCACGTGGAAGGGCTTCCTCGACTTCTACTCCTGTACGGAGTGCGGCCGCTGCCAGTCCCAGTGCCCGGCGTGGAACACCGACAAGCCGCTCTCGCCGAAGATGCTCATCCTCGACCAGCGCGACCACGCCTTCAAGGTGGCCCCGTACCTGATGGCGGCCTCCTCGGAGCACGCCGACGCCGACGTGCTGGCGCTGCTGGAGAAGCCGCTGGTCGGCGAGGAGGGTGTGATCCACCCCGACGTGCTCTGGTCGTGCACCAACTGCGGCGCCTGCGTCGAGCAGTGCCCGGTGGACATCGAGCACATCGACCACATCCTCGACATGCGCCGCTACCAGGTGATGGTGGAGTCGTCGTTCCCGTCCGAGGCGGGAGTGATGGTGAAGAACCTGGAGAACAAGGGCAACCCGTGGGGCGTGTCCGAGATGAAGCGGGCCGACTGGATCGAGGAGCTGGACTTCGAGGTCGAGCTGGTCGACGAGAAGATGCCGGAGGACGCCGAGTATCTGTTCTGGGTTGGGTGCGCGGGCGCGCTCGAAGACCGGGCCAAGAAGACCACCAAGGCCGTCGCGGAGCTGCTGCACATCGCGGGCGTGAAGTTCGCGGTGCTCGGCCCGATGGAGGCGTGCACCGGCGACCCGGCCCGGCGGCTGGGCATGGAATACCTGTTCAACATGCTGGCCCAGCAGAACATCGAGACCCTTGACGAGGCCGGCGTCAAGAAGATCGTCGCCACCTGCCCGCACTGCTTCAACACCCTGGCGAACGAATATCCGCAGCTCGGCGGCACGTACGAGGTCGTGCACCACACGCAGCTGCTGGCCAAGCTGGTCGACGAGGGCCTGCTCACCCCGATCACGCCGATCGAGGAGAAGATCACCTACCACGACCCGTGCTTCCTCGGCCGCCACAACAAGGTCTACTCCCAGCCGCGCGACATCATGGCGAAGGTCCCGGGCGTACAGACCCAGGAGATGCACCGGCACAAGGACCGCGGCTTCTGCTGCGGCGCCGGGGGCGCGCGCATGTGGATGGAGGAGCGCATCGGCAAGCGCATCAACACCGAGCGCGTGGACGAGGCGCTGACCACCAATCCTGACACCGTGTCGACGGCCTGCCCGTTCTGCATGGTGATGCTCGGGGACGCCATCAACGAGAAGAAGAACAACGGCGAGGCCAAGGAGTCGCTCGAAGTCGTGGACGTGGCCCAGCTCTTGATCAAATCGGTCAAGGGCGCTTCCTGACCGCTGAAAGTCGGACTCCTTCACAGCCCTTGTGGAGGAGTTCCGCACGTCAACGGGGTTGGTTACGAGAAATCTGCCATCCACATAACGGGAAAATCACGGTAACCTCAACGTCGCATGGCTCTATTCGACGGGGAGGGGGCTCGTGATGCGCGTCGTCGTCACCGACGCCGAGGTCACCCTGGCCGACGTGCTCTCCCTGCGACTCGCCATCGACGAACCACTACAAGCCGGCACCGAGCTCGTGCTCAGGCATCGCACCACGGGGGTGGAACGCGACGTGCGGCTCGGCAGGCCGGGCAAGCGGGCGCGCGAGGCCACGCTGGCGGTCTCGCTGGCGCCGCTGGAGCTCAGCGCCGGGCGCTGGGACGCCTACCTGCGCCACGACGGCAAGCGCAACAGGCTGCGCAGCGTGGATCCCGGCTTCTCGCTCGACCACCTCGACGCGTACGCCCTGTGCAAGCGAACCCTCGCCTACCGCTCCTATCGCACCCGCAACGGCTTCCTGGCGCTGAAGGTCTCCGACGCGGAGCCGGTGGCCGAGGTGCGGGCGATCTGGTTCAGGGAGGGCCGGTTCGAGGTGACGGGGCTGCTGGCGTACACGGGGCTGGAGGACGACGACTCCCGCCACGAGGCCGTGCTGACCCTGGACCGCAGGCAGACGAACGCGCGGGTGTCGGCCACGGCCACCGTGCAGGGCGTGCGCTTCCACGCTGCCGTGTCGCTCGTGGACGTGCTGGCCGCCGATCCCGAGTCCGTGGCGAGCTCCGGCACGTGGGAGCCCGCGCTGGAGGTCGAGGGCGTGCCCACACCGCTCAGGATGGGCGCGCGGCTCGACGACGTGGACGGCAAGAGACGCAGGCTGCACTATCCCTCGGCCAAGGTGGACGGCGTGCCCATCAGGCCCTGCTACACCGCCGACGACGAGCTGCGGATCGAGGTCGGCGGATGAAGGTCAGCCTGGTCCTCGCCTCCGCGTACGGCATGCGGGGCGACGTGCGCGCCACGCTGAACCTGGCCACCGCCCTGGCCGAGCGGCACGACGTCGAGGTGATCAGCATCAGGCGGCAGAAGGAGAAGCCGTTCTTCCCCGTCGGCCCCAACGTGGCGATGCGCAGCGTGATCGACGCCAGGCCGGGGGTCAGGCACCTGTTCCCGCGCGGGCAGGTGCGCGCGGAGGTGGCGTTCTGGCGGCTGCTGCGCAACCTCAAGTCCGACGTCCTGATCACGACCAGGCCTGGGCTCGGCGTCCAGGCCGCCAGGCACGCTCCACGTGAAACCCTGAGGATCGCCAGGGAGTGGGGGCGGCCGGCCGTACCGGGCCCGGTCAAACGCTTCTACCCGCGCCTGAGCGCCGTCGTGACGGCCACGGACTCGGCCCAGGAGGACTGGACCAAGCTCCTGGCCGACGGGCCTCCTGTGCACTCCCTGCTGGACGCGCTGCCGGGCGGCCCCTGGCCGCGCTCGCGGATGGACAACAGGATCGTGGCCGCCGGGGGGCGGTGGGTGCCCGCCAAGGCGTACGACCGGTTGATCAGGGCGTTCGCGATCGTGGCGGACAAGCGGCCCGACTGGCGGCTGCGCCTGTACGGCGGCGGCCCGGAGGAGCGGCGGCTGCGCTCGCTGGTGCGGGACCTCAACCTGCACAACCACGTCTACTTCATGGGCACGACGCCGGACCTGGCGGGCGAGTTCGCCAAGGCGTCGATCGTGGCCAGCACCTCGCGCAGCGAGGACGTGGGCATGACGGTGCTGGAGGCCATGGGGTGCGGGGTGCCCGTGGTGGCCTTCGAGGGGGCCAGGGGGCCGACGGAGTTCGTGGCCACGGGCTACAACGGGGTGCTGGTGCCGGAGGTGGAGGGCGACCTGCAGCTGTTCGCGGCGGCGCTGCTGGCGCTGATCGACGACGAGCGCAGGCGGCGCTCTCTCGCGGCGGGGGCGCTGGACACCGCGGTGCGGCATTCGGCGGACGAGGTGGCCGAGCAGTGGGAGAAGCTCATCACCGACCTCCGCTGAGTAATACCGCTTACGGGTACCGTAGAAGCATGCATGGGTACAGCGGAGACAAGCAGGCATATCTGACGCGCCTCAGGCGCATCGAGGGTCAGATCAGGGGCCTGCAGCGCATGGTCGATGACGACTCCTACTGCATCGATGTGCTGACCCAGGTCTCCGCGGCCACGCGGGCGCTGCAGGCGGTGGCACTCGGGCTGCTGGAGGAGCACATCTCGCACTGCGTGGCCGACGCGATCAACACCGGCGGGCCGGAGGCCGAGGCGAAGGTGAAGGAGGCTTCGGCGGCGATCGCGCGTCTAGTCCGTTCTTAGTGACTAGTTATGTCGAAAGCCCGGAAACGACTGTCCCGGACTCATTAGGAGTCCGGGACTAGGTCATTGTGATGGTCCTTCAGCGGCTCGCCGAAGTCCGCAATCCGAGCGCGTCGTCGAGTTCGTCCAAGGTCAGCCGCCGTTCGCTGACTGCCACGGCGGTGAGCACCTCGGCGTAGAGCGCAATCTCGTCCAACGCGACACGGTCGTGGACCCGAGAGTCCAGGTCATCGTGCCCCACCGCGTCGTCCTTCCTTCCGCAGCCCACACCCTCTACGAGGTTACGGCGAAGGCCCTTCCGGCGACATGGCCCATCGGAGTCATTCCTTTCCGCGCCACCGGGACCCCACAGGGATCATTTCCCGAATCGGAGATCACAATTCGGCGAATTTCCTGTGATAGAAGTGTTAGAACGATATAGGCGGAGTTAGGGTGAAATAACGGTATTCACGGGTTAACTGTGGTGGTCGTCGCGTTCGTGGATGAGTCTGCGTACGAGTGCCGTTTGTCCGGCCAACCCCCGCTCCGGCACCCTGGCCCCCGTCAGCCCGCCCCACGCGAGCCCGGTCGCGTACGCGGCCCCGAGCACCGACGCCGCGCTCGCCCGGTCCGGCGGCGCCACCTCCAGCACCGGCGCCGGCATGGTCAGGACCCGCACGGGGAAACCCTCGGGCTCGGTCGCCTCGCCGGCCGACGTGCTGGTGAGCCCGGCGCGATCCAGCTCCTCGTACGCCAGCCTGAGCCGGTGGTCCAGCCGGCCGGGCAGCATCCCCTTGGAATCGGACAGATCGGCGAGGAACATGGCCGCGGCCATGCGCGGATCCGGCCTGAACTGCAGCGCCTCGACCAGGTCGTAGACGGCGTGGGAGAAGTGCGCCTCCTGGTCGGTCTCCCCGAGCAGCGCCCTGCCCAGCCGCGCCGGGCAACGTTCCAGCCACGCCCGGCGTACCGCCTCGTCGTCGGGCAGGGCGTCGTCGAGGCCGGGCTCGCGCAGCACGGGCTCGACCATCGTGAGCAGCGCGAGCGCCCGCGGCCTGAAGCGGGTGTCGGAGAGCAGGATCTGGGCCGTGTCCGCGATGACGGCGGCGAGCCTGAGCGCGGCCCGGGAATGGCCGGCCCGCGCCCGCTCGGCCACCAGTGTGACGAGGTCGAGCAGCGGCGGCGCGGGCAACCAGCGCACCCACTCGTCCCCGGGCAGCGAGCGGCGCAGGTATTCGCCGAACACGGTGATCAGCCGCTCGTTGCCGTCGAAGGCCGGCGCGTACGCGCACCACATGATCGTGCCCCAGATGGCCGCCACCGTGCTCGGCACGTCGGAGGCGAAGATCTCGTCGAAGGCCGTCAGCGGGAAGTCCAGCTCCGACTTGCGGCCGCTGGCCCGCAGCAGCACCCTGAGCTGCTCAGTCAGGCTCGCCGACACGTCGGGGCCGATGAACGCCTGGGTGGAGCCGGGCTCGGCGTGGAAGTCGGGGCCGGGCGGGACCACGCCGTCCGGCAGCGTCGCCGCGGCATGCCCCACCTGGCGCGCCCGCGTGCCCCGCGGCGGCGGCGCGAGGTGCCAGCGGCCGTCGGCGGGGTCGAGCAGATGCCAGCGCGCGTGCGCGCCGAAGAGCCACCGGTCGCCATCTGGGGTCACAAGAATTCTGGCCGCCAGGACGTGGGCGCGATCGGGCACGGAAAGACCCTGCCAACGCGGGTCCGCGACCATCGCGCGGACCTCCGCCTCGGCGGAGGTGAACGCATCCCAGGGTCGCACGGCCGTCATCGTACTGGGAGTGCTCGGATCATCCACCGGCATTTCACGGCAGAATGTCCGCTATGAGGGCGAAGGTGGCAGCGATGTCGGCGGTCGTAAGCGTGCTCGCGGGTTGCGGTACGGCTACGTCAGCGCAACCCACGCCCTCAGGACCCGGCGTGCTCACGCTGGCCAACGCCACCCCGCCGGCGCCCGGCGGGGAGGTGGGCGGGGCCTCGACGGAGTTCGCCGACGCCAAGGACCTGTCGATGTGGACCAAGCTGAGCGAGACGGAGAAGGACGTCGACCGGCTCGCCAAGTTCGACGTGAACAAGACCGTGAAGGGCTCGATGTACCTGGAGCCCAAGACCTCGGCCTGGTTCGACGGCTTCCGCGGGCCCTTCGTGTACCAGGATCTGGCGGGGGACATCGTCATGCACGCGCGGGTCAAGGTCGAGGGCAAGACCGGCGGCCAGCCCAAGCGGAAGTTCTCCCTCGGCGGCCTGATGGCCCGCCAGCCCGACTCGTACGCCAAGCCCAACTGGGTCTCCATCACCGCCGGAACAGCCGACAAAAGCGGCCAGGTCGAGGTGAAGTACACCCAGGACGGCAGCTCCAAACCGCAGGAGCTGACCGTCAAGAGCGGCTGGGTGGACCTGGCGCTGGCCAGGGTGGGCCGGGTCTTCGTCGCGCTGTACAGGGAGGACAAGGGCAAGTGGAAGGTCGGCCGGCGCTGGCCGTCCAACCTCCCCGACGTGCTGCAGTGGGGCGTCACCGCCTACACCGACTGGGACAGCTACAGCCTGCTCAAGAAGGACGCGACCAAGGGCAACGCCAAGCAGGTCAAGGGCGTGCCCGACCTGAAGCTGACCGTCGACTTCGTCCGGTTCCTGCGGCCCGAACTGCCCGAATACGCCGACCCCCTCAACACCGCCTCGGTGTCGGACGAGGTCCTGATCAAAGCGATGACGCCTGCCGGTGCCTGAGCGCCTTGGCCACGTAGTTGTCCGGCGTACGGGCGAAGGACGCCCGGTCGTCGTCGGTGAGCTCGCGCACGATCTTCCCGGGCACCCCGGCCACCAGCACGCCGGACGGGATCTTCTTGCCCGGGCCGACCAGCGCTCCGGCCGCCACCAGTGTGCCCGCTCCCACGCGGGCGCCGCCCAGCACGATCGCGCCGATGCCGATCAGGGTGCCCGACTCCACATGGGCGCCGTGCACCATGGCCTTGTGGCCCAGACTGACCCGGTCCTCCAGGATCGCCGGCTCGCCCGGGTCGGAGTGGAGGCAGCACAGATCCTGTACGTTGCACTCCTCGCCGATCTCGATCCGCTCGTCGTCCCCCCGGAGAACGGAGCCGTACCAGATGCTCGACCCCCGGCCCACGCGCACGCTGCCGACCACGACGGCGCCGGGCGCGATGTACGCCTCGGGGTGTATGTCCGGGACTGCCCCGTTGTCCAACGCTGCTATGTACATTCGTCACATCGTAATTCCCGCTCCAGGTCTGGCGTTCCGGTTGCGGACGTGGGCAGATGGCAGGAAAGTCGTTTCCTGACGTCTCGTCGTCAGACCCTCACAACCCGCAGCTTTCCCCCGCCTCACGCAAACCACCCTTAGGTAACCCCCATGACAAACCAGCACGAGAGCATTCCCGATCTGATGCAAGAGGACACCTTCGAGGTCGTGATGCGCGGCTACAACCGCCGCCAGGTCCACGACTACATGATCCGTACCCGTAACCAAGTCAGAGATCTGGAAGAGCGGCTGGCGCGGGCGATCGACCAGGCCGAACAGGGCCGCATCGAGCTGGCGGAGGCCAGGCGGCGCATGGTCGAGGCGCCGCAGAGCTACGACGACCTCAGCCCCAGGCTCGCGCAGATCCTCCGCCTCGGCGAGGAGGAGGCCGCCTCGAAGCGAGAGGATGCCGAGGCCGAGGCCTCCAGCGTGCGCGACGCGGCCAAGTCGGAGGCCGACCGGCTCGTGACGACCTCCCGCGAGACGTCCGACAAGATCCTCACCTCCGCGCAGGCGGAGGCGGAGCGGCGGGTGAGCGAGGCGACGCAGGCGGCGGAGCGCATGCTGGCCCAGGCCGGCGCGGACGCGGAGGAGCAGCTCAACGCCGCCCGCACGGAGGCGGAGGATGGCCTGCGCGAGTCGCGGACCGAGGCCGAGCGGGTGGTCGCGGCGGCCCAGGCGGAGTCCGAGCAGCTGCTGCAGTCCGCCAACACGCAGGCCGACCAGCTGCTCAGGGGAGCCAGGGACGAGGCCGAGTCGATGCTGACGGACGCCCGGCAGCGCACGGCGTCGCTGGACGAGCAGGCGGGCCGCCGGGTCGAATACCTGACCAACACGCACACGGAGGTCGTGCGGCGGCTGACCGAGGTCAGCTCGGTGCTGGGCGACCTCATGCGCAGCGAGTCGGCGGCCGGGCCGCTGATCTCCGAGTCCGCCATGCCCCCGGCGTCCCCGGCGCCCGCAACGCCGCCGTCGCCGCAGGACGACGTGCGGGTGATCGTTCAGGAGGACGAGGAGCAGCAGCCGCAGGAGGCCGTCTCCGACGACACCGACGTGCAGATCGTCCGGCTGTCCGAGGTGCACAAGTAACCCCACGGAGCGGAAGCCCCCGCCCCCGATAGGGTCGGAGGCTTCCGCGTTCGTGGCCCCTCCTGATTGGGGGCCCGGTACCGGGGCCGCCGAGACGCTGGACCCGGCACCGGGCTGCTCGTGTGCGCGGGCCGCGGAACGCTCCACGACCTCGCGTCAAGGAGGCGCCGGGCCGGCCCGCCAGTGGTGCTGCTCACCGGCCCGTCTCTCCTGGTCCCGGAGCTGGTCGCGCAGGCCGTCCGGGTCGTCCGCGTCGATGGTCATCGCGCATCCGGCATCGCGCTGCGCCGCGCTCAGCGGATGGTGTCTCGTGGCCCACCAGCGGCCCGCGTCGCTCCGCCAGATGGTCCACTGGGGGTACTCCCGGGCGATCTCGGCAAGATGCCGATCAAAGGACATCGCTGTCCGCCTTTCCCGGGCCCCCAGGCGAGGTTCCATCTCCTTAGAAGGTGCTGCACATCTCTAGAGAACGCAATGATCGTGATGGACAGGTCAACCTATCGCTTGACAGATGGGGTTGAACTAGGCGTCGAAATCGTACTGGAGTACGTACGCGGCGGAGTCGAGCACCATCTCGTTGAGCTCTACTGGCAGCCCACCCGACGTGTACGCGGTGCGGGCGATGACGATCACCGGGGTGCCGCCCGGCAGGTCGAGCAGCCCGCTCTCGCGCGGTCCCGGCATGCGGGCGCGTACCTCCTCGGTGAAGTGGGCCGGGGGCAGGCCCAGGTCGCCCAGCCTGGCGTAGACGCCACCGGGGCCGGTGTCCGCGAGGGTGATCGCGCTGCCCTGCACCAGGTGGGCGGGGAAGTAGGAGGTGGCCAGCTGCACGGGTCTGGAGTCGACCGAGTAGCGGCGCCGACGTACCCATACCTCGCCGCTCTCGAGAACGTCGGCCACCTCCTCCGTGGCTCGCTCCAACACCACCTCCACCCGGTCCACGGTGAAAGGGCGGCCGCGGGTGTCGGCGTCCCAGATGGCCCGCCCCTGACCCCACTGCTCTCGTGACAGGCGGCGTGAGCCGTGCCTGCGAATCGGTTTGAACAGCCGCACGTAAACCCCCGAGCCTCGTTTGGGCACCGCCAGCCCTTCATTGATCAGTACGGCAAGCGCCTGCCTGGCGGTGGCTCGTGCGATTGCGTGTTCGGCCATCAGCGCGTTCTCGCCCGGTAGTCGGTCCCCGTCGCGCAGTTCGCCGGACAGAATCCGGGCGCGGAGGCCGTCGGCGATGCGTCGATAAATAGGGGGCTCGTGGGATACCGGGGATTCAGACACGTTCGATCACCCTCTGTCACCAACCAGGTTGTGGCGTCTCCAGAGAACTTGCCCCGTCTTGTCCACGATCGCACAGATAAAAAGCTTGGTCGCGAGCTTCTTTTGAGCGGATCGTGCCTGTGTGAGGAATTCCGGGGTGTTTTCGCGGGCCGTTACCGTGGAACGGTCCTAGCCGGTATTCGACCGGCCCACCAGCGGCGAGTAACCAACGAGGCGATCACGGCCCCCGCCGTATTGAGGATGACGTCGTCGATGGAGGAGAAACGGCCGAGGCGCAGGGCGTACTGGAGGAGTTCTACCAGGACCGAAAAGGCGGCCGCGACGGCCGCAACGCGAGCCGTCGAGGACATGCCGCCGCTGCGCACCGGCAGCAGCGCGCCGAGCGCCGCGAACACCAGCAGGTTGCCGCCGACCTGCACCAACACCGCCTCCCACGGTGCGCTCGCGAGCTCTGTGAGGTCTTTGAACGGGACGAGACTGACTCCTGTCTGACCGCTCGACGGGGTGAGGATCATCCAGATCCAGGGAGCGGTGCCGACGACGATGCCCACGTCGGCGATCGAGGTGCGCAGGGGCGCCGGATGGCTGGCGCGAACGCGGTGGCGGGAGAGAAGCAAGATTGCTAGCAAGGCCAGGGGGAGTGCAAAAGTACCAGCAATAATGACGTTTCCCCACAATTCCCACGTCCGCGCCATCCGACCATGATGGCGATGATCTAGGGATACCGGAAGATGTCCATCTGGACAGGTCTCAGGGGCAAGCGGGTGCGCTGGCGCACAGTCACGGGCGCGCGGGCAGGTGCTCGCCCAGGAACGCCAGCGCCAGCTCCCACGTACGCTCCGCCGCCTCGGGATGGTGGAACATCGGCGCCTCGCTGTTGTGGAAGGCGTGCCCGGCCTCCTCCTCGACGTGCATGACCACGTTCGGCCGGCCTTCCGCGGCCTGCTCGACCACGGCCACCCGCTCACGCGCGATGTAGGGGTCGCTGCCGCCGAAGACCAGCAGGAGCGGCGCGGCGACGCGGTCCATGAGGCCGGTCGCGTCGGGCACGGCGGAGCCGTAGAAGGACAGGACCGCGTCCAGCTCGACCTGCGTGGCCAGCAGGTAGTCGATGGAGCCGCCCAGGCAGAAGCCGAGCGCGCCGATCCCGCCGCTCACCTCGGGCAGCGATCGCAGGTGGGCGACGGTGAGCGCGCAGTCGGCCACGCCCTGCGCGAAGTCGAAGCCGCCGACCAGCTCGATCGCGGCCTTCGTGCCCTCGGGGGTGTGTTCGGCCTGCCAGTGGGGGTGCAGGCGCCAGAACAGGTCGGGCGCGGCCACCACGTAGCCGCGGGAGGCCAGCTCCGTCGCGACCTTCTCGATGTAGGGCCCTACTCCGTAGATCTCCTGGACGAGCAGGATCCCCGGGCCGGTTCCGCTGTCGGGCAGCCACAGGTGCACGTCGAAGGAGCCGTCGTGAGCGGTGACTTGATCGGTGCGAGTGTGCATCCCAACAGCATCGTGCATAGCGCTGGTCGCGATCGAGGGAGACGATGCGATCGAGGGTTCCGTGTCCCGGGAAGCCCCCGTGTCCGCCGACCGACTATAAGGACCGGCTACAAGGGAGATAAGGAGAGTGTTGTGCTGACCCATTACATCGGTGGCCAGCCGGTGGCCGCGGGAATGGCGTTTCCCGTCCACGACCCGGTGACGGGCACGGTGATCAGGCAGGTCCACCAGGCCGACCCCGAGGTCGTCGACCGGGCGGTGCGCGCGGCCAGGGAGGCGGCCCGCGACTGGGCGGCGATGCCCGTCGGCGAGCGGGCCGGGTGGATGCGCCGCCTGGCCGAGGGCATCGAGGCCCGCTTCGACGACCTGGTGGACGCCGAGATCGCCGACACCGGCAAGCCGCTCGACCAGACCCGCACGCTCGACATCCCGCGCGGCATCGCGAACTTCCGCGCCTTCGCCGAGATCGCCGCCCAGCGCCCCGACGACGCCTTCCACCTGTCGGGCGTGCTCAGCTACACCGTGCGCAGGCCGCACGGGGTGATCGCGGTGATCGTCCCGTGGAACCTGCCGTTCCTGCTCATGACGTGGAAGCTGGCGCCCGCGCTGGTCGCGGGCAACACGGTGGTGGTCAAGCCGTCGGAGAGCACGCCGGGCTCGGCGGCGGTGTTCGCGGAGATCTGCGCGGAAGTGGGGCTGCCCGCCGGCGTCGTCAACATCATCTTCGGGTACGGCTCCGCCGGCCAGCTCCTCGTCGAGCACCCTGGGGTGGACGCCGTGACGTTCACCGGCTCCACCAGTACGGGCACGGCGATCATGAAGACGGTGGCCGACCGGGTCAAGCCGATCTCGTTCGAGCTGGGCGGGAAGAACGCCGGGCTGGTCTTCGAGGACTGCGATCTCGACCGCGCGATCGAGGGCAGCGTGAAGTCGGTCTTCACCAACGGCGGCCAGGTCTGCCTGTGCACCGAGCGGCTCTACGTCCAGCGGTCGATCTTCGAGGAGTTCTGGGCGCGGCTCGCGATCCGCGCCCAGGAGGTCGAGCCGCAGCCGATGATCTCCTCCGAACACCGCGAGAAAGTGCTCTCCTACTACGCCCTGGCCCGCTCGGAGGGAGCCAAGGTACTCACAGGAGGCAGCGTCCCCGCGTTCGGCGATCACCGCGATTCCGGCTATTTCGTGGAACCGACGGTGGTGACAGGCTTGTCAGAATGGTCCAGGTTCAACAGGGAGGAGATCTTCGGTCCCGTGTGCCACGTCGCGCCCTTCGACAGCGAGGCCGAGGCGATCGACCTGGCCAACGGCAGCGACTACGGCCTGGCCGGCACGCTCTGGACGACGAACCTCGACCGCGCGCACCGGGTGGCGCAGCGGCTGGAGGCGGGGCTCGTCTGGGTCAACACCTGGTATCTGCGCGACCTGCGGACCCCGTTCGGCGGCGTGAAGTTGTCGGGCATCGGCAGGGAGGGCGGCACCCAGTCACTCGACTTCTACTCTGAACCCACCACGATCACCATCAAACTGGAGCAACCCGATGTATGACGAATGGTCCCAGGCCGTGGACGCGCGGTCCCATGCGGCCGACCGGCTGGTCGAAGCCGCGCGTTCCGGCAAGCCGTGCGCGCCGATCAGGGACCTGGTCAGCACGGCGGCCGAGGGGTACGCCGTACAGGAGATCAACACGCGGCGGGCGCTCGGCGCGGGGCGGCGGCTGGTCGGCAGGAAGATCGGCGTGACGAACGCGCTGCTGCAGAAGCACTTCGGGATCGATCAACCGGACTACGGCATGCTTTTCGCGGACATGTCCTACTCCGATGGGCTTCCTGTGCCCCTGGAGAAGTTCCTGCAGCCACGGGCCGAGGCCGAGGTCGCTCTGGTGTTCGGCGGGGAACTGGTCGGCGGGCCTTTCACGGTGGCCGACGTGATCAGGGCGGTGGAGTTCGCGCTGCCCGCCATCGAGATCGCCGACTCACGGATCGCCGACTGGGACATCACGCTGGCCGACACGATCGCGGACAACGCCTCGGGCGGCGCGTTCGTGCTCGGCAACACGCCCACCTCCCTGATGGGGCTGGACCTGCGCGCGGCCGGGATGACGATGACGCGGGGCGGGCAGGAGGTCTCGACCGGCTCCGGCGAGGCGTGCCTGGGCAACCCGCTCAACGCCGCCGTCTGGCTGGCCACCCGGCTCGGCCGTACGGACTACCCGCTGCGGGCCGGGGACGTGGTGCTGACCGGCGCGCTCGGGCCGGTGGTGCCGGTCGGTCCCGAGGACGTGTTCGAGGCGCGGATCGAGGGACTCGGCTCCGTACGGGCGGTGTTCACGACGTGATCGAAAGGGGCAAGGCCCTCCGCGTGCCGGGCAAGGCCACTCCCCGAGGCAGGTTCCCGCACGTCAAGCGGGCAGGCGACTTCCTGTACGTCTCGGGTACGAGCTGCCGGCGCCCTGACGACACGTTCGTGGGCGTGGAGGTGGACAAGCGCGGGGTGACGAACCTGGACATCCGCGCGCAGACCAGGGCGGTCATCGAGAACATCGGCGACATCCTCAAGGCCGCCGGCGGGTCTCTCGCCGATCTCGTGCAGATCACGGCTTACCTGGTGAACATGAACGACTTCAAGGGCTACAACGAGGTCTACGCCGAGTTCTTCGACGAGGAGGGACCCACCAGGGCCACGGTCGCGGTGCACCAGCTCCCGCACCCGCATCTCCTCATCGAGATGCAAGTCGTCGCCTACCATCCACAGGAGCGATCATGATGGCACTCGGCGCGCGGAAACATGCACGTCGACGTCGTGACCGACAATGGCGTGAACCAGGTAATCGCCACCATCCCGCCGAAACAGGAGTGAACCTTGGATCGCGATCGCTGCCTCGCCCTTGACGCCGACGATCCGCTGCGGGAGTTCAGAGCCGAGTTCGTGCTCCCGGAAGGGGTCGTCTACCTCGTCGGCAACTCGCTGGGCGCGTTGCCCCGCCATACCGCGGAACGGGTCCGGCGGACGGTCGAGGACGAATGGGGCGAGCAACTCGTCGGTGGCTGGAACCACGCCGGATGGTACGAGCAGCCGCTGACCGCGGGCGACCGGCTGGCGCCGCTGATCGGCGCCGGCCCGGGGCAGGTCGTGGTGGGCAACACCACCTCGATCGCGGTCTACCAGGCGGTGGCGGCGGCCCTGCGGCTGCGTCCCGAGCGCCGGGTGATCGTCTCCGACCTGCGGAACTTCCCCACCGACCACTACATGGTGCAGGGGCTGGCCCGGCTGCTCGGCGGTTACGAAGTGCGCGACTTCGCCGAGGGGCGCTTCGACGACGCGGCCGTGGTGCTGCTGTCGGAGGTGGACTACCGCACCGCCGCGCGTCACGACGTGCCGTCGGTCACCGCCGCGGTCCAGGCGGCCGGGGCGCTCATGGTGTGGGACGTGTGCCACAGCGTGGGCGCCATGGAGGTGGACGTCTCGGGGGCCGACTTCGCGGTCGGGTGCACGTACAAGTATCTCTGCGGCGGGCCTGGCGCGCCCGCGTTCCTCTACGTCAACCCGCGCCACCACGCCACCGCCGAGAACGTCCTGTCGGGCTGGCACGGCCACGCCGAGCCGTTCGCGTTCGAGGCCGGCTACCGGCCGGCCGAGGGCATCAGGCGGTTCGTGGTGAGCACCCCGCACGTGTTGTCGCTGGCGGGACTGGAGGCGGCGCTGGACGTGTGGGAACGGGTGCCGATGGACCTGGTGCGGGCCAAGAGCATGGCGTTGACCTCGCTCTTCATCGACCTGGTCGGGGACGCGCTGGAGCTGGCCTCGCCCCGGGACGCCGCCGCGCGCGGCAGCCAGGTGAGCTATCGCCACCCCGACGGCTACCCGGTGATGCGGGCGCTGATCGACCGCGGCGTGCACGGGGACTTCCGCGCGCCGGACCTGCTCAGGTTCGGCTTCGCGCCGCTCTACATCGGGTACGCCGACGTCCACGACGCGGCGGCCACGTTGCTGGAGGTGCTGGACAAGGAGCTCTGGCGGGACAAGAAGTACGCCCAGCGCCTCGCCGTCACCTGAGGTCCAGCTCCTTGACCGCCCGCTTCGGGGCGATCGCCCGATAGCTCTCCTCCACCCAGTCGAGCAGCACCTCGGTCTCCGGGAGCTCGGCCAGGAACGGCACGGTCACCCATCCCGCCTTGCCGAGCCCGTGGCTGCTGGGCGCCGCCCCCTCGACGGTCAGCGCGTGGCCGTGCGCCTCCGACAGCAGCTTCACGCCGAACGCCGGGTCCCACTTCTCGGTCTGCTCGTCGATGCCGAGGAAGAGGAACACCTTCTTGTTCACCTTGATCACCGTCTCGCCCCACGGGTGGTCCTCGTGGGTCTCCGGCAGCCGCAGGGCGAACGCGCGCAGTTCTTCCCGTGTGTCATGCCAGTCGCTCATGGCCGTCTGAACTCCTCCAGCTTGCCTTCGATGCGGTCCCTGATCATGTCCCTGGCCGCCATTCTGGGCACACCGGACATCAGCAGGCTGTCGTACTCGGTGTCGAGGTGCCTGATCGAGGCGATCACGGCCAGCGTGATGGCGTTCTCGTCGAGCGCCCTGGCCGCCGCGGACCGGCCCACCCGGCCGCTGCCGCGCTGGCCCGCGTGCTCGGCGATCTCCTGCGCCCGCTTGTCCGGGCAACTCGGGAACAGCCTGGCGATCTCGGCCGCCATCCTGGCCTGGAACTCCACGTCCTGCTCCGCTCTGCGCACCCGGTCGCGGTCGCGGCGGCGCAGGCGTACCTCCTCGTCGGCCAGGCACCGCTCCTCGGCCGCGGCCAGCGCGGCGTCCTCCACCAGCAGGCCCAGGCGCTGGTAGACCTTGCGCCGCCGGTTGAACTGGACCACCACCGCCGACAGGCCGCTCTCCTGCTTGGCCCGGCGGCTGAGCGCCGCGTTGCCCGCGGGCAGGAACACCAGGTGGTCCATGTCGGCGCAGGTCAGGCAGTGCGGCTGATCGTCCTCCATGATCAGGTACGGTCCGGTGTCGCCGCAGGTCGCGCATGTCCAGTCGTTGAGCGGGGCCACCGCCACCAGGTCGGGCACCTTGGGCTCCGTGAGTTTGCGGACCCTGGTCTCGCTGAGGTCGGGCGAGAGCCAGTGCACGCGGAACGCCTCCTGCCCGGGGCCGGAGGTGAAACGCAGCTCGCGGCGGTCGCGGGTGCCGGCCACGTACGGAGTCTCGACCGGTTTCAGGCCCTTGGCCAGTGCCCAGTCCCGCAGCAGGGCGGCCGTGGTGAGCAGGCGGTCCTCATCCACGGCCGCCAGCTCGGCCAGCGTGGCGACCCGGCCCTGCCGCCAGGTGTCCACGTGCCTGGAGTGCAGCCAGCGCAGACCGGTCACCACGTCGATGAACGTCACGTACTTCCTGGTGGTCAGCGCGATCTCGGCCGCCTCGGCGACCCGCCGCGCCAAGTTCTGCTTACTCACAGGGACAAGTCTCCCGCGCCTTTTGTCGTGAGATGGCGAGACCCGAAGCATTCCTTTTGCCCAATGCGGCAAGTACTCCTTCGGATCTGCCCTGGAGGATTATCGTGCGTCTGTTCTGGCCTGCTGTGCTCGTACTCGCCACCGCGTGTGGCCTGGCCGAGGACGGCACGCAGCCCGTCGTCACGGGCGAGTTCGGCAGCAAGCCGGTGGTCGCCATACCCAAGGGCAAGCCGGGTCGCACGCCGCGGATCACGGTGTTGTCCATGGGCAGCGGGCGGCGTACGGTGCCGGGTGACGTGGTGCTCGCCGACGTCGACATCCGGCGGTGGTCGGGTAACCAGCCGTACATGAACACCTACGACGCCAACCAGCCCACCACGGTCGTCTTCGACGGCCGGCAGGTGTCGGAGACCTGGCGGCAGTCGCTGATCGGCCGCCCTGCGGGCAGCAGGGTCATGCTGGTCAGCCCGGCCGCCGAGGCCTTGGGGCCGAACGTGCCGCTGACGGGCGTCTCACCTGCGGACACGCTGGTGCTGGTGTTCGACATCCTGGGCGGCTACCCGCCCGACGCGCGGCTCGTCGGCCGTACCCTGCCGGTGGTGCCCGCCGACCTCACGCCCGCCGCGCCGCCCCGTGTCCTCATCGACGGCTCGGGGCGGGAGATCGTGGCCGGGGCGAAGGTGGTGGTCCAGTACGTGGCCGCGGCCTGGCCCTCCAGGAAGGTCGTGGACTCGTCGTACCGGCGGGGCGGGCCCAGCGCGTTCACGCTCAAGCAGGGGTCGGTGCCCGACGCCTGGCTGGGCGCGCTCGTGGGCCGGCGGGTCGGCAGCCGCATAGCCGTGCCGTCGCCAGGGAAGATCTACGTCATAGACGTGCTGGACACCATCACACACGTGTAGGCCGGGCGGCGCTCTCACACCGCCCGGCCGCACCTCGCGCTAGCTGCCGCAGTGCTCGAACGGGCTGTCGTACGTCGAGGCACCCGCCTTGCCGCCCCACTTGACGCACTTGCCGGCCGCGGCCGCGACCACCGGTCCGGCGTAGTAGCCGTAGTTGCCCGAGTCCGTCTTCCTGGCGCTGCCTTGCACCTCCAGGTACGCGCTGGTGGCCGTGGCCGTGCCGAGCGACTTCGCCTTCATCGTGACGACGCAGTTGTTGCCGTTGGCGCCGTTCGGCGACCGCAGCGGCGAGGCGTCGACCACCCAGCTCCTGGGCGAGGTGCACCGCTCGGCCGGGCGCACCGGGCTGGCCCTCGACTACCTCAGGCACGCGAGCGCGATCCGGCGCAGCCTGCCCGTCTGAAGCGCACCACCCAGGACGCGTTACGGCTTTTCGTCCAGGTCGGAGCGGATCATGCTGTAGAGCACGCCGTCGCGCCACTCACCGGCGCGGAAGCCGATGCCACGCAGAACGCCTTCACGGGTGAACCCGGCCTTCTCCAGCGCCCGCTGCTCGGCCACATTGGTGATCTCGGTGGCCGCCTCGATCCTGTTGACCGTCGAGTGATCGAACAGGTAACGCACGAGCAGCTGCTGCGCCTGCGTGCCGTACCCCTGGCCGCGGTGCTCCGGCGCCACGATCAGCCCCATCGACCAGTAGTAGCTGGCCGTGTTGGCGATCTGCTTGCTCCACGAGACGAAGCCGACCCGGTCCTCGGCGTGCGCGATGATCAATATGCCGCCGTCCTCGCCCAGCATCCCGTTATCCTCCCAGCGCTTGCTCATGCGGTGGGGGTTCAGGAAGCCGTACCACTGGAACTCGCCGGTGCTGTCCGGTTCGCTCGTGAGCCGGTACAGGAAGGGCAGGTCACGCTCTTTGACGGGACGCAGGTGGATGGTCATGGACGGGACACTATGCGACGTACCAGCCGCCTGAGCCGCGATTCCTGGAGCGGCGCGCTCTCCAGCGCGTCGAGCGCCTCCGCGGCGGTCGGCCGCTTGGCGGGGGAGTGGTCGAGCATCCTGCGCACCACCTCGGGCACGTCGGGCCCCTGGGCGTCGGCGCTGGTCGGGTGCTGGCCGGTGAGGAGGTGGTAGGCGATGGCCCCGGCCGCGTAGACGTCGGAGGCCGTGGTCATCCGGTCGGGCTGCTCCTGACACTCGGGCGCCACGTAGTGGGCATCGAGCACGTTGCCCAGCTCGTGGGCGACGGTGTAGTTGCGCGGCCCCGGCTTGGCGTAGTCGAACCCCGTCAGCACCGCGTGCCCGTCGTCGGTCACCAGCACGGAGGCGGGGGTGAGCGCCCGGTGTACGACGCCGTTGGCGTGCGCGTGCGCCAGCCCGCGCAGCAGGTCCTGGATCACGCCCAGCCGCGCGCCCTTGCCGAGCGACAGGTGCAGCGCCTCGCCGTGCACGTCGTCGAGCACCAGCACGAACCGGCTCTCATCGTCGATGGCGAAGAAGTCGCGCGAGCGCACCACGCACGGATGCGGGGGGATCCTGGCCAGCGTCTGGTAGGCGTTGGCGATGCGCTGCCGCTCGGCCGCCCGCGCCTCGTGGTCGGCCAGCGGATCGGCCTGGTAGACCCGCAGCAGCACGGTCTCGCTGCCCGGCAGCGTCACGTTGAACGCCCGGTATTCGGTGATCCTGGCGTCGCCGCCGAGCTGCTCCTCGACCTCCCAGTTGCCGAACCTCGGGGGTGCGGTGCTGCGGCGTACGGTCTGGTTGAGCGCGTCCAGAATCGCGGTCAGGTACGGCTTCGCGTCCGGGCTGCACCCCCGCCGGACCCGCGAGACGTCGCTCAGCGTGGCGATCAGCCGCGGCAGGTCGGTGACGTTGACCGCGTCGCGCCCGGCGGGATCGACCAGCTCGGCGTCGGGCGAGGTGAGCACGACCAGGCAGTCGACGTAGACGCGTTCGAGCTGGGTGGCCCTGGACACCAGCAGGCCCTTCAGCGCCTTCGCGGTGCCGCGCAGCTTGGCCACCGGAGAGCCGAACGCCTCCCGGCGCGGCGGGAACCACCGCGTGCCCGACACCTCGATGCGGCCCCTGGTGCCCTTGACGTCGACCACCACGAGCGAGTGGCCGGTCAGCACGAGCAGGTCCACCTCGAAGATGTCGTCGCCGCGCGGAACCTCCACGTTGTGCAGCAGCAGCCAGTCGGCGGGCGCGTGGTCGCGCAAATATGCGATCACCCGCCGCTCGGCGTCGTTGACTGGACGTCCTCCGCCGACGATCTCTGCCATGGATCTATCCTCGCACGGGAAACGATTGACAACATGCTGTCGAAATGACAACATGCTGTCATGAAGGGAATCGTTCACCACGCCATCTACAACACGCTCGCCGACTGGGAGACCGGTCACGCGACCGCGCACCTGCGCAACGGGCGCTACCAGCGCGAGCCCGCCGGCTACGAGATCGTCACGGTGGGCCCGACGACGGATCCCGTCGTCACCATGGGCGGCCTCCACCTCACCCCCGACCTCGCGCTCGACCAGCTCTCTCCTTCCGACAGCGCGCTGCTCATCCTGCCGGGGGCGGACCTGTGGGATGCGGGCCAGGAGCTGGCGCCGTTCGCGCGCAAGGCCCGCGAGTTCCTCGACGCGGGCGTGCCGGTCGCGGCCATCTGCGGCGCCACGGCCGGGCTGGCCCGCGAAGGGCTGCTGGACGACCGTGACCACACGAGCGCCGTGGTGCACTATCTGGCCGCGCAGGAGGGCTACGCGGGCGCCAAGCGCTACCTCGACCAGGACGCGGTGCTCGGGGGCGACCTGATCACGGCGGGTCCGACGGAGCCGGTGGCGTTCGCGAGGGAGATCTTCCGGCGGCTCGACATCTACCGGCCTGAGGTGCTGGACGCCTGGTTCCGGCTGTTCGCCAGGAGCGACGCGTCGGCCTTCGAGGTGCTGGCGGTGGCATGAGGGAGCCGGCGGACCTGCTCTCCGGCCTGGCGCTCGGGGCCTTCCGGCTCAACGGGCAGTTCCTCCAGGTGGCGGACGGGCTGGCCAGGCCCGCGGGGCTGACCGCCGCGTGGTGGCAGGTGCTCGGCGCGGTCCTGTACGAGCCGCTGCCCGTCGCCGGGATCGCCAGGGCCATGGGGATGACCAGGCAGGGCGTGCAGCGCATCGCCGACCTGCTGGTGGAGCGGGGCCTGGCCGAATACCGGCCCAATCCCGCGCACCGCCGGGCCAAGCTCCTGCAGCCGACGGCGGCCGGTCGCGAGTCGGTCGCCAAGATCACCCCCGGCCACCATGCGTTCGCCGATCGTCTGGTGGCCGAGCTGGGCACAGAGGGGGCGGAGGAGTGCCTGCAGGCCCTGCAACGACTGTCGACCGCCCTCGACCACCTCACCGAGCAACCCTGAGACGCGCCTGCCGGGCCTTCAGCGGGCCGTGGCCAGGATGACGCCGGAGCCTGCCGCCCGCGCCCGTTCCCCGGCCGCGGCGACGAGCTCCGGCGTTTCTGAATTCATGGTCGATTTCTATCCGCCCGCCCCCGCCGACGTCACCGGAGTTTGCCGCGCGGCTTGAACACCGACAGGGCCGTCGCGATCATCAGCATGACGATCTGCGTGCCCAGCGCGGCCACCTGACCCCACTGGCGAGTGGCCACGGCCGCTCTGCCGCCTTCGGTCGCGGCCGCCATTCCCTCGGGATCGAACAGGAACATGCCCACGCAGATCACGGCCACCAGCAGCACCAGCTTGGCGGCTGTCCAGTAATAGCGAAACAGCCCCCAATGGCTGGTCAGGGCCAGCAGGATGCCGGTGATCAATGCGGTCAGGCTGAGCGGTATCCCGCCCGCGAACACCAGCGCCGGCATCAACCGATAGGCGGCGTGGGCCAGCTCTAGGTCCTTTGTCAGCGCGGCGGCCGTATTCAGCACGACCAGCCCCCACACCTCACCGAGCAGCGCGACCGAGACGACGACGTGGATAACCATGACTGACTTGCGGATACGCGGTCGCATCGCTCTCTCCAGACCTCCGGATTCGGGAACTCGCGGCCATCCTCGCCGCTTTGTTCGGGCCGGACGTCAGCCCGCGGGCGGCGCTCCGGGTACGCCGATCGGCGTACGGGCGATTCTCAAGTTTCGGGTGATCGTTGCCTAAACGGCGGTGAACGATAGTCCCAACGCCCGCGCGGCCAGCCAAAATAAAGCTCGTTTGCCGACCTTCCGGCGCAGTGTATATGCCGTGCGTCGGCGACGAGTGGGAAAACCCACTGCCAAGAAAACGAGGCGCCTCCTTGACCTCGATGTGGGCTTTCTGAGTTGCGGACTCCGCTCCCTGCCGCGATTGTTATTTCCGGCACCTCACAGCCCTGCAAAAACGACTATGGCGCCGGTAATTCCGCGCCGATCCATGGAGGAAACCACACATGATCCGTCGCATTCTGGCAGGTGCAGCAATCGCGGCCGCCGCACTCGGCTTCTCCGCCACCGGAGCCTCCGCCGACGTCGGCCCCAACCCGCACAACAGCGGGCAGAGCATCCTGAGCCAGTTCAGCATCCTCGACGACCTGACCGCACTCAACGACGTCCTGAACGACTCGGTCAAGTACGTCGACATCCTCACGCTGCTGCACCTGAACGACATCGACGCCCACGTCCTGAACAACGAGGAAGCCACGGGCGCCAACAACTGACGGCTCCTCGCGTGGCGTAGGCAGGAAGGTGATCGGCGGCTCCCCGTCCCTTGGAGAAAAGGGAGCCCGCCCGGCCAAGGTCTCCTTCCTGGAGCCTTGAGGTGAGCCGAAGGAAGACGGGCCGTGGAAATTCGCGAAGCCACGGCACGAGCTTGGTGCGCACCGAGCTTCCAGCGCCGCGCGGCTCAGGTCGATCACTGCAGGACGACCCGGGCCGCGCGGCCGCGCATGTGACGCGCGGCTACAGGTCGACGTCGGCGGCCTCGGAAGGATCGGCCTCGTCCGGTGGATCGGCGTCCGTGACGCCCGAAGAATCGACGTTGGCCTCACTCGCGCTCGGCCGTACCACCCCCATGAACGTCCGCCTCTCCAGCGGATCCACCCGTACGAACTGTCCGGTGTACGGCGCGTGCACCATCCGCGTCGAGTCCACCGCCAGGCCGACGTGCTCAGGCCCCGCACGGTGTGGATCGTTGTCGTAGAAGACCAGATCCCCCGACTCCACCTGCTCCTTGGGCACTCGGATCCCCGACCGCCACTGCTCGGACGTCGTCGTGCCGATCAGCACCCCGGCCCGCGCCCACGCGTATTCCGTCAGCCCCGAGCAGTCGAAACCCCTGGTCCTGGCCCCTTTCCCGGTGCCGAATCCGGGCCCGCGTATCCCGCCGCCGCCCCACGAGTACGGGACGCCGATCATCTCGATGGCCGCCCGGACCGCGATGGCCCCGCCGGCCGACGTGGCCCAGGCCGGGTGGGCGGCGGGCGAGACGGCCTGCGCACAAATGCCTCCCGCAGCACAACCATTGGCGGCCGCCGCCGGAGTGGAATGCGGGGCGTGCAGAATCGCATTAGTCAGAGCTATTAGCAGCAGCGGCCGTGGTCCATTCATGGCATATTTCAGCGCTCCCGTGACTCGTCCGCGCCGGAGCCTGCCGCGGCGCGTAATCAGGTCGTTCTCCCACTAGCATTCCGCCATCCCTATGCGGATAAAACGCCCTTTGGTCATGCGGGACGTGCGTATGGCAATAAGATGAAAAATTGCCGCCATGCTGGCCAGGACAAATCCCGACCAGTCGGGACATGTCCATGCGGACCATGATCAACGGCCAAGGAATTGGGATGCGCATTTGACTTCGACTTAACTCGGCCAGGTTGCGACCCGCCGACAGCCCGCGAGATCGTTATTCCCAGAATCTCGCAACCCCGTGCGAGTGATTTACGATGACGCGCATCCCGCGCCGATTCCGACGAAGGAGAAGTACAAAATGATGCGTCGCATTCTCGCCGGTACAGCGATCGCGGGCTTCCTGTTCGGGTTCTCGGCCACGAGCGCCTCGGCCGACGTCGGCCCCAACGTGTTCAACAAGGACAAGCAGATCTTGAGCCAGTTCAGCCTCCTCGACGACGTGACCGCGCTCAACGACGTGCTCAACGACTCGGTGAAGTACATCGACGTCCTCACGTTCGTGCACCTGGACGACCTCGACCTCGACCTGCTCAACAACGAGGAGAAGACGGGCGACAACAAGTGAGCCGCTAGGGGCGGCCTGCCTGCCGCGACGGCGCTCCGGTAGCCACGACCCCTCGTGGCGGCACCTTGCCGGGGCGTCTCCCAGGTGGAGCACCGCGAGCAGGCCCGCCCCCCGGATCGCCTCCGACCAGGCCGATGTTCGTCAAGCCCGCAGCCGGCGCGGGCTCACATCGGCCTGCTCGGAATCCCCTTCATAATTTCCCCGCAATTCGGTCATTTCCAGGGCGAAAATTACATAGTGAAACATACTTCATGTAACCTGGTTTCGGGTTAATCGTCAGACACCTTGGCGGTCATCCTCTGCAGGCAGCAGGTCCGGCTACTACCCCCAGAGCGTGCGTTGGGGGGTGCGAGCGTGAGTGGCGTCGAGGAGCGGCTGCTCTACCAGGACGAGCAGCTGACGATCACAGTTCGCGCGACGCCAGGGGCGCCGGCCGTGACGCTGATCGGCGAGGTCGACGCCACCAACAGCTCCGCGCTGGCCTGTGCCCTGGCGAGTTGCCGCGAAGGCGCCTACATCGACGTCGACACCGGCGCGCTGGCCTTCATCGACGTCTCAGGGCTGCGCGTGCTCGTCATGCCCACATTGCCGCGGTCGCAACGGTGGATTCGCCTGCACAACGTCACGCCGTACCAGCGGCGACTGCTGCGCATGATGGGCTGGTTCTACGAGCCGCGCGCCCATCACCTGCCCGCGTAGACCGCCGTCGCCGAGGTGCCGAGCCCGGTCGGCCCGCCGAGTCGCGGGCGCGGCGGCCGGTTGTGGCGGCGCAGGGTCTGCTCGTCGTAGCGGAAGCAGCCGCGGTGCCAGTTGAGGATGCCGGTCACCCAGTTCCGCAGCTCGGCCACGAACGCGTCGAGATCCCGCCTGGCCTCCTCATCCAGGCCGAAGTCGGCGCACACGATCGGCAGCTCGTGCTCCACGATGTGCTCGAACTGCTTCATCCGCGACGTCAGCAGGTCGTTGACGATGGTGAGTGCTGTTGGATAGTCGCAGTCGAAGAAGTTCTGCACCACCAGGACGCAGTTGTGCAGCTCGCCCTCGAACTCGATCTCCTTCTGGTAGGAGAAGATGTCGTTGAGCAGGATGGCGCAGTCGCTGATGGCGTTCTCCATCGCCCGCATCGAGCCGCTCTCGTAGACCTCCTGAGGGATCGCCTTGCTGTGCCGCAGCCGGTTCAGGCTCATTGTCAGGTCGGAGCCGAACGTCTCCCGGCGCATCTCGATGTAGTCCACCGGGTCGGGGATGTGGTTGGCGATCTGGTTGGCCAGCTCCCACAACCAGCTCGCGCACATGCTCTCGACCGACTCGCGTAGCTTGCGGCGGTCATCGAGTGGCATCGGCCCTGTCGTGCGCGCCCAAATGTCGGCCAGGCCACGCTCGAGCGCGCTCGCGGGCGGTGGCGGGGACGAGCCGTCGAGCGGCATGAACGCCGACAACCGGGCCATCGCGATCTTCGCCGCCGCCAGGTTGCGCGACCTGCCGAACACGACGGGGAAGTAGTCGTCGGCATACGTCCCCCAGGCCAGCCAGAACGCCGCCAGGTCCACCTCCTCAAGCGTGCCGTCGGGATGCAGGCCCGCGGCGCACAGAGCCAGGTCGGTGTCGATCGCCCGCTCCTCGTTCCATACGGCCGAGCCCACCACGCCCGGCTGGCCCTCCAGCATCCCCATCTCCCGGCACCAGGCCACGGTGTCGCGCCGGGCGGCGTCGAGGTGCGGAGAAAGCCGCAGCTCGAAGGGCACGTAGATCTCGGGGATCCGCGAAGGGCCCACCCGCGTGTACGGCACGTGCGTGAAGTTACGCAGCCGCTTGACCCCCAGCAGGTTCACGATCGAGGACATGCCCAGCGGCCTGCCCGACCGGACCCGCTCGTTCATGTAGCGGCTGGAGCGCAGGTGCCACTCGTGCCCGCCCGACTGCCAGTCCTGCAACCCTTTGACGTAGGCCAGCACGCCTGCGGCGGTGAGCGGGTCGATGGCGTGCTCCACGAACAACGGGCCCAACTCGGTGAACACCGTGTGCTCGAACTGCTGCAACCGCGAGGTCAGCAGGTCGTTGACGGCGTCGGCGGCCTCCTGCGTGCCGCAGCCCAGGAACGTCTCCAGCACCAGCACGCCGTTGCTCAGCTCGCCCTCGTCCCGGACCTCCCGCTCGTACGAGAACAGGTCGTTGCGCAGGTGCACCGCGTCGGAGAATGCGTCCTTCAGCACCCGCATCGGCCGGGTCGCGGCGATCCGCGCGGGCACCTCGGCCCGCACCGCGTGCTCGACGAGGCCGGCCGACCACGGCGCCCCGCCGACCTTGCGCCGCATCTCGATGTACTCGACGGGGTTGGCCACCCGGCCCCGGTTGATGTTGGCCAGCTCCCAGAGCGACTCGTTCAGCAGGTTGCGGGTGCTCTCGGCGAAGCGCTCGCGCCAGTCCGCGGACATGCCGGGCACCGTACGCACCCACAGGTCGGCCAGGCCCGCCTCCACCGGGTTGGTCGGCTCGGGCATGGTCAGATCCGCGCCCATCGGCATGAACCGGGCCAGCCGGCCGAGGTACTCCTTGCCGCCTTCGAGGTCGCCGGTGCGCTTGAAGATCTCCAGGAAGTGGTCGTCGAAGAAGAAGACCCACACGTACCAGTCGGTGATCAGGCACAACTCGGCGCCGTCGCAGTCCGGATGCGTGTAGGCGCACATCAGCGGGTAGTCGTGGGCGTCGAGGTCGGCCTCCTCCCAGACGCCCGAGCCCGCCAGCATGCCCATGTCCCGCGCCCACTGTCGGGAGTGCACGCGAGCCTCTTCGAGATGCGGGTTGAGCCGCGCCGGGTACGGCAGGTAGAAGTCCGGCAGTTCGAACGGCTGCGTCACGGGCGGGTCACCTCGACGTTCGCCAGCACGCCGAGCGCGTCGGGCACCAGGATCGCGGCCGAGTAGTAGGCGCTGACCAGGTAGGACGCGACCGCCTTCGCGTCCACCTCGTCCGCCGGCCGCCCGGCCCGCGCGATCGTGTCGCCGGGCTCGAACTCCCGCTGCTCGAACAGCCCCGCGAGCTGGTCGAGCACGTAGCCGTCCTCGAGCCCGTGCAACATGGGCAGCTCGGTCAGGCTCGGTGGGATCACCCGGACCCGCGCACAGGTGTGGGCGAAACTCACCCGGCCGCCGCCGACCGGGTAGGTGAGCCGCCGGTTCACCCGGTAGACGCCGCCCGCGACGTCCACCCATGGGAGCACCCGCAGCAGCCATCGCGGGGAGATCTCCCGCATCCGCGGGGGCGTCTTGGTCGTCGTGGCGAGCTTGCGCGCCGCCGCGGTGCCGAGGCTCAGCCGCTGCTGATCCGACTCCGTCAACATGAGCACCATTCCCTAGGACCGGACGGACGAGACGAATCCCTGGCTACCCGTTACGGCCGAGTTCGACGTCCTCCAGGACGCCGAGCGCGTCAGGAACGAGAACGGCGGCCGAGTAGTAGGCGCTGACCAGGTAGGAGATGACGGCCTTCTCGTTGATGCTCATGAAGCGGACGGACAGGCTGGGCTGGTACTCGTCGGGGATGCCGGTCTGGTGCAGGCCGACGACGCCCTGGTTCTCCTGTCCGGTACGCATGAGCAGGAACGACGTCGTACGCGTGGCGGACACCGGGATCTTGTTGCACGGGAAGATCGGGACACCTCGCCAGGCCGGCACCCGGTTCCCGCTGACCTCGCTGGACTGCGGGTAGATGCCGCGCTTGCTGCACTCCCTGCCGAAGGCGGCGATGGCCTGCGGGTGCGCCAGGAAGAACGCCGGGTCCTTCCACACGGTGGACAGCAGGTCGTCGAGGTCGTCGGGGGTGGGGGGACCCGAGCGGGTGCGGATGCGCTGGTCGAAGTCGGCGTTGTGCAGCAGGCCGAACTCCCTGTTGTTGATCAGCTCGTGCTCCTGCCGCTCGCGCAGGGCCTCGACCGTGAGGCGGAGCTGCTGGTCGAGCTGGCTCATCGGCTGGTTGTACAGGTCGGAGACCCGGCTGTGCACGCGCAGGACCGTCTGGGCCACGCTCAGCTCGTACTCGCGCGGGCTCTGCTCGTAGTCCACGAACGTGCCCGGCAGCACGGCCTCGCCGGTGTGGCCGGACGACATCTCGATCGCGGCCTCGCCGTAGGCGTTCGTGTCGTGGGCGTTGGTCTCGCGCCAGTCTGCCAGGTGCTCGCGCAGCGCGGGCGACTGCTCGGCGACCTGCTCGAAGTCCTGCCTGGACAGCGTGAGCACGGTGGTGGCCGTCTTGGCCCGCGCGCTGAACGCGTACTGGCCGCCGTTCGTCAGGACGTCCTCGCCGAGGTAGTCGCCGTCGGCCAGGACGCCGAGGTTCTGCTCGTCGCCGTACGCGCCGTGGCCCACCTTGCCCACGCGGCCGTGGGCGATCAGCACGAGCCGGTCCACCGGGCCGCCCTCGGAGACGATCTCCTCGCCGGCCTCGACCTCATGCTGCGCGAACCGGCCGGCCAGCGCTTCGAGCACCTCTATGTCGTCGAACCCGCGCAGCGGGGCCAGCTCGGTGAGCTCGGCCGGGATGACGCGTACGTTGGCGCCGGTCGTGCTGAACGTGATGCGGCCGTCGCCCAGCGTGTAGGTCAGCCGCCGGTTGACCCTGAACACGCCACCGGAGCACTGCACCCATGGCAGCAGCCGCAGCAACCAGCGGGAGGTGATCTCCTGCATCTGCGGCGGCGTCTTGGTCGTGGTCGCGAGCTGCTTGGCGGCATCGGTGCTGAGGCTGAGCTGTCCGTTGCCGTTGACGTTCTCAGGAGCGGTCGCGTTGGTCGTTTCGGTCATCGTGCTGCACCACCAATCTCGGTGTGGGGGCCTAGCGGGGGTCGCGAGAGGATCGAAGTTCTGGAGGAAGCGAGAACGTGAGGGTCTCCTCGGTCAGGGTCACCGACTCCACGCCGGCGTAGCCGCGGTCGGCGAGCCAGTCGAGTAACCCCTCGACCAGCCGCTCCGGGACCGAGGCGCCGGAGCTGACCCCGACGGTCTCCACGTCCCCGAGCCACCGCTCGTCGGCGTCGGCGGCGCTGTCGACCAGGTACGCCGCGCCCGCGCCCGCGTTGAGCGCGACCTCCACCAGCCGCTGGGAGTTGGAGGAGTTGGCCGAGCCGACGACGATGACCAGCTCGCACTGCGGAGCGATCCTGGTGATCGCCTCCTGGCGGTTCTGGCTGGCGTAGCAGATGTCGTCGCTCGGCGGGTCGGCCAGGCCGGGGAACCGCTCGCGCAACCCCGCGACGGCCGCCATGGTCTCGTCCACGGCCAGCGTGGTCTGCGACAACCAGCTCACCCGCCCGGCGCCGCTCGCCGTCACCTCGTGGGGCCGGGCCGGGTCGACGACGTGGATGTGGCCGGGGGCCTCGCCGATCGTGCCCTCGACCTCCTCGTGCTCGGCGTGGCCGATGAGCACGATCTCGTAGCCCGCCTCGGCCAGGCGCACGGCCTCCTTGTGGACCTTGGTCACCAGCGGGCAGGTGGCGTCGATCGTACGCAGCCCGCGCCGTTCCGCCTCCTCCTTGACCGCCGGCGAGACGCCGTGAGCGGAGAAGACGACCAGCGCCCCGTCGGGGACCTCGTCGAGCTCGTCCACGAAGACCGCGCCGCGCCTGGTGAGGTCGTCGACCACGGAGGTGTTGTGGACGATCTGCTTGCGCACGTACACGGGTGGTCCGAAGCGTCTCAGCGCCTCCTCGACGGTGATGATCGCGCGTTCGACGCCCGCGCAGTAGCCGCGCGGGGCAGCCAGAAGTACCCGTCCCATCAGGGGATCCCCTTACTTGGTGCGGTGCGCGAGCTGATCGGTCAGGAGGGCCAGCGCGCTCGCGGCCTCCGCCTCGATCCGCGCCTCGGCCAGGGCCGTCACGGCCTCGCGCACGCGTTCTTCGATCATTTCCTCGACCTTGGCCAGCGCTCCCGTCTCGCGCAGGATCTGCCGCAGCTCGCCGGCGCGCTCCTCGGTCAGCTCCGAGTTGCCGTGCCAGCGCCTGAGGTGGCCGAGCTGCCCGGGCGAGGCGTGCCGCACGGCATGCGCGAACAGCACCGTGTGCTTGCCCTCGCGCAGGTCGTCCAGCGCCGACTTGCCGGTCACCGACTCCGACCCGAACGTGCCGAGCACGTCGTCGCGGAGCTGGAACGCCTCGCCGAGCGGCAGGCCGAACCGCGAGTACGACTCCAGCAGCCCCATGGACGCCCCCGCCAGCGCGCCGCCGATCTGCAGCGGCCGCTCGACGGTGTACTTGGCCGTCTTGAACCGGATCACCATGAGCGCCTCCTCCACGCTCGCCCCTGAGCGGAGCTGGGCGAGGATGTCGAGGTACTGGCCGCTGATGACCTCGGTCCGCATGGCGTCGAACAGGTGGTGCGCGGCCCGCAGCCGAAACGGCTCCACCCCGCACGACGACAACAACGTGTCGGACCAGGCCAGGCTCAGGGTGCCGAGCAGGATGCCGCCCGCCTGGCCGAACGCGTCCGCGCCCGGACGGTCGTACAACCCGGCCAGGTTCCGGTGCACGGTGGCCCGCCCGCGGCGCAACTCGCTGCCGTCCATGATGTCGTCGTGGATGAGCAGCCCCGCGTGGCACAACTCCAGGGCCGCCGCGGCGCTGATGATCTCATCGCAGTCGCCGCCGCCGGCGCCGCGCCAGCCCCAATAACACAGCTGGGGCCTGATGCGCTTGCCGCCGTTGAGGATGAAGTCGCCCAGGAGCTTGTACGCCGCCTCGACGTCGGGATCGGCGACGGGAGCTCGCCAGGTTTCCAGGAAACCGGTCAGTCGCCGGTCAATTCGCGATCCAACGTACTGCTGAGTGAAGCTCACCGGCATCGGCGCGGCTCCTTGCTGTCAGGCGTTCGCTACCAATAGTTACTCATCCAATACGGAGTGTGTAAAGTGTCTTTTGTATCTCGCGCTTTGTTTTGCCACAGCCGTTCCACGGTCAGGGGATGCCATGAGCGGCAGAGGCGGCCGGCTCGGCTCCAACCTCGGCATCGTCGAGCTCACGATCGCGCTGCACCCGGGTGTTCGACACCGGGCACAGGCGTACGTGCATAAGATCCGCAGCGGCATCCCCGCGCTGGATCAGGCCATGCGCACAGCGGGCATGGCAATGGGCGGCCCGCAGGGCGGCAGGGCCGAGCTGCTCGCCGAGGCCGGGCCGACCGGTCAGGGCATCGCGCACGCCATCCGGTAGTGCCCTGTCACGAGGAGATGGCGGATCGCTCCTCGCCGGGCAGTTCTTCGTCGTTGAGGGAGATCGTGATGCCGCGGCTGCTGGCCAGGCTGATCACCGGTCGCTGGAGCATCTCGCTCGCCCGGTGGGCCACCTCCTGGAAGTGGCGCTGCAGGTCGGGGGAGTCGACGGCGGAGAGGCGCACCGAGCCCTTCTCGGCGAGCTCCTTGGCGAGCCACTCGGACATGGTGACGTGGAAGCGGGCCGCTTCGTCGGGGGTGAGCGGTGTGGGCATGCGAACTCCTGCCGGCGGGGAAAGGGCGGTGGCCTGGTGGCGCAGTCTAGGGCGACGGTTGTGCCGGGCGTCGGCGGTCCGGACTGTTTGATGCTCTATGTGGGGGTATGCGGCATTTGTGCCCCGTCGGTAAGGAGACACCATGAAGGCAGTCACCTGGCACGGCAAACGCGACGTACGGGTCGAGGAGGTCCCGGACCCGGCCATCAAGGAGCCCAACGACGCGGTCATCAGGGTGACCAGCACCGGGATCTGCGGCTCCGACCTGCACCTGTACGAAGTGCTCGGCCCGTTCATGACCGAGGGCGACATCCTCGGGCACGAGGCCATGGGCGTCGTCGAGGAGGTCGGGTCGTCGATCATCAACATCCGGCCCGGCGACCGCGTGGTCATCCCGTTCAACATCTCCTGCGGCCACTGCCACATGTGCGGCATGGAGCTCTACGCGCAGTGCGAGACCACCCAGGTGCGCGAGCAGGGCAGCGGCGCCGCCCTGTTCGGCTACACGAAGCTGTACGGCCAGGTGCCCGGCGGGCAGGCCCAGTACCTGCGGGTGCCCGAGGCCCAGTTCGGCCCGATCAAGGTGCCAGAAGGCCCTCCTGACGAACGGTTCCTCTACCTGTCCGACGTGCTGCCGACCGCCTGGCAGGCCGTCGCGTTCGCGCACATTCCCGAGGGCGGCAGCGTCGCCGTCTTCGGCCTCGGCCCCGTCGGCCAGATGTGCGCCCGCATCGCCCGCCACCTCGGATACCGGGTGATCGGCGTGGACGGCATCACGCAGCGCCTGGAGATGGCCCGCCGCCACGGCATCGAGGTCATCGACGCGAGCGAGGTCACCCACGTGCCCGACGAGATCCGCGAGCGGACCTCGGGGCGCGGCACGGACTCGGTCATCGACGCGGTGGGCATGGAGGCCCACGGCTCGCCCGCCGGCAAGATCGCCCAGACGCTCACGGGGATGCTGCCCGGCGCGGTGGCCGCGCCGCTGATGACGCACACGGGCATCGACCGCCTGGCGGCGCTCAACCAGGCCATCGACGCGGTACGGCGCGGCGGCGTCATCTCCGTCGTCGGCGTCTACGGCGGCATGACGGATCCCATGCCGATGATGCGCATGTTCGACAAGGGCATCTCGATGCGCATGGGCCAGGCCCACGTCCGGCGGTGGACCAGCGCGCTGCTGCCGCTGGTGACCGACGACGCCGATCCGCTCGGCGTGCTGGATCTGACCACCCATCGCATGCCGCTGGAGCAGGCGCCGATGGCGTACGAGATGTTCCAGAAGAAGGTCGACGGCGCGGTCAAGATCCTGCTCCAGCCGTAATCGGGCAGGTCAGAAGCGTTTCGCCGCCCGGGGAGCGGGCAGCGGAGCGTTCATGAGAATCGTTGTGGTCGGAGCCACCGGGAATGTCGGCACGAGTGTGGTGCGCGCGCTGGCCGCGGACGCCGGCGTGACCTCGATCGTGGGGGTCGCCCGCCGGCTGCCCGGGTGGCGGATCGACCGCACCGACTGGCGGCAGGCCGACGTGGCCACCGGCGACCTGACGCGGATCTTCGAGGGCGCGGACGCGGTGGTGCATCTCGCGTGGTTGTTCCAGCCGCTCAGGGACCCGGCGACGACGTGGCGGGCGAACGTGCTGGGCAGCATGCGGGTGTTCCGCGCGGTCGCCGAGGCGGGGGTGCCCGCGCTGGTCCACGCGTCGTCCGTGGGGGCGTACTCGCCGGGGCCCAAGGATCGGCCCGTGGACGAGAGCTGGCCCACGCACGGCTGGCCGGGCGCCGCGTACGGGCGGGAGAAAGCCTACGTCGAGCGGGTGCTCGACGTCTTCGAGCACGATCATCCGGGCATCCGGGTGGTGCGGATGCGGCCCGGGTTCATCTTCCAGCGGGTGGCGGCGACCGAGCAGCGCAGGTTGCTCGCGGGGCCGCTCGTGCCGCGGCGGCTGGTCAGGACGGGGCGGATTCCCTTCGTGCCGGACATTCCCGGCCTGCGGTTGCAGGTCCTGCATGCCGAGGACGCGGCCGAGGCGTACCGGCTGGCCGTCACCAAGCCGGTGAAGGGCGCGTTCAACCTCGCCGCCGAGCCCGTGCTCGACCCGCACGACCTGGCCAAGCTGCTCGGCACCCGTACGGTGCGGGTCCCGCGCGGGCTGGCCAGGGCGGTCGTGGCGGCGGGCTGGCACCTGCGGCTGGTGCCCGCCGCGCCGGGGCTGCTGGAGCTGGTCCTGCGCATCCCGATCATGAAGACGGACCGGGCCAGGGACGTGCTGGGCTGGACGCCGCGGCACTCGGCGTGGGAGGCGATGCGGGAGATGTTCGACGGGCTGCATGACGGCGCCGGCATGGACACCGCGCCGCTGGCACCCGACGGCGGGCCCGTCGACCGGATCCGGGAGCTCGCGACGGGCATTGGCGGACATCCGTAAAGGGCGCCCGTAGTCACGGTCGTAAATGAGGACGGCGTGTAGTTCCCCTTCGCGGGGGAAGGGGAGACAACTACGCGAGGTCCTGAAGCGAGGCCTACGTGTCGGGATGACACGGAGGAGCGACATGGACCTGCTGATCAGCCAGCCTTTCACTTTCCACGACATCACCAAGCTGCGCCGCGGCGTGGCCGAGCTGGCCGCGAGCCGCGGGTTGCACGGTCACCGGCTGGACGACTTCGTCCTGGCCGTGCACGAGAGCATCGTCAACGTCGTGGAGCACGCGGGCGGGCACGGGCACTTCAGGTTGTGGACGGACAACGGCGCGATCAGCGCGGAGACGACCGATCGCGGGTCCGGCATCCCCGACGGATACGTCAACCGCCACCGGCGGCCGTCCATCCTCGGCAACGCCGGCAGGGGGATCTACCTCATCCGCCGGTTGTGCGACACGGCCGACTTCCGCACCGGCCCCGGCGGCACGACGGTCCGGCTCACCATGCGGTTACCGCGGGAGCCCGTTCCGGGAGGTCACAAGGCCATGCGGCGGATCAGGGTCACGGCCTGCGTCAGGCATTCGTTCGGCCGCTTCACCGCCTGATCCCGCCGTCTGACCTGGCTGGAGGCCAGGTAGGCTCAAGCCGTGAGCGGCGAAATGCTTTTTCCCGGGATCATCTCTCCCGTCCGGCGCATCGGGCGGCGCGAGTTCGATTTCGAGCGCCAGGTCGCCATCATGGCCATCGTCAACAGGACGCCCAACTCCTTCCACGACCAGGGCCGCACGTACGCGCTCGAAAGCGCCGTCGCGGCGGCCGCCAAGGCCGTGGCCGACGGGGCCGACTGGGTGGACATCGGCGGCTACGCCTTCAGCGCGGACCAGGCGCAGATCGCCGTCGAGGCGGAGATCGAGCGGGTCGTCCCCGTCATCGCCGAGGTCAGGGCCGCCACCGACGCCGTGATCTCCGTCGACACGCACAGGGCCGAGGTGGCGCGGGCGGCCATCGAGGCCGGCGCCGACGTCATCAACGACACCAACGGCCTGCGCGAGCCGGGCATGGCCGAGGTCGCCGCCGTGGCCGGCGTCAGTGTGGTCGTCACGCACAGCCTCGGCGGCCCCGGCCAGCGGGTCTCCCGGCCGAGCTACGCCGACGTCGTCTCCGAGGTGGCGGACTTCCTGCGCGAGCGGGTCTCGCACGCGCTGAAGGCGGGCATCGCCGCCGACAAGATCATCATCGACCCCGGCCACGACCTGAACAAGAACACCTTCCACTCCCTGGAGCTGACGCGCCGGCTGGAGGAGATCACCGCGATCGGATACCCGACGCTGGTGGCGCTGTCCAACAAGGACTTCATCGGCGAGACCCTCGACCGGCCGCAGGGGGAGCGGAAGGAGGGCACGATCGCCGCCAACGTCGTCTCCATCATCAAGGGCGCCCGCATCCTGCGCGTGCACGACGTGGCCGCGACGGTCGCGTCCGTACGCATGACCGAGGCCGTGCTCGGCTGGCGCGGCCCGATCGCCCCCGTCCACAACCTCGTGTGAGGAGAGCCCTACGTGACCGAGCGCAAGCCAACCGGCGTCCCCTTCGAGAGCTGGATCGACAGGCAGATCCGCGAGGCGGAGGACCGCGGCGAGTTCGACGACCTGCCGGGCGCGGGCAAACCCCTCCCGGGCCTCGACCGGGATCACGACGAGATGTGGTGGATCAAGCAGAAGGTGGAGAGCGAGGGCTTGTCGATGCCCCTGCCGCCCACGCTGGCGTTGCGCAAGCAGGCGGAGGAGGCGCTGGCCGAGGCGCGCGGGGCCAGGTCGGAGACCGAGGTGCGGCGGATCATCGAGGAGATCAACGGCAAGATCCGCCAGGCGATCAGGACGGGGTTGTCGGGGCCGCCGCTCAACCTGATGCCCTTCGACGCCGACCAGATCGTGTCGGAGTGGCGCCGCGTCCGATAGAGCAGGGCCCGATAGAGAAGGGGCCCGGCACGCCGCCAGGGCCCCTTCCGGTAGACGAGGGATCCGGGTCAGGCGGGCCCCTCCGAGAGACCCGGGTCAGGCGGGTCGCTCGGGCTCATGAGGGGCCCGGATCCGGTCCGGGCCCCTTTTCGGTCGGCTAGTTGATGGGCGGGTAGGCGTTCCTGAGCAGCTCCTGGAACTGCGCGGAGAACCAGCGGCCCGACAGCGGCGCGTTGGGCAGCGCGCCCGACATGTTGTTGCCGTTCAGGCTGTTGCCGGTGTAGGTCGGGTCGCACATCCGGTCGAACTTCTTGCCCTCGTCGTTCGGGATGTCCGTGCTCGCGCCGTCCGACTCGCCGGGAGGTTTGACCCAGACGTAGGCGTCCATGCCGGACTCGGGGCTGGCGGTGGGCCGCGCGCCCATGCCCGCGCCGCTCTGGTTGCACCAGTTGCCGGCGTGGATGCGGCGGTCGATGCGCGACTGGTTGACGAACGTGTCCAGGACCGTCGAGGTGCTCGGGCCGGTCGGGCGGGCGCTGCCGCCCCAGCCGTTGCGCGAGGTGTCGATCAGCATGCCGAGCCCCTGCCTGAAGCCCTTGCCGATGAGCGCGGTACGCAGGGCCTGGGCGAAGCTGAGCTCGTCCACGTAGAAGTTCCAGTCGACCCACTTGGACTGCCGGACCGACTGGCCGTTCACCGTCGTGTTGATGTTGAAGTACAGCTCCCTGGTCGCGGAGGTGTTCGCGGTGTTGACGATGAAGCCGTCCACGCTGTCCACGCCCGCGGTGGTGCCGGCGGCGGTGTTGTAGAAGATGTTGACCGACGGGTTGAAGTTCGTGTCCCAGCCCAGCCAGGCGTGGTGGGCGGCGTCGATGTAGGTGTAGACGTTGGTGATGGCGTGCAGCTTGTTCAGCGCGTACTGGACGCCCTGGACGTACGCGCCGGTCGAGTTGGCCTCGGCGCACTTGGCGAAGCTGAGGTTGGTGACCAGGTTCGGCAGCGAGTCGGGTTCGATGATCGTGACGATGCGCAGGTTCGCGTACTTGGAGTCGGCCATGATGGCCGCGATCGGGTCGATGTACTCGGTCTTGTAGCGGTTGAGGCCGTTCTCGGCGATGAGCAGCTCACCGTTGGAGGCCAGCGCCGAGCAGTCGCGGTTGGGCAGGTCGTAGATGACGAACTGGACGGTCAGCGGCGCGGAGCCGTTGGCGGCGTCCTGGGTGAGGGCCGCGTCCAGGTGGGCGCGCAGGCCCATGGCCGAGGAGGAGCCGGCGATGGCCGCGATGCGGTCCAGCCACACGGCCGTGGAGGTGTTGGCCACCGCGGAGCCGCCGGGCTCGGCCGTCGCCTTGGCCCGCCATTCGGAGTTCACGTAGCCGGTGGCGCCGGCGTACGGGTTCTCGGCGTGGGTGCCGGGGGTGGGCCCGCCGTCGTCGTCGGCCTCGGTGGCGGTGACCGTTCTGGAGGTCAGGCCGGTGGCGGCGACGGTGAAGGGGCGGGTGCCGTTGGTCGTGTCGGAGTCCTGCGCGGCGGCCAGGGTGACCGGCTGCGTGGTGTTCCAGTTCGACGGGGTGAAGGTGAGGCTGCCGCCGGCGGAGACGGTCAGGTTGGTGTCGCCGCTGCCCGCCGTCGAGGTGACGGTCACGTTCGCGGAGGGCTGCGCGGCCAGCCGCACGGTGTAGCCGGCGGTGCCGCCTTCCGGCACGGTGACCGAGGTCGGTGTCACGACGATCGACTGCGCCACCACGGCGTCGTCGTCCACCTCGGTCGCGTTGACCGTGGCGGCGGTGACGCCGGTGCCGCCGACGGTGAAGGCGGCCGTGCCCGCGGTGGTGTCGCTGTCCTGGGCCGCGGCCAGGGTCACCGTCTGGGCGGTGTTCCAGTTGGACGGGGTGAAGGTCAGCGAGCCGCCCGAGCCGACGGTCAGGTCCGTGTCACCGCTGGCCCGGGTGGTGGTGACGGTCACGTTGGCGCTCGGCGCGGCGGAGAGCCTGGCCGTGAACGTGGCCGTGCCGCCCTCGTTCACCGCGACCGCGCTGGCCGAGGTGACCACGGACGGGGTGGTGGGGGTCGTGCCGCCGCAGGTCGTGCCGTTGACGCTGAACGACGTCGGGCTCGGGTTGCTGCCCGTCCAGGTGCCGTTGAACCCGATGTTGGTCGAGGCACCGGTGCCCAGACTGCCGTTGTACGGCATGTTCGTGGCGGTCACGCGGGTGCCCGACTGGCTCCAGTTCGCACCCCAGCCCGTCGGCGTGTACTTCTGGCCGGTGGTCGGGAAGTCGAAGGCCAGCGACCACGACGTGATCGGGTCACCGGTGTTCTTCAACGTGATGCTCGCGGTGAAACCGCCCTGACCAGGGCTGCTCGTCCACGAGTTGGCTGTGTAGGTCACGTCGCAGGCGACGGCGGCGTTCGCGGCCGTACCCTGGCCGACGACGAGCCCTAACGCCGCGACACTCGCGGCGGTCACGGTCACGGCCCATTTGCGAAGGCCGCGTTGGAGTCTCACGAGCGATCATCTCCAGTGCTAGGTGGCTGGGAGCGCTCCCATGGTGAGCCGGACTCGCAGCCATGTACAGAGGGCGGCCCGCGCGGAGCTGCCCGCCGCCCCGCATGCTCGCTGAATGCCCCGGAACGCGGATGAAACTTTCATCCCGGGCAGCCTGGTGAGAGGAAACACGGGGGTTACCGGGATGCCATTCCGTTGACATACGCGGGATGGCACCGACAATCCCCTTTGGGAGCGCTCCCACACACCTACTCCCATGGAGATCCCGTGAAGCACAGACCTCCTTCCCTTCTGACGCGCTTATCGAGGCGGCTCGCCGTGGCCACGACGCTCGTCCTCGTCGCGGGCATGACCACGGCCGTGGCGGCCGGTCCCGCCCAGGCGGCCGTGGCTTGCGACGTGACGTACACGGCCAACCAGTGGACGAGTGGCACCAATCAGGGCGGCTTCACCGCCAGCATCACGTTGAAGAACACCGGAGACCCCATCACGTCGTGGTCGCTGGCCTTCGACTTCCCGACCACCGGCCAGAAGTACACCCCGACCGGCTGGAGCGCCAACTGGAGCCAGTCGGGCACCCGCGTGACCGCCACGAACATGCCGTACAACGGCAGTCTGGGCACCGGTGCCTCGACCAACATCGGGTTCAACGGCACCTGGACGGGCAGCAACCCGAGCCCGACCTCGTTCAGCGTCAACGGCACCACCTGCGGCGGCGCCAACACGCCGCCCACCGTGTCGCTGACCTCGCCGACCGCCGGGCAGACGTTCACCGCGCCGGCCACCGTGCCGATCGCCGCGAACGCCGCCGACGCCAACGGCACGGTCGCCAAGGTCGACTTCTACCAGGGCACCACGCTGCTGGGCACCGACACCTCGGCGCCGTACAGCTTCAGCTGGGCGAACGTGGCGGCGGGCAGCTACTCGATCACCGCCAGGGCCACCGACAACGGCGGCGCGACCACGACCTCGGCGCCCGTCGGGATCACGGTCTCGCAGAACACGGGTCCCGCGCTCGTGGTGAGCCCGACGAGCCTGTCCGTGCCGGAGGCGGGGACGGCGAGCTTCGGGGTGCGGTTGTCGCAGGCGCCCACGGCGAACGTGACGGTCTCGGTCGCCCGCGCCAGCGGTGACGCCGACCTCACGGTCTCGGGCACCGCCACCCGGACCTTCACGCCGTCCAACTGGAACACCGCGCAGAACGTCACGCTGGCCGCGGCCAACGACTCCGACACGGCGAGCGGCTCGGCCGTGTTCAGGGTGAGCGCCACCGGCTACACCGCGGTGGACGTCACCGCCAGCGAGGCGGACGACGACGTCGGCGGCGACAACCAGTACGTGCAGCGCTTCGTCGAGATGTACAACGAGCTGCACGACCCGGCCAACGGTTACTTCTCGCCCGAGGGCGTGCCGTACCACTCGGTCGAGACGTTCATGGTCGAGGCGCCGGACCACGGGCACGAGACCACGTCCGAGGCCTACAGCTACTACCTGTGGCTGGAGGCGACCTACGGGCAGGTCACCGGCGACTGGACGAAGTTCAACAACGCGTGGGCGTCGATGGAGAGGTACATCATCCCGGCCACCGCCGACCAGCCGACGAACTCCTTCTACAACGCGTCGAAGCCGGCCACGTACGCGGCCGAGTACAACACGATCAGCAGCTACCCGTCGCAGATCGACTCCGGCGTCTCGGTGGGCACTGACCCGCTGGCCGGTGAGCTGCAGAGCGCGTACGGCACCCGCGACATCTACGGCATGCACTGGCTGCTGGACGTCGACAACACCTACGGCTTCGGCCGTTGCGGCGACGGCACGACCAAGCCCGCCTACATCAACACCTACCAGCGCGGTCCCGAGGAGTCGGTCTTCGAGACGATCCCGCAGCCGTCGTGCGACACCTTCGCCCACGGCGGGACCAACGGCTACCTGGACCTGTTCATCAAGGACAGCTCCTACGCCAAGCAGTGGAAGTACACCAACGCCCCCGACGCCGACGCGCGGGCCGTGCAGGCCGCCTACTGGGCGCTGACCTGGGCCAAGGCGCAGGGCAAGGACTCGCAGATCTCCGCGACGGTGACCAAGGCCGCCAAGATGGGCGACTACCTGCGCTACTCGATGTACGACAAGTACTTCAAGCAGCCCGGCTGCACGAGCCCCTCGTGCCCGGCCGGCACCGGCAAGAACGCCTCCAACTACCTGCTGAGCTGGTACTACGCCTGGGGCGGCGCGACCGACGCCAGCGCGGGATGGGCCTGGCGCATCGGCTCCAGCCACAACCACGCCGGCTACCAGAACCCGCTGGCGGCCTGGGCGCTGGCGAACGTGACCGAGCTCAAGCCCAAGAGCTCGACCGGCTCGGCCGACTGGACGGCCAGCCTGACCAGGCAGCTGCAGTTCTACACCTGGCTGCAGTCCGCCGAGGGCGCCATCGCCGGTGGCGCGACCAACAGCTGGGACGGTCACTACGCGGCCCCGCCGACGACCCTGCCGAAGTTCTTCGGTATGGCCTATGACTGGCAGCCGGTCTACCACGACCCGCCGTCCAACCAGTGGTTCGGGTTCCAGGCATGGTCGATGGAGCGGGTGGCCGAGCTCTACTACGCCAACGGCAACGCCGACGCCAAGGCGCTGCTCGACAAGTGGGTCACGTGGGCCATGGCCAACACCACGATCAACGCGGACGGCACGTACCAGATCCCGTCCACGCTGCGCTGGACCGGCCAGCCCGCGGGCAACTTCAGTGGCACCGGGATGCCCCCGGCCAACCCCGGCCTGCACGTGACGATCGCCGACTACACCAACGACGTGGGCGTCGCCGGCGCGTACGCCAAGGTGCTCATGTACTACGCCGCCAAGGCGAACAACACGGCGGCGCGGAACATGGCCAAGTCGCTGCTCGACGGCGTCTGGGCGAAGCGGGACGCCAAGGGCGTGTCGGTGCCGGAGACCAAGACCGACTACAACCGCATCGACGACCCGGTCTACGTACCGCCGGGCTGGAACGGCGAGATGCCCAACGGCGACGCCATCAACTCCAACTCGACGTTCATCTCGATCAGGTCGTTCTACCGCAACGACCCCGACTGGGCCAAGGTCAACTCCTTCCTGCAGGGCACGGGACCGGCGCCGGTGTTCAACTACCACCGGTTCTGGGCGCAGGTGGACGTGGCCGTCGCCCTCGCCGAGTACGGGCGGCTCTTCCCGTGAGAAGAGCACTGATAGCCGTGGTGTCGCTGGTCCTGCCCCTTCTGTGGGCAGGGCCGGCGGCCCACGCCGCTCCTGCCTTCGCCTATGGCGAGGCGCTGCAGAAGTCGTTGTGGTTCTACGAGGCCCAGCAGTCGGGCGCGAAGCCCGCGTGGAGCCGCGTCGGGTGGCGCGGCGACTCGGGCATGAACGACGGCAAGGACGTCGGAGTGGATCTCACGGGCGGCTGGTACGACGCGGGCGACCACGTCAAGTTCGGCTTCCCGATGGCGTTCTCCGCCACGATGCTGGCCTGGGGCGCGGTCGACTACCGCGACGCCTACGCCTCCTCCGGCCAGCTCACCCACCTGCTGAACAATCTCAAGTTCGTCAACGACTACTTCATCAAGGCCCACCCCTCCGCCAACGTGCTCTACGGCCAGGTCGGCAACGGCGGCACGGACCACGCCTGGTGGGGTCCGGCCGAGGCGATGTCGATGGCGCGGCCCGCGTACAAGATCGACGCGTCGTGTGGCGGGTCGGATCTGGCGGGGGAGACGGCGGCCGCGATGGCGGCGTCCTCGATCGTCTTCCGCCCGACAAATCCGTCTTATGCCGACACGCTGGTGACGCACGCCAAGCAGCTCTACTCCTTCGCCGACACCGTCAGGAAGAAGTACAGCGACTGCATCGGCGACGCCCAGGGTTACTACAACTCGTGGAGCGGCTTCAACGACGAGCTGGTGTGGGGCGCGATCTGGCTCTACCGGGCCACGAACGACGCCTCCTATCTGGCCAAGGCCGAGACCGGCTACGACAACCTCGGCAACGAGCCGCAGACCACCACCAAGTCGTACAAGTGGACGATCGCGTGGGACGACAAGTCGTACGGCGCGTACGTGCTGCTGCACAAGCTGACCGGCAAGCAGCGCTACCTGGACGACGCCAACCGGTGGCTCGACTGGTGGACGGTCGGCGTCAACGGCGCCAAGGTGGCGTACTCGCCGGGCGGTCAGGCCGTACTGGATCGGTGGGGGTCGTTGCGGTACGCGGCCAACACCGCGTTCGCGGCGCTCGTGCACAGTGACACCATCACCGATGCCACGCGCAAGGCCCGCTACCACGACTTCGCGGTGCGGCAGATCAACTACGCGCTCGGCGACAACCCGCGCAACTCCTCCTACCTGATCGGGTTCGGCGCCAACCCGCCGAAGAACCCGCACCACCGCACGGCGCACGGCTCGTGGACCGACCAGATCACCAATCCCGAGCAGAGCCGCCACACCCTGTACGGAGCGCTCGTCGGCGGACCGCCCGACCCGAACGACGCCTACACCGACAAGCGCGACGACTACGTCATGAACGAGGTCGCCACCGACTACAACGCCGGGTTCACCAGCGCGCTGGCCCGGCTCTACAAGGAGTACGGCGGAGCGCCCGCGGCGAACTTCCCGGTGGCGGAGACGCCGGACGGGCCCGAGATCTTCGTCGAGGCCGGGGTGAACGCCTCGGGGACCAACTTCACCGAGATCAAGGCCATCGTCCGCAACCAGTCGGCCTGGCCCGCCAGGGTCCTGTCCGACGGCTCGTTCCGCTACTACTTCACCCTTGACGGCACCACGACCGCTTCGCAGATCAGCGTGTCGTCGGCCTACACGCAGTGCAAGGCGCCCACGCTGCACCAGGCGAGCGGCAGCACGTACTACGTGAACATCGACTGCTCGGGCCAGGTCATCGCCCCGGCGGGGCAGTCGCAGCACCGCAGGGAGGTGCAGTTCAGGATCTCCAGCGCGGGCACGTGGGACCCGGCCAACGACTGGTCGTATCGGGGCATCCCCACCACACCCGGCACGACGCCCGTGCGGACCCAGAACATCACTCTCTACAGCGGCGCCACCAAGATCTGGGGTGAGCCCCCTGGGCCGGAGGAAGCGGACCAGACTGCGCCCAGCAAACCGGGCAAGCCCGCGGTCTCCGGGATCACGGGCTCAACCGCGAAGCTGAGCTGGACCGCCGCCACGGACAACGTTGGTGTGAGTGGCTATGACGTCTACCTGGGGTCCACCAAGGCAGGCACGGCCACGAGCGCGTCCTTCGACCTGAGCGGGCTCACCCCTAACACCGCCTACACAGTCAACGTGGTGGCTCGGGACGCGGCGGGCAACTCCTCCACGGCGTCGGACAGCACGTCGTTCACCACCTCGAACACCACCACGCCGCCGCCCGGCGGGTGCGCGGCGACGTACAACGTGGCGAACTCGTGGGGCGGCGCGTTCCAGGCCGAGGTGACGGTGAAGAACAACGGCACCGCCGCCACCACCGGCTGGACGGTCACCTGGACGTCTGCGAACCAGATCACCCAGCTCTGGGGCGGCCGGCACACGGTGTCGGGTTCCACCGTCACCGTCAGGAACGAGACGTACAACGGCGCGCTCGCCCCGGGCGGCACCACCACGTTCGGCTTCATCGCCAACGGCACACCCACCACCCCCGATCCGATCACCTGCACCCCCGCCTGAGTGAAGACCCCGCCCCCGTCGCAGCCGCGGCGGGGGCGGTTCCACAGCTCAGTGAAAGGCAGCACATGAGATCACTGCTCACCGCACTGGCGTGTCTCCTGGCCCTGCTGGCCATACCGGCCGCCCCCGCGAACGCCGCGACCGGCCTGCACGTCAGCGGCACGAAGATCCTGGAGGCCAACGGCCAGGAGTTCGTCATGCGCGGCACCAGCCACGCGCACACCTGGTACGCCACGCAGACCAAGGCGTTCGCCGACATCAAGTCGCTGAAGGCCAACACCGTGCGCGTCGTGCTCAGCGGCGGCCGCTGGCCCGCCAACTCGGTCTCCGACGTGGCCAACGTCGTCTCCCTCTGCAAGCAGAACAAGCTCATCTGCGTGCTGGAGAACCACGACACCACCGGGTACGGCGAGCAGAGCGGCGCCTACACCCTGGACCAGGCCGCCAACTACTGGATCAGCGTCAAGTCCGCCCTGGTCGGCCAGGAGGACTACATCATCGTCAACATCGGGAACGAGCCGATCGGCAACAACGCCGTCACCCCCGGCTGGGCCGCCGCCACCACGGCCGCGATCCAGAAGCTGCGCACCAACGGCTTCGACCACGCGCTGATGGTCGACGCGCCCAACTGGGGCCAGGACTGGCAGTTCGGCATGCGCGACAACGCGCGGGCGGTCTTCGACAGCGACCCGAGGAAGAACACGATCTTCTCCATCCACATGTACGGCGTCTTCGACACGGCTGCGGAGATCACCGCCTACATGGACGCGTTCAGGACCGCCGGGCTGCCGCTGGTGGTCGGCGAGTTCGGGTTCAACCACTCCGACGGCAACCCGGACGAGGACACGATCATGGCCCAGTCCGTGAGCCGCGGCCTCGGTTACCTGGGCTGGTCGTGGAGCGGCAACGGCGGCGGCGTCGAGTACCTCGACCAGGTCACCAACTTCGACGTCACCCAGCTCACCTCGTGGGGGCAGCGGCTGTTCAACGGCGCCAACGGCATCGCGGCCACCTCCAAGCAGGCCTCGATCTACGGCGGCGGCACCACCGACCCGACCCCGCCGAGCACTCCCGGCACCCCGTCGGCCTCGAACATCACCTCGTCGGGGGCCACCCTGACCTGGACGGCCGCGACGGACAACGTGGGCGTGACCGGATACGACGTCTACACCTCGACCGGCACGCCGCTCGGCACCACCGCCACGAACTCGATCACGCTGACCGGGTTGTCGGCGGCGACCGCGTACCAGGTGTACGTGAAGGCCAGGGACGCGGCGGGCAACCAGTCCGCGCAGTCCCCGACCGCCTCCTTCACCACACTGAGCGGCGGCGGCGGTGGCGGCGGCTGCACGGCCGCGGGCACCGCGCAGAGCCACTGGGGCAACGGCTACGTCGTGCAGCCCGTGACCGTGACCAACACCAGCACCTCGGCCAGGACGAGCTGGACGGTGACGTTCACGCTGCCCGCCGGGCACACGCTCACCGGCTCCTGGAACGCCACGGTGACGGTCAGCGGCCAGACCGTGACGGCCAAGAACCTGAGCTACAACGGCAACCTGGGGCCCAACGCTTCGACGAGTTTCGGTCTGCAGGCCAGCCGGCCGAACGGCAACACGTCCATTCCCTCCGGCTACACCTGTGCGAACTGACCTGAGGAGGTGAGGCGAAGCATCAACCCTGCCTAACGACACCATCCCGCCCGGATGGGACGGACGCGGCCGATTCCTCCAGTCGGCCGCGTCCGTTTGTGTTCTTATTTGGCTTGGGCGAACCTCTGACGCGCCGCATCGATCGCGGCGTCGTCCTGGAACTCGGCCAACGCCTCGGCGTGGTAGCGCGCGGGGATGAGCTGCCTGACCCGCTCGGGGTAGCCCACGCCCGGCTCCGGCACCTTCACCAGGGGCGGGATGCCGAGGCGGACGGCGATCGGGCCCGAGGCGCGCACGGAGTACGACCAGTCGCTGCTGTCGCCGGTGATCGCGCACATGTGGCGGGCGTAGACCCACTTCACCTCGACGAGGGAGGACGCGTCGGCCGGCTCGGTCCCGAAGGGCTCCACCGCGCACACGACGCGCGAGTCGAAGTCGTGGCCGTGCGCATGGTGCTCCTCGGGCGAGGACTGCTCCAGTATCCGCGTCACCTCGGCGGCGAGCTCATCGTTCAGCCGGGACGACTCCTGCCTGGCGGCGAAAAGCATCACCCCGGCCAGGGTCAGGCCGGCCAGGGTGACGATTGCCGCGACTAGCCCGCGACGCGTTCTGATCACGGGCTGGAGCAGGTCAGGGTGGGTGCGGGGCTCGGTATCGAGCCGGTGGCGTTGAAGCCGAACGTGGTGGTCGCGTTCGGCGCGAGTTGCGCGTTGTACGTGGCGTTCTTGACGGCCACGTTCGGTGGCTGGCCGCTCAGCACGCCGTTCCACGGCGCGCCCTCGAAGCCCTGGCCGCCGCTGTAGGTCCACCTGACCGTCCAGCCGTTGAGCGAGCTGGTGCTGGTGTTGCGCACGGTCACCTCACCCTGGAAGTGGCCGGCCCAGCCGGTGTTGGTGGCCTTCCACGTCGCCGAGCAGCCGCCCGGCACGGGGTCGGTCGGCGTGACCGTCGGCGTGACCGTCGGAGTGGCGGTGGGGGTGCTGCCGCCGGGGCCGACACCCGTCACCTGGCCGTTGCCGCCGTCGAAGACGACGTCGGAGCAGCTGTAGAAGTTCTCGTTGCTGTCCGAGCGGATCCAGTGCGTGTAGATGATGTGCCGCCCGCTCTTGCCGGACGGGAGCTGGGCGTTCCAGTAGTAGTAGTTGAGCCCGCCGGGACCGCCGTTGGCGGGCGGGTTCGTGACGCTGCCGAACGGCTCCAGGTCCGACCACTTCAGCGGTGCGTTCGGGTTCCAGCCGTTCTTGGTGATGTAGTAGTTGAACGCGCCCGGGTGCTGCGCCCAGTTGCTGTGCCGCATCTGGATGCTGGCGCCCGAGGTCAAGTGGGTCAGCGGCCAGTCGGAGCGGACCGCGTTGTAGGCCGTGAAGTCGTAGGGCCCGCCGGTGCCGCCGCTGCAGAGCTGCCCGTCGGGGATGAAGCCGGTGGTCCGGCCCGCGCCGTCGGAGCGCAGCACCGCGAACCAGTTGTACAGGGGGGTCGCGCCGCTCTGGTTGACGGCGGCCGCGCAGGCGGGGTTGTAGGGGATGATCTGCCCGTTCTCCCGCAGGCCGTCCTGCCAGCACAGGAACGTCCTGGCGCCGGGGAACATCGACACCCCGTGCGCCTGTGCCTGCGTGGGCACCATTAGGACAGTCGTGATCAGAACCATGACGGCGGTGAGCGCCGCCGACTTGAATAACCTCATGGGGATTCCCTAGCGCTGACGACAGAGGAACCTGCCCACGAACAGCCCGCCCGGCCAGCGCATTGAATCATGCCTCTCACGGCTTCGACAACGCGCTGTGAAACTTTCAGCCGATCTTGGTCACGGTTGCCCTGGTGGCCTGCCCCGGCGCAGGTGTACGCGGTCGTGTGCGCTTGCCGTACGTGGACGGCCCCGGAAGGCTGATGGGTGGGAGCGCTCCCAGCATCTCCCTCGTACACAGAAGCGGGAGCAACATGCCATGAGGCACGCGCACATCTACCTGATCATCGGGGCGTTACTCGCCACCGGCCTGTTCGCCGCCCCGGCACAGGCCGCCCCGGTGCTGTGCGAGAAGTTCGGCTCGACCACCGTCCAGAGCGGCCGTTACGTCGTGATCAACAACGTCTGGGGCGCCGACACCGCACAATGCATCGACGTCAACCAGAACGGGGGCTTCACGGTCACCCAGGCCGCGCACAACAAGCCGACGAACGGAGCCCCGGCCTCGTACCCGGCGATCTACGCGGGCTGCCACTACGCCAACTGCAGCACCGGCAGCAACCTGCCCATGCAGGCCAGCGCCTCCGCGTTCAACTCGCTGCGGACCAGCGTGAGCATGAGCTACCCGAGCAGCGGCACCTGGGACGCGGCCTACGACATCTGGTTCGACCCCACCCCGCGCACCGACGGCCAGAACACCGGCGCCGAGATGATGATCTGGCTCAACAAGCAGGGCTCGATCCAGCCCGTCGGCTCGCAGGTCGGCACCGTGAACCTGGCGGGCGGCACCTGGCAGGTCTGGTTCGGCAACTCCGGCTGGAACGTGATCTCGTACGTGCGCACCTCGGCGGCCTCCTCGCTCGACTTCACGATCAACACCTTCTACGCCGACGCGGTCAGCCGCGGCTACGCGCAGCGGTCGTGGTACCTCACCAGCGTGCAGGCCGGCTTCGAGCCCTGGATCGGCGGCGCGGGACTCGCGGTCAACTCCTTCTCCTACGGCTCGTCGGGCGGCGGCACGGACACCACGGCGCCGAGCGTGCCCGGCAACCCGACCACCTCCGGCACCACCTCGACCAGCACGAACCTGTCGTGGGGAGCCGCCACCGACACCGGCGGCAGCGGCCTGGCCGGCTACGACATCCTGCGCGCGACCGGCGACGCCTTCGCCAGGGTCGGCAGCAGCACCACGACCTCCTTCACCGACACGGGGCTGCTCCCCGCCACCACCTACCGCTACCGGATCCAGGCCAGGGACGGCGCGGGCAACCTCTCACAGATGTCCGGCACGGCCACCGTGACCACCCAGACGGGCGGGGGCGGCGGCGGAGGTTGCGCGGTCGCCGCCACCACCCAGACCGCCTGGAACAACGGCTACGTCATCCAGCCGGTGACCGTCACCAACCGCGGCACCTCGGCGATCAGCGGCTGGACGGTCACCTTCACGCTCCCGGCCGGGCACACGATCACCGGCTCCTGGAACGCGAACCTCTCCGTCAACGGCCAGACCGTCACGGCCAGGAACAACGGCAACAACGGCAACCTGGGGCCGAACGCCGCCACGAGCTTCGGCTACCAGGCGAGCAGGCCCAACGGCAACACGCAGGTCCCCTCGGGCTACACCTGCCGGAGCTCGGCCTAAGGCTCGCCAGGCCGTGCTTTGCGAGGGGCACGGTCGGGCGACTCGAGGGGTACGGCTGGTGCTGCCGTACCCCTCCTCACTCCCGTTTCAGCGCGGCGTCGATGACGTCGAGCCTGGCCTGCAGCTCGCTCAGGCAGGCGGGCGAGAGCCGGCCCTCCCGCAGGCGGTCGGAGAGCTTGCGGCGCAGGCCCTCCGTATCCGACTCGTACGGGCCCTGCGGCGTCACGGTGGCGTACAGCACCTGCTTGAGGTCGAGCACCACGTCGGCGTCGGTCGCGCCGCAGGGTGTCTTGGCCTCAAGGACGGTCTGGAAGCCGTCCAGCGCCTGCTCGACGGTCACCGCCGCGGCCGGCGAGCTCTCGACGAGCGTGGCCGTGGGGGACGGCGGCGGCTTGGCCGCCCTCTCCGGCTGCTGCAGCCCCGTCTGCTGGAACCACAGCAGGGCGGAGAGCGCGATCGCCGCCGACCCCGCGACGGTGAGGCCGCGCCGGACGTGCCGCCCTAGCGTCGCCGTGCCGAGCGTGGAGGTCAGCGCCGCGACGATCTCCGCCGCCGTGGGCCGCTCCTCCGGCCGGTCCGCCAGGCAGCGCTGGCAGAGCGAGGCGACGGCGTGCGGCACGCCGGCGATCCGGGGCGGGGGAGCCGTCCTGCGGGCCGCCTCGATCTCCTCCCACGTCGTCTCCGGGTACGGCGTCCGCCCGGTGATCATGGTGTGCAGCAGCACGCCGAGGGCGTAGACGTCGACCGCGGAATGGGTCGGCGCGCCCAGGAGCCGTTCGGGGGCGACGTAGGGAGGGGTGCCGCGGTCGTCGTCGGGATCTCCGGCCCAGGCCGCGATGCCGAAGTCGAGCAGCTTGGGGCCGTCGGCGGTGAGCAGCACGTTCTCCGCCGTGACGTCCCGGTGGACCAGGCCGCGGGCGTGCCCGGCCATCAGGACCCGCGCCAGCCGCAGCGCGATGGCCGCCGCCTCGGTCCACGGCAGCGGGCCCTGCTCGACGCGTTCGGCCAGCGGTGTGCCGTCGAGCAGCGGCATGACCACGTAGGCCGCCACGCCGCCGTTCGTGGTGACGGTCTCGCCGTAGTCGTAGATCTCGATCGAGTCCGGATGGATGAACCTGGCGGCGGCGCGGGCCTCGCTGCGTACGCTGACGCGTTCGCCGTGGTCGGCGTGCAGCGAGGCGGTGAGCACCTTGACCGCGATCATGCGGTGCAGCGACTGGTCGAAGGCACGCCAGATGACCGACATGCCCCCGCGGGCCAGCGGATCCAGCAACAGATACCGGCGGGCCAGCACATCCCCAGGCTCAAGCCGACTCACGGACGACCAGTTCCGTGGGGAGGACGGGGTCGATCCCCGCGGCCCCCGTCAGGAGCAGCCGGGTGGCTACCGTGGCGAGCTCCTCGACGGGCTGGCGGATGGTGGTGAGTGTGGGTTGGGTGTGCCTGGCGACCGGGGCGTCGTCGAACCCGATCACCGCGACGTCCGCCGGAACCTTGCGCCCGGCCCTGCGCAGTGCCTGGATCGCGCCCGCCGCCATCAGGTCGGAGGCGACGAAGACGGCGTCCAGTCCTGGGGCGTGGCGTAACAGCCACTGCATGGCGTGGGTGCCGGACGCGGCGGTGAAGTCGCCGTAGGCCACCGGCACGTCGGGGGCGCCCGCCGCCTGCAGGGTGCGTACGAGGCCCTGCAATCGATCGCGGGCGGCGGGTAAGGACGGGGGGCCGCCGATGGCGGCGACGTTGCGGCGGCCGGTCAGCAGGAAGTGCTCCGCCGCCTGGCGGCCGCCGTCGAGGTTGTCGACGTCGGCGTACGGGAGCTTGAGGTCGTGGGGCGGGCGGCCGATGTTGCGCACGGGGATGCCCGAGGTGGATAACTTGATCGCCAGCGGATGCCTCTCTCTGGCGCCCACGATCAACACCGCGCCCGATAAGGCGGGCAGCGTGGACGAGGTCGGGGTGACGGTGGTCACCATGAGGTGGGTGCCGTGCTCGGCGATCACGGCGCCCGCGGCGGACAGGAGCCTGGCGTAGTAGGGCTCGGAGAAGAGGCGGGGGAGGTGGTCACAGATCACCGCTGTGACGCCGTCGGCCAGGGTCTTGGCGGCCGTTCCCCGTGGTGCGCGTTGTCGGACGTATCCCATGCGGGACACGGCGTCGTACACTTGCCGGCGGGTCGAGGTACTGACCCGCACCGAGCCCGTGAGGACCCGAGACGCGGTCGCGGGGGAAACCCCTGCAGCGGCCGCCACCTGTGCCAGTGTGGGCTGCTCGGTCATGGAGCACCTCGCGGAAAGAGCCTGGGAGCGCTCCCACGTTACCAATGTTTCGCCGTTGTTAATAGGGCCTTTGCAGCGAGTGCGTCCCACTGTGCGGACGTATTCCGAATTTGCTCAGCTAGGGGCGGTGGTAACCGTCAGAGGTTTCTGTGCCGGGCCGCCCGGACAGGCCGATGCCCGGGCGGCTGGGGTCAGTTGTTCTGGGCGGTGCCTATGTTCGCCTCGTCCAGCGGGCCGTTCGTGCCGTTGTCGCCCCCCGGGTCGGGCTGCGTCCGGACGGGCTGGCAGCTCTGGCCGCAACCGCCGAAGCGGGCTGTGTTCACCGGGGTGAAGTCGGTCGGCGGGACGTCCTTCAACGCGGCCAGCATGGTGTCCTTCCAGATCGGCCCCGGCACGGACGCGCCGAAGACCGAGCCGTAGTACCGGCCGCCGATGGTGATGTTGTTCAGCTTGTGGTCGTTCGCGCCGCGCGGGTCGCCGATGCTGACCGCCCCCGCCAGGTCCGGGGTGAATCCGGCGAACCAGGCGGTGGACTGGGCGTCCGTGGTGCCGGTCTTGCCGGCCGCCGGGCGGCCGATGCCGCCGACACTCCGCATCGTGCCCTTGGTGAACACGCCGGACAGGATGTTCGCCGCGGCGTCCGCGACCTCGGGGTCCAAGGCCTGCTTGCACTTGGGCTGGTAGTTGGTCACCTTGCCGTAGCGATCAGTGATCTTGGTGATGGCCATGGGCGCGCAGTACTTGCCGCGCGCTCCGACCGCGGCGTACGCGTTGGCGACGGTCACCGGGTCCATCTCGTTGATCCCGAGGGTGAACGTCTCGTACTCCTGCAGCTTCTGGCCGTCGGCCCGCTTGATGCCCAGCGACTGGGCCGTCTTGATCACGTTGCACAGGCCGACCTTCTGCTCCAGCGTCAGGAAGAAGGTGTTCACCGAGCCCCAGGTGCCGGTGGCCAGCGACTTGAAGCCGCCGCCGCCCTCGTCGTTGGTGACGGTGTGCGAGGGGTCGCCGATGTTCTCGCCCTTGCAGTTCTTGAACGAGGAGTAGTACGGCGCCCGGTAGCCGCTGCCGACCGTGAAGCCATCGTTGATCTTCATGCCCTGCTTGAGCGCGGTGAGCAGGGTGAACGTCTTGAACGTCGAGCCGGCCTGGAAGCCGATGCCGCCGCCGTGCACGGCGTCCGCGACCACGTTGTACGACATTTCGTTCTTACGCTTGGAATTTCCGTACTTGCGGCTGGCGGCCATGGCCTTGATCTGGCCCGTGCCCGGCTGCACCAGGGCCTCGGAGGCGACCGGGTTGTCGGAGGCGTTCACGTGCTTCTTGATGGCCTGCTCGGCGGCATGCTGCATCTCCGGGTCCAGCGTGGTCTGGATCGTCAGGCCGCCCCTGTTGAGGAACTGCGTCCTGCTCTTCTTCGTCTTGCCGAAGACCGGGTTGCTGAGGATCTCGTTGCGCACGTACATGCAGAAGTACGGATAGTCGCTGGCCCCGCAACCGCCGGGCAGCGGGGTGCCCTTGTATCCGAGCTTCTTGGCCTTGGCCTCGGTGGCCTCCGCCGTCGTGATCTTGCCCAGCTCGGCCATCCTGTTGAGCACGGTGTCGCGCCGGTTCAGGAGCCGCGCCCGCTGGTCCTTGCCCAGGTTGGGGTCGGTCGAGTTGGGGTCCTGGACGGCGCCGGCCAGGGTCGCGGCCTGCGCCAGGTTCAGCTCGGACGCGTTCACCCCGAAGAAGCGCTTGGCCGCCGCCTCCACCCCGTAGGCGCCGCCGCCGAAGTAGGCGATGTTGAGGTACTTCTCCAGGATCTGGTCCTTGGTGTACTTCGCCTCGACCGCCATCGCGTACCGCAGTTCCTTGAGCTTACGGGCGTAGCTGGCCTCGAGGGCCGCGTTCTTCTCCTTCTCGGTCGACGCCGAGTTGAGCAGCACCTGCTTGACGTACTGCTGGGTGATGGAGGAGCCGCCCTGGGCGATCCCGCCCGAGGTCACGTTCTTGGCCAGGGCGCGGACGGTGCCCTCGATGTCGATCGCGCCGTGCTCGTAGAAGCGGTAGTCCTCGATGGAGATGATGGCCGTCTTCATGGACTCGGCCACTTCGTCGAGGGTGACGTTCTCGCGGTACTCCTCGTAGAACTGCGCGATCGGGTTGCCCTTGGCGTCGAGCACCGTCGTCTTCTCAGCGAGTGGGGGCTCCTTGAGCTCCTCGGGCTTGATGCCCAGGTCCTCCGAGGCCGAGACGAACATGGCTCCCGTGCCCCCGACCGCGGGCAGCGCGATGGCCGCGAACACCACGCCGGCCGCCACCGCCGCACCGGTCAGGCGCGTGATACTCGACATACGGGAACCCATGCGGAAATTCCTCCCACTCGTGGCAATAGGGTGCATCCTAAACCCCGCCATGACCTGCTCCATGTAAAAGCTTTGACCCCGCAGAGAGCGATTTTGTTCGCGCCGCACATGGTGTTTTTGGTCACTTTTGGACGCTTGGCGGTGGTCATCGGCGCGGGGGCCCGTACTCGTCGGGCCGGGTTTCCCCAACCACAGGCAAAGAAGCGTGTTGACGGCGGGGCGCGTGGCTCCGGTTCTGGCAGCGTCTACTAAGGCGTTTCGTGCCGGCCATGGGGGAGGGGCTTATGCGTCGTGTCGGGGATGGCGAGCACTTCGATCAGCTGCTCTCCGCCGTCAGGACATTTTGCGGCGAAAGCCGCAGTGGTGAGAGCTGTGTCGTGGCGGAGGCGTACAGCCAGGACATCAGGGTCGTGGTGCGCACGCTCATGGTGGCGAAGGCACTCTGCGGCCTGCTCTCGGCGCGGCTGTTCGTGCTGGCGGACCCGGAGTGGAAGCGGCTGGCCGAGGCGTTCGGCGCCACCGGTGACGCCCGGCCGGAGGCGCCGCCGGCCGCGCTGGTCACCAGCCGGCCGGATCGCGGGGTGCGCGGGGACATCCCGGTGGTGCACGTTCACGGCACCGGGGGGCTGAAGGCGTACGCGTTGTTCCCCGGCCAGGGCGCGTGCTCCTTCCAGGACGAGCTGCCCGCCAGGGTCGGCGCGTTCTTCGAACGGCACGTCTGGCCGCGCAGGTCCGCCATCTGGCCCAGCGCGGAGCGGGTGGCCTGGCGCTCGAAGAGCGGCTACCAGATCCGTACGGAGACCGAACGCCGCCAGCTCCGCTACTACGGCTGCGCCCGCCTGGGCATCGACGCCGACCGGCCGACGATCGCCGTGTTCGGTCACGCGCCCGAGGACAGGGAGCTGTTCGAGACGACGGCGGAGTTCGCCGCGTCGGACCAGTCCGCGAACTGGCTCTTCCTCGACCCCGTCGCGCACGACCACCCTCGGATCAGGTGCGTGACCGGCGCCCTGACCACGAACATCCTCTGGAGCCTGGCGGACGTGGGCGTCACATTCAGGGACAGCGACCTGCCCGCCTTCGGCATCCCCGTCATCCAGGCCGGCTGGTCGGAGGGCAGCGCCTGCGGCGCCACGCACGTCGCCCGCTCGCCCGCCGAACACCGCGTGCTGCTCGGAGAGGCCATCGCCAGGCATGCGAAAGGCGAGAGCATCCTCGGGCCCGAGCAGCGCGAGCGCGCCCGCCTGTGGCTCTGGTTGCGCCGCTGCGGCGCCGACGTGCCCACCCAGCTCCTGCCGCACTGGGAGCACGGTGCCGACTACGCGCGCACGCTCGCCGTCAACCTGCTGCACGTGGAGCGCGACGGCGATCCCCTCTACGACGCGGTACGCCGCATGTGGGACAGGCGCGAACCCGTGCTCTCCCGATTCGACTTCCAGGACCCGGCCGTCACCTTCACCCCAGTGGGCACCCCCGTGAGGAGCACCCGATGAGCAGCGCAGAATCCGCCACCGACCTCGATCCGGTGATCCTCCCCGCGATCCCGCCCGTCCACCTGCTCAGCGGCGACGTCTCCGCGCTGCAGGTGACCGACAGGCTGCGCCGGGGCGCCCAGATCCTGGGCAGGTTCGAGACGTCGGGGCTGGCCGGGTTCAAGGTGGCCGCGCAAGGGCGGCCGCTGCGGGTGCGGGTGTCCCTGTCCACGGACGAGCTGTCCGTGAGCGGCTGGCACACCGGCAGGACCGAGCCCGCGAGCCCGCTGCCGCGGCTCGTGCAGGTCCGCTGCCAGGGGCGGCTGCGCCAGTGCGCGCTGCTGAAGGGCCGGCGGGCGCTCGTCCAGGTGCCCTTCGACCTGACCGCCGAGGAGATCCCCGACGACGGCCTGATCTGCGTCGAGGTGCTGGACATCACGGAGGGCGACGGCGTCCGCGAGGAGGTCAGGCAGGCCGTGTCGGGCCTCGTCGCGCCCGACGGCGTGGCGGGGCTGCGGCTGAACAAGGTCGTGTTCGAGGAGCCTCCCGCGGTGGACTTCGACCCGGACACGCTGGACGGGGCGCGCTGCGAGCTGTCGTCGCTGATCAGCGCCGGCGGCCTGGCGAACCGCAACCGGCAGGGGGTACGGGTGCTGCGTTCGGGCCTGTTCGTGGTCAACCCGGTGCTCAAGGACACGTTCGGGTCGAGCGGGCGGCTCACGTTCAGGCTGGGCACGAGGGCGGAGGCGGCCAGCGTCCTGCCGGTGACGTGGCGGCGGATGCACAGCGAGCTGCGTTGGTTGCGGCACGCGGGCCGGAAGCTGTTCGGTACGGCGGCGCCGTCCGTGGAGCGGGTCCTCAGCGTGAGGGACGGGGACATGGGGGCGCCGGAGCAGCGCGCGCAGGGGAACGTCATGGAACTCGCGCTGCCCAGCGCTACGCAGTCGCCGTACCTGGTGCTCGTCGCCCCACGCCAGGGCTCCGTCCCCACGCTGGAGTCCTGTACGTCCCAGTAGTACGGGATTGAACTATCCCGGCTCGAATAAGATGCTTTCATGGGCGACGCTATCGACAGGATCCTCGAGCAGTGGCGGCGCGAGCGGCCCGATCTCGACCTGTCGGCCATGGGCATGTTCGGGCGGCTCGCCCAGGTGATGCGGATCCTGGAGCCGCGGATCGACCAGGTCTTCAGCAAGCACGGCCTGCGCCAGGGCGAGTTCGACGTGCTGGCCGCGCTGCGCCGGGCGGGGCCGCCGTACACGCTGATTCCGTCGGAGCTGTCGGCGGTGCTGATGATGTCGCGGGCCGGCATGACCAACCGGCTCGACCGGCTGGAGGCCGCCGGGCTGGTCGAGCGCAGCCTCGACCCGGCCGACCGGCGCAGCTTCCGCGTCCGGCTGACCCGTAAGGGACTGCGGATCATCGACGACACGCTCACCGAGCACGCCGCGAACATGGCCCGCCTGGCCTCCCCCGTCACCCCCGAGGAGGCCGAGACGCTGGCCGAAATCCTGCGCAAGCTCCTCGACGGTAACCAGGAGGAGCGCGGAGCTTAATAGGTCGGGAAAAATGGCGATCTTCTGTGATATCGCCGCTGAGCGGGCAGTTTGTCAATGTGGGCAGGAGCGGTTTGCGAATCGAGACGATCCGGCATCTGCACTGCACGGTCATCCGCGCAAGCGGTCAGCTCGACCACGCGGGCCGAGTCCTTTTCAGCGCCCGGATCGAGGCCGTGTGGGACTGGTCGGAGGGCCCCGTTCTCGTGTTCGACCTGGCCGACCTGGACTTCTACGACTCCTCGGTCATCGGGGTGCTGGCGATGGCGATGCAGCGGATGGAGGAGGAAGGGAGCGGGAGGATCATCCTGGTCCGTCCCTCCGGCCATCTGCTGTCGGTGTTGCGGCTGACGGACCTGCTGTCACACGTGGAGCTGCGCGACAGCGTCGAGAAGACGGTGGCGGAGCTGATGACGCAGTCGGGTAACCTCGCGGGACCCGTCCCGCCGTCCGTGGTCATGCGGGTGAGCGGGCCGGAAAGTCCCGGCTAGGTTCGTCTCCAGCGCGCGTACAGGAGACTCAGAGCCCGTACGTCTCCAGCAACCGCAACCAGACCTCGCTCACCGTCGGGAAGGACGGGACGGCGTGCCAGAGCCGGTCGAGCGGCACCTCGGCGGTCACCGCGATCGTGGCCGCGTGCAGTAGCTCGGCCGCGCCGGGCCCGGCGAACGTCACGCCCAGCAGCACCTTCCTGTCCTCGTCCACGACCGCCCTGGCCCGGCCGCGGTAGCCGTCGCCCAGCAGGTACGCCCCCGTGACCGCGCCCATGTCGTAGTCCACCGCGCGAACCCGGAAGCCCGCCTTCCGAGCCGCCTCCTCGGTGCGGCCGACCGCGCAGATCTGCGGATCGGTGAACACGACCTGCGGCGCGCCGTAGCCGCCCGCGAGATCGCGCATGGCGGGCAACTCGTCGCCGCGGGCCCGTGCGGCGATCACGTCACCGCAGACCCTGGCCTGATATTTGCCCATGTGCGTGAGGAGTACGCGACCGTTGACGTCGCCCACGGCGTACAGCCAGCCCTCGGAGACGGCGGTCGCCCGCATGCTGTCGTCCACCTCGACGGGAGCGTCGTCCGGCAGGCCCACCGTGCCGAGGCCCAGCCCGCGGGTCGCGGCCCGGCGGCCGGTGGCCACCAGCAGCTCGTCGGCCTCCAGCGGCGGCCCGTCCGGCAGGTGCAGCGTCACCTTCCCGCCGGGCTCGGGACGCTCGACCCGGACGGCCTGGGTGTGGGTGCGCACCTCGATCCCCGCCTCGGCGAACGACTCGGCCAGCATCTCGCCCGCGAACGGCTCCATCTTGCCCAGCAGGCCGCCGCCGCGTACCAGGACGGTGGTCTGCCGGGCGCCGAGCCCATGCATGGCCTGGGCCATCTCGCAGGCCACCACGCCGCCGCCGAGCACCGCCAGCCGCTCGGGAATCTCCTTGGCCGCGGTCACCTCGTGGCTGGTCCACGGGGCCGCTTCGGCCATCCCGGGCACCGGCGGCACCACCGGGGTGCTGCCCGTGGCCAGCACGACGGCCTGCCTGGCCGTCAGCACCCGCTCGCCGCCGTCGTCCAAGGTGACGCGCACCCGCTTGGGGCCGTCGAGCCGGCCGCGACCGCGTACGAACTCGGCCGGGACCCCCTCGATCCAGCGCACCTGCCCGGTGTCGTCGTAGTTTCCGATGGCCTCGTCGCGCCTGGCCAGCACCGCGTCCACGTCGATCGGCCCGAGATCGAGACCGGGGACCCGGCGCACCTCGCCGGCCAGATCGATCGGCCGCAGCAGCGCCTTGCTGGGCACGCACGCCCAGTAGGAGCACTCGCCGCCGGCCAGCCGATCTTCGACGATCGCCGCGGTCAGGCCGCCGCGCACGGCCCTGTCCAGGACGTTCTCACCGGCGGGACCGGCGCCGATCACGATGACGTCGAACTCGTCAGCCACGCCTGCCTCCAGTACCACTCGCCTATGGATGAACTCTTTCACGATTACAGCAACCCGCTGGGTTCTCCCCGCCGGGGGGTGCGTGGGTGAGAGACCTTTCATCTCGTGCTCATGGTGGCCCAACGGCCGCCCGAGAGCCTGAGGTCAGCCGCGGAAAGCCCGCGGAGGACACCAGGAGGCTCACATGGGTCACACGTTACAGCGGCTCCTGCTCGTAATGGCGGTCGCGCTCGGACTGGGCACCACGGGCACGATCTTCATGACGGCAGGCGCACACGCAGCCGCCCCGACCGCCGTCCACGTCGCCACGCCCTCGGACGACGATGATGACGACGACGGCACTCCGCGCGGTGGGGTGGACACTGGCGTCGGTGGGGCCACGCGGGACGACGACGATGACGACGACGCTCCCAGCGGCGGGGTCGACACCGGGATGGGCGGGACCGCCGGGGACGGCACTGCCGGAAGCGGGACCACTGACATCGGAAGCACGGAAAGCGTGTCCGCCGAGAGCAGGGCGGTGCCGCTGGTGCCGCTGAGCTTGGCGGGCGCCGGGCTGCTCGGTGTCGGGGCGTACTGGCTGCGGCGCGTGTTCTGGGCCGGGAGCTGACCATGCGCCTGCTCGTGGCGGCCGCCACCTGCGCCCTGCTCGCGACCGGAGCCTGCTCCACAACGAACGCCACCACCCCGGCCGCGGGCGGGGCCGCGGAGCCGGTGGCGGTCGCGGGGGCCGCCTCGGTGGCGTCAGTTGACTTGGCCGATCCAGTACGGCTGCGTATCCCCGCCATCGGCATCTCCACCCGGGTGATCCCGCTGCGGCTGGACGCCAAGGGCAGCCTGGTCGCCCCCGCGAGGTTCGACCGGGTGGGATGGAACAAGGCCGGACCCGAGCCGGGCGAGAAAGGCGTCGCCGTGATCGCGGGTCACGTCGACTCCAAGACCGGGCCGGCGGTGTTCTACCGGCTGCGCGAGCTGCGGAAGGGCGACCGCATCCACGTGGACCGCGCCGACGGCAGCACGGCCACGTTCAGGGTCGGCCGCCTGGCCCGCTACCCGAAGAGCCGCATCCCCGACAAGGAGGTCTACGGTTCGGGCCGGGGCACCCAACTCCGCCTGATCACGTGCGGCGGGACGTTCGACCGCGCCCACCGCAGCTACCGCGACAACGTGATCGTGTTCGCCAGCTGAACCAGCACCCTCACCTGTGCCGCCGAGGAGCCGACTCTTCGGCGGCACAGCCACGCCCACACCGATATGCCCCTGCTCCACCGCCGGCCACATTCGTCTCCATGTACGCCCTTCGTCGGGGGCCGTTAACCCGGAAGCCGTAGCGTGCCCGCATGGCGGATCGTTATCCGACGTCGGTTGCGTACCGGCAGTCGACCGACGGCTATAACACGTACCGGATCCCCGCGGTTGTGGTGACCGGGGCAGGCACGGTGCTGGCGTTCGCGGAGGGGCGGCACACCTCTGCCGGGGACTCCGGCCACATCGACCTGGTGCTCAGGCGGTCGTCGGACGGCGGCGCGACGTGGGGAAACCTGCAGGTGGTCGCCACGGAGCCGCGCCGGGGCACCGCGGGCAACCCGGCGCCGGTGGTGCTGGGCGACGGCAGGATCGTGCTGGTGTACGTCAGGCAGGGGCCGACGGCGACCGAGGACAAGATCAGGCGCGGCCAGGTGCCGGCGGCCGACGGGCGACGGGTGTTCGTGCAGGTCAGTGAGGACGACGGGGTCACCTGGTCGGCGCCCGCGGAGATCACCGGCAGCGTGAAGCGGCCGGAGTGGCGCTGGTACGCGACCGCCCCCGGGCACGCCGTCGAGCTGCGGCAGGGCTCGCACGCCGGGCGGATCGTGGTGCCCGCCAACCACTCCCTGCCGCCGGGCGGGACCGACAACGGCACCGAGGGCAAGTACAACGGCGGCCACTCGCTGCTCAGCGACGACGGCGGCAAGACCTGGCGTATCGGGTACGTCGACGACAATCCGGACGGCTACGTCAACGTCAACGAGACCACGGCGACCGAGCTGCCCGGCGGGCGCGTCTACGTCAACACCCGCACCGACTCCACCGCCCCCGGGACCAGGGCCGACGCCTACTCCTCCGACGGTGGGCAGGCGCTGGAGCTGCCCTTCCGCCCGCAGGCCGGGCTGGTCGGGCCGGTGGTGGAAGGCAGCGTGTTGTGGTGCGCGTCGCCGGACGTGCTGCTGTTCTCAGGCCCGGCGGCACCGGACGCGCGGGCGTCGATGACGGTACGCGCCAGCGACGACCTCGGCGTCACCTGGCGGACCGCCCACACGGTGTCGGGGTTGCCCGCGGCATACTCGGACCTGGTCAGGCTGGACGGGGGAACGGTGGGGCTGCTGTTCGAAACGGGCAACTTCGGCCCGTACGAGAGCATCGTCTTCCGCCGCATCCCGCTCGCCGAACTCGCCGCCTAGATGTACCTCAGGTGGTTGTCGCAGTGCCGGTGGGTGGAGAGTGGATGGTGATCGGGGGGGACGGGCCGGTTTCCTCGGGGCGGGGCGGCTTGCGGGGGGTGCGTGAGCGGCCGTGGAGCGGGAGGCGTTGCACGGTGCGCAGGTGCGGCAGGTGGCGGGTCACGGGTGGCGCCGGCCGTTTGTAGGTCTCGACGTCGGTGCCCGCCAGGGCGTCCGGCATGCTCGCGTACACCGGGATGACGGGCTGGGTGCGCTCCGTCATCAGCGCGATGAGGCGGCGCAGGGGCGGCTGGGCCTCGGCGACGGCCAGGTGGCCGCCCTTGTCGCGCAGGGCGCGATGGGTGATCGCGAGTTGCTCCAGGCCGTTCAGGTCGCAGAACCAGAGCTCCGCCGCCGCCACGACCACGTATTTCACCCGGGACCGCGGCAGCGGGTCGAGGAAGGCGGCCAGCACGGGCCTGGTCGTCAGGTCGAGCTCTCCCGTCAAGGCGATCACCAGGGTAGTGTCGCCGACGGGAACGAGCCGTACCGATAACTCCATCATCTGCACGCGCTCCTTCCCCTCGCCTTTGCGCTAGCCGTGATTGGCGCGGTGGCAGATTTCCGGCTGTTGGCCATCCTCCTCCCCTGCCGCGCCTACAGCCAGGCACTCCGCGACAGCGCGGTCAGGCCAGTGTGGTGAGCGGATTGGGCAGCCTGGCCCAGCTGTCGCCCGGCGGGGCGCCCTCCAGTTGCGCGAGCAGGTGGGCCTTCACCGTGATGTGCGCCCCGAACAGGGCGTCTCGGTCGGCTCGTACGTCCGGGGTGCCCGGGAGCTCGTCGAACACGTTCCGTGCGGCGGCGGCCACGACACCCCAGAGGCGGGACTCCGCGGCGCGGTCACCCTGCCCGAAAAGCGAGATCAGGCTGCCGAACGTGGTGCCTATGAGCGAGCCGAAAAGCTTGGCGTGCAGGACCTCGGGGTCGTCGGTGTGCAGCCTGTCGCTGATCGGCGGGAGTTCGACGCCGTTGCGGGCGAGCCTGGCGGGACTGATTCTGACGTCGGCCAGGTCGCGATAGACCAGCCGCGACGGGGAGCCGTCGCCGTCGAGCGCGACCAGCAGGTTCTGGCCGTGTGCCTCCAGCGCCGCGCCGAGCGCCAGCAGGCCCAGGGTGTCCGCCAGGGCCAGGTGGGCGAACGCCGTCAGCCATCCGGCGGGATCGCGGACCATCGCGCGGGTGACCGCCGCGACCGGGATCGCGTTTCCCGCTCCTGGCTCGCGCAGCATGGCGGACAGGTCGGCGCTGTACTCGCCGTTCACCTTGGCGGCGGCCCCGGCCAGGTAACGGGCGATTTGCGGGCGGCCGCCCTGCCTCGCTGCCAGGGTGGTCAGCAGGTGCGACAGGGGGACGCAGTCGCGTACCGAGCCGGGGGAGATGTCCCTGACGTCCGAGGTCATCCGCGTGGCGAACGCCGTCTTGACGTGCGGGCCGCCGTCGAGAGGGGCGAGAGTTCGTACGGACATGAGCGGGCGGGCCTGGAGAGCCCCCACGATGTGCGGGCGCAGGCCCAGGGCGGGCAGGACGTGCCGGGTCTGCCAGGGGTGCACGGGGAGCAGCAGCCGGTCGCCGTCCATGAGCGGCCACGGGCCCGCGACCAGGCATTCGGCGGCGGGCAGCGCGACCAGGTCCAGAGAGACGACGGGGCGGTGCTCCGGCATGTACGCGAGTTGCTCGGCCACCGAGACGCTCGGGCGGTTGCGGCAGCCCGGGTGGTAGGGGTGGCCGTCGACCACGCTCTGTTCGTGGTCCTCGGGGGTGGTCGTGGCGTGGGGGTGCGCGGCGGCTCCCGCGCGGGACAACGCCAGCGATGCGACGCTGTTGTCCAGATCGTCGACCAGCCGGGCCGTGCCGGGCAGGCTGAGAGTGGACAGGAGCTCGGCCGGATGTGTGTGGGGGCGGCCGTCCAGCCAGAGGGCGGGCTCGCCGCCGAGGTCATGGGGCAGCCGCGCCCGCCCGGTCAGCCTCCGCCCGTCTACCAGCAGGATCTCGCCGCCCCGGACCTTGGCCAGTCCGGGGAGGGGCTCGTACAGGAGGCTGCGCCACAGACGGCCCAGGACGGCGGCTCGGGCGCCCGGGAGGGCCGCCGCGTACCCCGCTGACAGGTCCGGGCGCACGGCGGCCAGCTGCGCCGCGAAGTCCACCTCCAGCCGCCGCATATTTCCCCCCATTTCCAGAATCATGCCTGGTAGCTACCCTGTTGGCGACAATGGGTACAAAGGGTAGGAGCAGGTCGCCATGACACCCATCGACGGCCTCCTCCCGCCCCTCGGGCCGGAACAGGAGGCATGCAGAGACGCCGAAGCCCTCGCGGTGACGGCGCTGCTCAACTGCCTCATCCGTGAAGTGGCCACACACCTGGATCCCAGGACCCTTCTGTTGCCCGCCACCGGCCATGTGCTGCGGGTCGGCGGAGAGCGCTTCCCCACGGGACCGGCGCTGCGCACGCCCGACGGCTGGTGCCCGCTGTCGCTGGACGACCTGATCGCGCTGGCGGCCGCCGAACTGCGTGCGGGCACCGGGGTCGCCAACGACACGCTGCCCGCCGAGATCGTGCACAGCCGGGACGTCATGGCCACCCTGCTGGCGACCAGGCGGACCGCCGTGCCGCCCGCGGACCCGTACCTGCGCTCTGAGCAGGCCCTCGTGGCGGGGCATCGCTACCACCCCGCGCCCAAGGCACGGGGTGGAGCGGGGCCGGAGGCCTGGCTCCCGTACTCGCCGGAGGCGCACGCGAGCTTCGCCCTGCCGCTGTTCGGCGTGCCCGCGGCGAAGCTGGTCGAGGAGGGGGACGCGAGTGCGCTGGACCGGCTCGGCCCGCCGCCGGGGGACGGCCTGGTCCTGCTGCCCGCCCACCCCTGGCAGGTGGAGCTGCTGGGGGGCCTGCGGCTGCGCCAGGTGGGAGTCACCGCCGTCAGGGCGTCGCCGACCTCGTCGATCCGCACGGTGTACCTGCCGGACCAAGACCTGTTCTGCAAGTTCAGCCTGGACGTGCGGATCACGAACGACGTGCGCCGGTTGTGGCGGCACGACCTGCGCCGGCTGACCGAGATCGCGGAGCTGCTCGGCCGGGCCTTCGACGACCTGCCGGACCACGTCGCGCGCCCCGCCGTGCTGCGCGACCGCGGGTACCGCAGCGCCGAGCTGGTGCTGGACGGCGGAGAGTCGCTGGCGGTGATCGTTCGCGACGGGCTGCGCGAGCACCTGCGCCCCGGGCTGACGGCGCTGCTGGCGGCGGGCATCAGCGAGGGTTTTCCCGGCAACCCGCTCGACGGTCTGGGCGAGGAGCAGGCGCTCGCGTGGTGGGAGCGCTATCTCGACCACGTGGTGCCGCCGGTGCTGCACGCGTACCTGCGGCACGGGGTCGTGCTCGAATGCCACCTGCAGAACGTGCTGATCGGGGTGGACGAGCACGGCACACCCGCGCAGGCGATCTTCCGTGACCACGAGGGCGTCAAGCTCGTCGCCGAGCGGCATCCCCGTCTCCACGGCGCCCACGTGGTGAGCGGCTCCTACGGGTGGGAGCGGCTGGTGTACTGCCTGCTGACCAACAACCTCTGCGAGATTGCCGGCGCCCTCGCGGCCCGCCATCCGGGGTTGCGGTCCGAGTTGTGGGTACGTGCGAGGGCCACGTTCGCCGCCTGCGGCAAGGACCACGACGACCCCGAGGAACTCGGTGCCCTGCTGGCCGCCACGCACATCCCGGCCAAGGCCAACCTGCTGCTGCGCTGGCTGGACGCCGGCGGCGGGGACATGCGATGCGTGCCGATCCCCAACCCGTTGAGACTCTTTATGCCGTAAGCTATTCTCAACACTTTACGGCGTATCGAATTCTTACGGAGGGGACGATGGCGACGTTGCACGACGGGAGCACCATCGAGGTCGAGACACATGGGTCGGGCCCTGTCCTGCTGCTGCCGGTCGATCCGCGGCCGGTCGAGGGCGAGCGGGCCGACGAGCTGCGGAAATGGGGCATGGACCCGGCGCTCGGGCGGTCGCTCATAGACGGGCTGCGCGACGCGTTCCGGGTCGTCGCCTTCGACTACCAGGGGCACGTCATGAGCACCCCCAAGCCGGACACGCTCACCCCGGACAACGTCGCGGCCGACCTGCTGGCGGTGGCGGACGCGGCGGGGGCCGGGCGGTTCGCGTACTACGGCTATTCCTGGCTGGCGCTCAGCGGGCTGCAGCTCGCCGTCAGGAGCGACCGGGTCTCGGCGCTGGTCATGGGCGGGTTCCCGGCGTATGCGGGGCCGTACAAGGAGATGCTCCAGGTGACCATGGCGACCCATGCGATGGCCACCGAGCCCCGGCAGGCCACCCCGCAGGCCGCGGAGGAGTACGACTGGTCGTCGGCCGAGGTGACCACCACCGAGGAGCAGGCCCGGCAGTTCGTCACGCTGTATCAGGCGTTGCAGGGGTTCGACGACCGGGCGGTGCGGCTCTCCTGTCCCCGGTTGTGCTTCGCCGGGTCGGCCGACGAGATCGACTACGACGAACGGTGGGGCGGGGTGCGCGTCAGCATCGCGGGCCCGCTGGTGCGGCACGGGGCCGAGCTGGCGGCGCTCGGGTGGGACGTGGCGGTGCTGGACGGGCTCGACCACATGAGCGCCATGCAGGCGGCGAACGTCCTGCCGATCCTGCGCCCCTGGCTCGTGAAGGCGCTGGGCTGACCCCGGTCACGCGTTCCCGAGCTGGTCGGGCAGCGACCGCATGCGGCCGATGATGGCGGTGGTCGAGCGGTCGGGCAGGTAGCCGAGCACCCGTACCTCGCCTCCCAGCGAGCGCACGAGCGCGGCCTCCGCCAGCGCCTCCGCCGTGTAGTCGCCGCCTTTGACGTAGAGCTCCGGCCGGATCAGCCTGAGCAGCCGCTCCGGCGTGTCCTCGTCGAACTCCGTCACGTAGTCGACGTCGTTGAGGGCCGCGAGCACGGACATCCGGTCCTCGCACGGGTTGACAGGCCGTCCGGGGCCCTTGAGCCGGGCCACGCTGGCGTCGCTGTTGACCGCCACCACGAGCACGTCGCCGAGCTGGCCCGCCTGCTCCAGGTACGTAACGTGCCCCCGGTGCAGCACGTCGAAGCAGCCGTTGGTGAACACCACCCGCTCCCCCCTGCGCCGGTGCTCGTCCAGGAGCTGGGCCAGGCGTTCCCCCGTCTGCACGGCGCCCTCCTGGCGGCGCAGGGCGCGCAGCAGCTCGTACCGGGTGCAGATGGCAGTGCCCTGGCGGCGTACCACGACACCGGCCGCCGCCTGGCCCGCCTCCGCGGCCTCCTCCGGCGACGCGCCGTCGGCCAGCCAGAGCGCGAACGCGGCGGTGTAGGTGTCGCCCGCGCCCGTCGCCATGTGATGGGGCGCGGACTGGGCATAGGTCCGGTACGGCGGGTGGCCGCTCCTGTGCAGCAGCGTGCCCTGCCCGTCCAGCGTGGTCACCACGATCCCGGCCCGGGTCAGCTCCAGGAGCCGGTCAGAGCGGGACGTCAGGTACGCCAGCCGGTCCGTCGTCTCGTCCACGTGGCCGAGCAGGCGTACGACCTCGGCGTAGTTGGGCAGGACCGCGGCGGGCCCGCATTCGCGCCATGGCGCCACCGCGTGCGCGTCCACCACCAGCAGCGGGAGCCCGGCCAGCGCCCGGCGCACGGCGGGGGTGAACACGCCGCCGCCGTAGTCGCACGCGACGACCACATCGGCGCCGGGCAGCGCCTCCGCGAGCCGCCCGAGCAGCTCCCGCTCGGCCTCGTCCGGGATGACGTCGAGGTCCTCCTCGTCGTAGCGCGCGGTGAGCTGGCCGCTGGCGACCAGCCGCCACTTGTGCGCGGTACGCCGCCCCGGCACGGTCAGCAGGTCGGTCTCGACACCGAGCAGGCGCAACGACTGTACGAGCTTGTCCCCGCAGGCGTCGTCGCCCACGACGCCGACGAGCCGGACCCGGGCACCGAGCGCCACGAGGTTGGCCGCGGTGTTGGCGGCGCCCCCCGGCGCGTCCTCGGTCGCCTCCAGGCTCATCACGGGCACCGGCGCCTCCTGGGCCAGGCGCTTGGCCGAGCCGAGCAGCCAGGAGTCGAGCATGACATCTCCGACGACCACCGCGTTGACGGCCTTCTCAGTGCCCATGAGGAGCGAGTACCTGCAAAAGACCAGCTCAAACCAGTTATGGGTATGAGGTCTCTGGGTAGCCAGGCGGCTATGCAGGGCACGACGGGACTTGTGGAGGGCGTGGCACGCATCGCGGTGTTGCGGGCCAACGCGCTCGGCGACTTCCTGCTGGCCGTGCCCGCGCTGGAGGCGCTCAAGCGGGCCTACCCCGGCGCCCATCTGACGCTGCTCGGCACGTCGTGGCACGCCGAGTTCCTCGCGGGCCGGCCCGGTCCCGTGGACGACGTGGTGGCGCTGCCGCCGATCTCGGGCGTGTCCACGCCGGAGCCGGGGCACCCGCCGCCGGAGGACCTGTGCGAGGAGCTGCTGGGACGCGAATTCGACCTGGCGGTGCAGATCCACGGGGGCGGCCGGTTCTCCAACCCGTTCGTCCGGCGGCTGGGCGCCAGGGTGAGCGCCGGGCTGCGGGCGCCGGGGGCGGAGCTGCTGGACCGCTGGGTGCCGTACACGGACTATCACCACGAGACCCTGCGCTTCCTGCAGGTCGTCGCGCTGGTCGGCGGGGTCGCGGACGGGTTGGAGGCGCGGGTGGCGGTCACCGGCGACGACCGCGCCGAGCTGGCCCGGGCGCTCGGCGAGCCGCCGCAGGGGCTGGTCGCGGTGCACCCGGGCGCGATGGATCCGCGGCGGCGGTGGCCGGTGGAGCGTTTCGCCGAGGTGGCCGACCTGGTCGGGCGGCCCGTCGCGGTGACGGGCACCCGGCAGGAGGAGGACCTGGTGATGGGCGTGGTCACCGCGATGCGCCGGAGCTCGCGGCCTGCGATCCCCGTGGTGGGCGCGCTCGGCATCGGCGGGCTGGCCGCGCTCTACGAGCGGTGCGACCTGGTGATCGCCAACGACACGGGCCCGCGCCACCTGGCCGCCGCGGTCGGCACACCCACGGTCGCCGTCTACTGGTGCGGCAACCTGATCCAGGCGGGACCGCTCAGCAGGACCACGCACCGGCCGCTGATCTCCTGGATCACGGCGTGCCCGCGATGCGGCGCCAGCGGCGTGGACCCGAGCGCCGAACGTTGCCCGCACGACCCGTCGTGGGTGGCCGACGTCTCGGTGGACATGGTGATGGAGCAGGCCAGGGACCTATTGGGGGATGAGAGATGACTGACAGAGCCGTGCTCGACGAGCTGCAGCAGGCCATCGACGAGGCGTTCCAGGACCGGGACCGGGTCGCGATGAGGGAGGTGTACTCGCGGGTCTCGCAGCACGTGGGCCTGCCCGCCGACCTGCTGACGCACCTCAACGAGCTGCCCGAGGGCGACTACAGCAGGCAGGAGGTGGCCGAGGCGATCAACGACGTCATCACGCGCAGGGGAGAGCAGGACGTACTGGGGCTGCTGGAGGTGCCGCGGCAGTTGCGATCCGTGGATGACGATAATTAGACCGATCGTTCTTGATTGTGCTAGCTTTGCCGCCGTGGCAAGGAGCAAGGAGTTCGATCCCGAGGTCGCCCTGCAACGGGCTCTCGAGCTGTTCTGGGAGCGCGGATACGAGGCGACCTCGATGGCGGATCTCGTGGAGCGGCTCGGGGTCGCGCGGGCGAGCATCTACGCGACCTTCGGCGGCAAGCGCGAGCTCTACCTGAAGGCCCTGGAGCTCTATCTGGAGCAGAGCAACGTGGTCGAGCCGCTGTCCCAGCCGGGTCCCGCGCTGCCCGCCCTGCGCGCCTTCCTCGACTCCTACGTGGCGGAGACGCTGGCAGACGAGCTGCGGCGGGGCTGCATGGTGGTCAACACCGCCGTCGAGCTCGCGGGGCGGGACGCGGCGATGTCGCGGAAGGTCGCGACCAGCTGGGCGGGGCTGGAGACGGCGCTCGCCGCCACGCTGGTCAGGGCGCGCGCCCAGGGGGAGATCCCGGCGGGCAAGGACCCCTACGCGCTGGCCAGGTTCCTGCTCGTGCTGCTGCAGGGCGTCAGGGTGCTCGGCAGGGCCGACCCGGATCCGCGCAGGTTGCGTGACGCGGTGGAGCAGGCCATGATCGCTGTCCAAATTTGAGAACGATTGGTATGGAATGATGGCAGGTCGTTTTGCAGGCAAGGTCGCGCTCGTCACCGGCGCGAGCGGGGTCGTGGGCCGGGCGGCGGCGCTCGCGTACGCGCGGGAGGGTGCGGCGGTGCTGGTCGCGGGCCGGGACACCGCCAGGCTCGCGGAGGTCGTGAAGCCGATCGAGGAGGGGGGCGGCCGGGCGAGCGCGTTCGCCGCGGACGTCACCAGGTCGGCGGAGGTGGCCGCCATGGTCGAGGCCGCCGTCTCCCGGTACGGCGGGCTCGACATGGCCTTCAACGCGGCCGGGATCTTCGGCACGGTGGCGCCGCTGGCCGACTACGACGAGGAAACCTGGGACGACGTGGTCGCGGTGAACCTCAAGGGCATGTTCCTGGCGATGAAGCACGAGATCGCCCACATGCGCTCGCACGGCGGCGGCGTCATCGTCAACGTGGCCTCCAACCTCGGGGCCCACTGGCGGCTGCCGGGGGCGGGCGCGTACGCGGCCTCGAAGGCCGGGGTGAGCTTCCTGACCCGCACCGCGGCCCGCGATCACATCGGCGAGGGGGTGCGCATCAACTCCATCAGCCCCGGCCCCATCGACTCGCCCATGTCGACCCGTCCGGGCGAGACCCGCGAGGACCGGGACGCGCGCATGAGGACCGCCCTGCCGATCGGCCGGGTCGGCACTCCCGAGGAGATCGCCGCCGCGGTGTTGTGGTTGTCGTCACCGGAGTCGAGCTTCGTCGTCGGCCAGGACCACGTGATCGACGGCGGCGCCACGGCCTGACCCCGCCGCGCCGCATAGGTACGGCTCGCGCCCCCGCCAGAGTGGGCGCGAGCCGTCCCGGTCTTTCAGAGCCGGCTGATGCGCACGGCGTCGGCGATGACGAGGCCCGTGCCCGAGGTCCAGCGGCTCACGCCGACGGCGTTGTAGGTGCCGGCGTTGAGCGAGAAGGTGCCCAGGCTGCGCCAGGCGCCTCCGCCGGCCCGTTGGTCGACGTACACGGTCTGGTTGCCGCTCGACGCCGCCACGATGTACGGCGCCGAGCTGTTGTACCCGGGATCAGCCGGATACCAGACCTCGACCCGGTACGTGCCCGCGCTGGGAATGGCGGCCGAATACCACGCCGGGTCGCTGGCGGCGACGGGGTCGGCGAAGCGGTAGTCGGTGCCGTAGCGCTGGCTGGAGTAGGCGGAGGTGCCCCAGTTCGCGCTGGCGGTGAACTGGCCGGACGTGGTGTTGTCGACGGTCGTCGTCCACGACGGTGGGGTGCCGCCACCGGTCACGTAGTTCATGTACGTGGTCCAGTTCCAGTGCGGGCCCGGGTCGGTGTGGGTCGCGCCGGGCACCTCGTTGTGCCCGATGATGCCGGTCCTGGTCTTGGGGATGCCGTACTTGTCGCAGAGGGCCTTGGTCAGGGCCGCGGAGGCCCGGTACATCGCGTCGGTGAACCACGAGGCGTCGGCGACGAAGCCCTCGTGCTCGATGCCGATCGAGCGGTTGTTGTAGGTCGAGTTCCCGGCGTGCCAGGCGACGTCCTTGTCCCGGACCATCTGGGTGATGGCGCCGTTGGAGGACTTGACCACGTAGTGCGCGGAGACCTGCGCGCTGGGGTTCTGGAACCAGGAGATGGTGCCCGCGTACGAGCCCTGGGTGACGTGGATGACCACCCGGTCGATGTTGTAGCTCGTCTCGCGGCTGGAGACCCGGTAGTTGCTGGTGCTGGCGGGCACCCAGGCGGCCGGCGGGTAGTCGGGGCTGGCCACCTCGGCCTGCGCGTTCAGGTCGCGGGCCTTGGCGTACTCGCCGCGGTCGGCGGTGACCTCCTGCGGCTTGACCTGCACGCCCCGGATGTCGATGCCGAGTCCGAGCTGCTCGTACACGGCGTCGGCGTAGAGGCGGGCCACCTCCGGCGAGGAGGCGTTGCCGTACGTGGCCACGGCCTGGTACCAGCGGCCGGCGTCCTTCCTGGCCGCCTCGTCGAGGCCGAGCTTGTCGGCGAGGGAACGCAGGACGGCCGCGCCGCCGAGGATGTTGGCCTCGTCGTCGGCCTTCAGCTTCTCGACGGGGAGCTTGGTGAGCTCCGCGGCCTTCTCCAGCGAGTGGTTGGTGGGGTTGCTGACCAGGTGCATCACGCCGTAGCCGCCGCTGGCGCTGGGCTCGCCGTGGTGGCCGTCGAGGTGGGTCTCGGCGTAGGCGAGCGCGACGAGCAGGTCGCGGGGTACGTCGTGGCCGGCCGCCGCCTTGGCGAACGCGGCGGGCAGCGGAGCCTCCTTGGCCACTGCCAGGGCGGGCTGGCCTGCGGCGATGAGGAGGATGGCGAGGATCGAGGTGGCGAGGGCGGCTAATCGCGTGCGGGCGAGAGTCATGGGGTGCTCCTCGTTGGTTGCCACGGGTGCACCGTAGGTGCGGAACCGTAACCTGCGGTGCGCCGCTGGACGCGGCCCACCGTATTGCACCTCCTGACTAATGTCGATAATTGACATTACTCGCGTGTTAGGTGAAACTTTCCGCCCCTGGTGTGACCCGTCCGAGATTTGGGCCCACCGAAGTTGTGAAAACTATTGCGCTTTGATCTGATCGCACTGAAACTTCCTTTCGTGACCGCGCTCCTGCGTACCGTCCTGGCGGCGCTCACCGCCGCACTCGTCAGCATCGTGGCCCCCACCTCATCCGCCGCCGCCGCGGCCTGCGCGATCGATCCCGCGACCCCCAAGCGCCAGCTCAGGGCCATGTGGATCTCCTCGGTCGCGAACATCGACTGGCCCAGCCGCACCGGACTGAGCGTGTCGGCGCAGCAGGCCGAGTTCCGCGCCTGGCTGGACCTGGCCGTGCAGAAACGTATGAACGCCGTGGTCGTACAGGTCAGGCCGACGGCCGACGCGTTCTGGCCCTCGCCGTACGAGCCGTGGTCGCAGTGGCTGACCGGCACCCAGGGCGGCAATCCGGGGTACGACCCGCTGGCGTTCATGGTCAACGAGGCCCACGCCCGGAACCTGGAGTTCCACGCCTGGTTCAACCCGTACCGGATCGCCAACCACGACGACCCCAGCAGGCTGGTCTCCACGCACCCCGCGCGGCAGCACCCCGACTGGCGGTTCGCCTACGGCGGGAAGCTCTACTACAACCCGGGCATCCCGGCGGTACGCGACTTCATCGAGGACGCGATCATGGACGCCGTCTCCCGCTACGACGTGGACGGCGTGCACTTGGACGACTACTTCTACCCCTATCCGGTGAGCGGCGAGAGCATCCCGGACTCGGCCGCGTACGCCCAGTACGGCGGCTCGTTCGGCAACGTCGCCGACTGGCGGCGCGACAACGTCAACCTCCTTGTACGGGAGCTCGACCAGCGCATCCACACCGCCAAGCCGCACGTGTCGTTCGGCATCAGCCCGTTCGGCATCTGGCGCAACGCCGGCACCGACCCGCTCGGCTCACGCACCTCGGGGCTGCAGTCGTACGACGCCATCTACGCCGACACCAGGCAGTGGGTGAAGCAGGGCTGGGTGGACTATCTCGCGCCGCAGATCTACTGGCACATCGGCTTCACCACGGCCGCCTACGAGGTGCTCACCGCCTGGTGGTCCGACGTGGTACGGGGCACCGGCGTGCAACTCGTCGTCGGCCAGGCCGCCTACCGCGCGGGCGCCTCTGGCCAGGACGCGGCCTGGCAGGACCCGGCCGAGCTGAGCGACCACCTGACCGACAACCGGCGGCATCCCGAGGTGGTCGGCGACGTGTTCTTCAGCGCCAAGGACGTCAAGGCCGACCGGATCGGGGCGATCACCAGGCTGGTGAACGCCCACTACACCAAGCCCGCCCTCCTTCCTGCCCGCGGCACCGGCGGCGCGCCCGTCGCGCCCTCGATCACCTCGGCCACCCGCGTCTCGAACGGCGTCCAGCTCGCGTGGACGGGCTCGGGCACGTCGTACGCGGTCTACCGGGTCGACGGCTCGCAGTCGGCGTCCGATCCGTGCTTCTTCGCCGACGCCCGCAACCTGGTCAAGACGACCAGGCAGCCGAGTTTCACGGACACGACCGCCACCGGGACGTACACGTACTACGTGACCGCCCTCAACCGGACGCACCAGGAGAGCGCGCCGAGCGCGGGCAAGGTCGTGGGGTCGTCGGGCGGCACGTTCAGCGTCGTGATCGACAACTCCGACCCCGGCTTCACCGCCAGCGCGAACTGGGGCAGCTCCACCTTCTCCGGGCAACTGCACGGCGCCGACTACCGCTTCGCCGACCCGGTCTCGGCCAGCGACCCGGCCTGGTACCGGGCCGCCGTCCCGAGTGCGGGGAATTACCGGGTGGAGGTGTGGTATCCGGCCAACTCCGGCTACAACAGCGCGACGCCGTACATCGTGGCCGCGTCGGGCGGGAACCAGACGGTCACCGTGGACCAGCGGTCGGGCGGGGGGCAGTGGCGGGTGCTCGGGACGTACTCGCTGGCGGCCGGGACGTACAACGTGGTCGGGGTGAGCCGCTGGACGTCCACGACCGGTTACCTCATCGCCGACGCCGTTCGCCTCACCAAGGTCTGAGACTCTGGGCACCTTCGGCACGTGATCGTACGATGAGCCGATGGACGGTGTCCGTCCGCGGCCGATCGACGCGGTCGCGGTCCTGGTCGCGGCAGGCTTGACGCTGGCGATCGGATATTTCCCGGCTCCCGTCCTCGCGCTCCTGCTGGCGGCGGCGTTGCCGGTGCTCTGGATGCGCCGCGCGCCGCTCACCGTCGCCTGGGTCAGCGCGGGCACGGCGATCGCCCTGCCGGTGTTGTCGGTGCTCGCCCCGTCCGCCCTGCCCCCGCTGGGCGAGGTGCTGATCTGGCCGCCCACCGGGCCGTTCGCCGCCTATGGCGCGATGGCGTTCGCGGTCGACCGGCATCGGGGCATGACGCAGTGGTTGCCGGTGCTCACCCTCGCCCTGGCCGTGCTGGCTCTCACCGACCGCCTGCCCCTGGTCTTCCGCGCCGAGGTGGCGATCGCGCTCGCCGCTCTGTACGGCATGTACGTGGCCGTCAGGGAACGCTTGCGACGGGAGCTGGCGGAGCGGGCCGAGCGGGTGGAACGCGAGCGGCTGGCGGGCGAGCTGCACGACGTGGTCACCCACCGGGTGAGCCGGATGGTGTTGCAGGCCGGCGTCCTGGCCATGGCGTCGGGCGACGAGCGCGCCAGGGCGGCGGCCGAGGAGCTGCGCGCGACGGGGGGCGAGGCGCTGGAGGAGTTGCGTCACATGGTGGCGCTGCTCCGGCGTAGCGCGGGGGAGGGCTTCGACCTGGGGTTGCCGCTGCCCGACCTGCGGCCCCTGGTCGCGGAGTCGGCGTCGGCGGGTGTGCCGGTGGAGCTCGTAGTTGCCGGCCCGCCGGTGCCCGTGCCGGGGGCTGTGGGGCGTACCGCGTACCTGGTGGTGCAGGAGGCGCTCACGAACGTCCGCAAGCACGCGCCCGGCGCGGACGTGCGGGTGCAGGTCCGCTATCTTCCAGGCTCCGTACGGCTCAGCGTCCGCAACACCCCCGGCCTGCCGGACACCTGGGTCACCGTCACCGGCCCCGGGATGGGCCTGCTCGACCTGCGGCGGCGGGTGGAGCTGGCCGGCGGCACCCTGGAGACCGGTGAGGACAAGGACGGCGGCTTCCGCGTCGAGGCCACCCTGCCCACGTCACCGCCCTGACTCGGCCGGATCGAGAAGGCGGCGGCTGGGAACGGCCCCTCGATGAACGGTGCTCAGCGCGCCGCCCGTGGCGCCGACGACCTCGGCGTGGTGTGTCCCCGAACAGGCCGAGCAGGCCCGCCGGCTCGACGACAGCACTCCCGGCCAGGGCTGGACGTGCTTTGGCGACGCGGGCGTCGGTGACGCGTCGTGGGTGGCGCACTGGGCCCCCGGCACCAACGAGACGCTCCTCGACCCCAAGTACGGCTACGCGCTGCCGCCGGGCAGCGGGTACGTCGATGTTCCCTATGGGTAACGAGCATCCAGGTCGGACGCCCCTTGCTTGATCCGGTGCGTATTCGTACGGTTACGCTGAGTGTCCTTGTTGGAGCTGGAGGTTATTTTGGGTAAGCACGAGGGCGAGAAGCAGGGCGACAAGCCCTTCAAGCCCGAGCCACAAGGCCCGGACAAGACTCAAGGCGGAGACGGCAAGCACGGCAGCGGCAACAGCGACGGCAAAGGCAAGAAGTGACGGACATCCCCGAGCGGACCGAGGCGCTGATCGGCCAGGTCAGCGCCCTCGTCCCGGACGCTGCGTGGGTCTACGACGCCATCCGTGCCGTGCCCCGCCATCAGTACATCCCGCACATAGGCCAGGCATGGGCGCCGGATGGGGACATCCGCGTCATCGACCACGACGCCGATCCCGATGACTGGTGGAACGGCGTCTACTCCGACACCAGCATCGTCACCCAACTCGACGACGGTGCCACCGACATCGCCACGGGCTCGGGTGACTGCACGTCTTCGGCATCGGCGCCCAGCACGGTCGCCAACCTGCTGAAGCTGCTGGATCCTGAACCTGGCCACCGCGTGCTGGAGATCGGTACCGGAACCGGCTGGACCGCAGCGCTGCTGTCCCATCTCGTCGGCGAGGACAACGTCACCTCGATCGAGGTGGACAAGGCCGTCGGCGAGCAGGCCGCCAAGAACCTCGCCGCCGCCGGGGTCCAGCCCTACCTTGTCGTGGGCGACGGTGCGCACGGGTGCCCGTCGCGCGCCCCATTCGATCGGGTTCACGTGACCTGCGGCATCCAGACCGTCCCGTCCACATGGGTCGAGCAGTCCCGGCCCGGCGCCGTGATGGTGCTGCCGTACCGTCCCGGCTTCGGTACCGGCCACGCGCTGCGACTCATCGTCATGCCCGACGGCACAGCGCACGGCCGCTTCCCCGGCTTCGCCGACTACATGATGATGCGCTCCCAGCGCAGAGCCCCAGGTCAGTCTGCGCGCAGGTCCGAAGACAAGCACTACCTGACCACGGACATCGACCCTCGCACGATCGCCTACGCCCCACCCGGGGCGGACCTCGCCATCGCGGCGCTGACCGGCTTGGCCTCCCACGGCAGCGCCGAGCCCGACGAAGACGGAGAGCTATATCGACTGTGGCTGTCTGATCCTGGCAACCCGTACTCCTGGGCGGTGGTGGACTGGCGGCCGGATGCCGAGGAGTACGAGATCTACCAGGTGGGCGCCCGGCCGCTGTGGGATGAGGTCGTGGATGCCTACTTCCGGTGGGTGAGCTGGGGCGAGCCCGGCCGCGACCGGTTCGGCATGTCGGTTACGCCCGATGGGCAGCGGATTTGGCTGGATTCCGCGGACCGGATTGTCGAGTAGACACCGTCAGTGGACGGCGGCAGGTCCGTCGATCGGACGAGGCAATGGCCTGAACGCTGGAATGTGTCGGGCTCAGGCGCGCCTGGGTCAGTTTTCCAGGTCACGGGCGGCGCGCAGCCAGGTGGTGAACAGTTCGCAGATGCAACTGTCTGGCCCGTCCCATGCGTTCTGTGGGTTGAGGAGGAGTAGACGATAAGGGCTGTGGTCACGAGAGGAATAGCGGGGGTCACCTGTGAACAGGATCACCACTTTCCTCCTGTGATATAGGTGAATGACATGACATATCTGTTGCGAGCCTCCGCAACGATATCCGCTGGAAGCAGAGGTGGAGATGATCGTCCACTCCATCCGATTTTCATCAGCCAATCACGGACGAACTGCCTGTCCAGCGCGAATTGAATGACCCCCGGCTGCCAATTATTTCGGAGCCAAAATCTGGATGAGTCGGAGGTGAGCACCTCATCGCCAAGCATGATCCCTCCGTCAGACGTCCAGCCGAATTCGACCTTGGTGTCCGCCAGGATTATGCCTCGCTCGGCGAGATATGTTGCACCCCTGCGATATATCTCCAGCGTAATCCTGCGGATCTCACATGCCGTTTCGATGCCGCACTCGTTGACGAGAGCGTTGAAGTCACAGGGGACATCGCGCTCGCCGGGCTCTCCCTTTCTGGCCAGCGTGAAGATCGGAGCGGGTAGCTTCGACCCCCTAACGAGCCCTGGTGGCAGATCAATGCCTGACACGCGCCCGGTCAGTTCGTATTCCTCTAGTCCAGAACCTGCCAAATAGCCTCGTGCGATGAATTCCATCGGCACCATTTTGAGCAGCCGGCATCGGATCGCGCGGCCAGAGAAACCCGCAGGCAGGTTCGCAGTCGAGATAATATGATTGGGTATGATGTCAGCGAGGCGCTCGAACCACCATAGAGTAAGTGATGTCAGAATCCGACCCTTATCGGGAATCGGTGTGGGCAATGTGATCCCATGGACCGCCACCCGATCCGAGGCGAAGAGAATAAGGTCGCCCTGGTCGATATAGAGATCACGAACTGAACCTGATCGAAGGAACTCCACGGTCACCCCTGAAAGAGGTCGCGCATCCCGGCGAAATCTCCTTGCGTCGGAATTTGGCGATCGTGTGGTAGTGATCTATTCGAAAGGTGCTCATCGCGTCGACTGTGCGCTCGAGGGATGCGTAGCCCGTGTCGAACTCCTCTTTGCTCAGTAGCGCCAAGGTTGAATTGTGCTTACTCCGGATGGCGTGCAGGATATCCGCGACAGGGAGGACCTGCGACGAGTGGATGGGCTCCAGGCAGAGCAGATCGAACCCGACTGCCCGTGCCGTCTCGACAAGGTTCTCGATGGTGGGATATCTCGATAAGTTGATCTCGAGTCCTGACGGGAAGAACTTCACGAATGTTCGCCGTCGCAAGTCACGATGCGAGGAAGTTTTCACCATGAGAACACCGCCCGGCCTGAGCACGCGCCGGCTTTCTGCCAGAAGAGAGTAGCGATCTTCCGGCGCCACTTGGTGGATCAGTAGGATCATCATGCAGGCAGCGATGGATTGCGAGCGAAGCGGCAGCCTTTCGCCGTAAGCGCAGATCTTCGGAAGGGAACGTGGCGCCTACTTGAGCACACCGAACCGCCGGTCCAAGGCCAGGACATTTAGGCCGAGCTCACGGAGCGCTGCAGCGTACCGGGCCGTCCCGCTCCCGATATCGAGAACGATGTCGTCAGGTAGGAGGTGGCTCCGCACCCGCGAAACAGTGAGGTGGATTTCCTCTTCGCGGTCGAGCCGGACCGAGTCATATAAGGGGGCGACCTCGTCGTAGTAACCATCCAAAGTCATTCGGATGTCCTCATCGCGGTTCACGAGATGCTCAGTGGGAACTCTTCCTTGAGCAGGCGGTCTGCCATGATGCATGCGGTGAGATAGTACTGCTGGATGCGTGGCAGAAAGTCCAGCTTTTCGACCGTTCTCTTCATAGGAACCCATGTCGCGGTCGCTGAGTCGTATCTGATGCCGTGCGCCGTAGCGCTTGCGGCCTTGTCGCTGAAGAGTGCTATGCCCGCGTCCAGGGGTAGCCAGAGCAGACCCGTGACTTCTTCTACTTGCGGTGCGTACTCGGCCAGGGGTAGATCCACCTGGGCAATGAAGACCGCCTGGTATTCTCGGTTGCGCTGCCCGTTCTCCTGGTCCGCGACCTCGACGCGATAGCCGAGTCCGTGCAGGGAGTCCGGTGGGAGGTCTATGCCCAGCTCCTCCGACACTTCCCTTATGCCGTCGGCGACGCGTTCACCTGCCTCAAGATGTCCTGCGGCGGTCACATCCAGAAGGTCCGGGAAGTTCGCCATGTTCTTTGATCTCAGCTGGAAGAGGATCTTCCCGCCGTCGATCGCGGTCACCACCCAACAGTGGAAGGTCACATGCCATTTCCCCTCCATGTGGGCCTGAAGCCGTTCCATGGTACCGAGGTGACGTAGGTTCGCATCATAGATGTCGATGTGCTCGTCCACTATTCAGCTCCGGTGATTGTCGCGATCCCTTGCTCCGTTATCCATGCGGACTGTGCAAGTGCTTGATCGCGCAGAATTCGTGCTTCCCGCGCTTCCGGCTCTGCCCGCTTTGCTTCCAGCAATCGGACTATTAGGAATAGCGTCTTGGTGTGTCGTGCGGTGTCCTTAATCGCCTGGAAATCTCTGGCTGCTAACTTTGCACAGCTCAGCGCTTCGTCCAGATTCCTGCTGGCCACGGAGTCGCCCTCACGGATGAAACCTTCCTTATGCACGCCCAATCGCATCGCGATCGCCAAAGCTCTCGCATGGTGGAGTTGGGCGAACTCACGAATCGCGCTCGGCGACTTCGGCAGAACCTGTAGAACATTTTGCGCCTCGGCAAGAAGCCGGGAGGAGTGCGCTTCGTCAGCGTACCCAATTAACGCCTTGTGCCGCAGGGCTTTTGCCTGGCAGGTGGCCAGGCTGAGGGATTCCGAGTCGGAGGGCGAGGCTGCCTCGCCCACCACTTCAATAGCGCGTTCGATATTCTTGAGTGCCGTGGCCTTGTCTCGGAGAATGTAATATGCCCAACCTAGGTCATCGGTCAGAATCCACGCTTTCGCGGCATCATCTTGCAAGACCGTGGCCGCACTCAGAGCCAGTTCGCCGAGTCGAATCCGCATCTGGTGGAATCCGAGAATATGCAGCGTTTCGGAAATATTGTTACGCAAGTGCACGAGAGCCGCGTAACGCTGCGGTTGGTACAGTCGCTCAGCGTAACTGATGACGGCTGTGGCCAGATCGCCGGCTATCGGATCCTCTCGCGCTTCAGCGCCTCGGCGGAACCACAGGTGTCCGACCGCAGTGCTGAGCAGCACGATCACTGAGAAACTGGAAGGGACCAGCCAGCGGGAGATCTCTGGAGCAACTCCGCGATCTATCCACGCCTGGACCACTTGAAAGACGAAGGCCGCGCATGCGAAAGATCCGCTCCAAACCCCGGTTGCTATCAGTCTGAGGCGCGAGTCATTGGTCTGTCTGGGACCCCGTCTCAATTTAGGTGCCATGGTGTCTGTGCACCTTTACTGCGCCGCCAGCCCGACTACACCGCTTCCGGGTGTCGCCAGTTTATCGTCTTTGCTGGTCGCGCAGAAGTATTTAATATGTGGAGATTAGGGTTGCTGGAATATGGTTTTTTGCGTGACCTTAGCCGACAATGCGTCGGTTTTGTTTCGTTCCAAGTCGGGTGCGGGTCTTGAGCGCAGTGCTACGTCCGTGCCCCAGCGTGACACCAGGGCCTTTGTGTGACGCTAGAAGTCGAATTCGCCGAGTTTGGCGCCGCCCACGAAGGCGCGGAAGACGCTGCCCCGGAGGATCATCGGCTCAACGTCGGGCTGCTCGGAATCCTGGATCACGTATCGGTCGTCGCTCAGCTTGGCTGCGAAGAGGCAGTCTCCTCCGTTCGGGCCGGAGAGAGTGGACTTCGTCCACCGTGCGGCCTCCAACTCGGCGCGCAGCTCGTCACTGATCTTCATACTTTGCTGCCACCTCATGTATTAGTCGCTGGCTCACGTGTACGGGATGCGCCCATTTGTGAATGGCGTCATATCTGAGCGTAACGCGCCGTACCATCTCCTCGCGATGCCCGCTACGGCGGCGTCTTCGAGGTAGACGTGGTCCGGTATGCCGTAGCCCTGGACAAGCGCGAAGCTGACGTGACCGCGTCCGTCGCAGACCTGTCGGCGGAGCTGCCCAGGAAGCCGGAAAGCCGCGTACGCGCTCCGCCATCGGTGGCGCGCACCTCGAAGCCCTCGAAGGTGCCGCAACTGCAGAAACTGCCGGCGCGGTACGTGGTCTGGGGCGACGGGACCAGCGACGAGATGTGCCTGGGCATCGCCATCCTGTCGGCCGCCAGCGGGACGTCCGGCCCGTTCAGGCAGTCGCAGCGTCTTGTCCGATCCGATGTGTAGTCGTACGGTTACGGTGAGCGTCTAGGTGGAGCAAAGGAGATCGTTCGTGGGCCGTCATGAAGACCCCAACAGCCCCAAGGACACGCCGCTCGACCCAAAGCAGGGAGGCCAGGGCAGCAACGACGACGAGAACAGGACAGGCTCCGGCCAGCACGGAGACGGCAAGGACGGCAAGAAGTAGTGGACATCACCGCGCGAATGGATCGCCTGATCGCCGACCTCGACCCTGTAGGAGACATCAGGGACGTTGTCAAGCAGGCGGTCCGCGCGGTGCCCCGCCACCTTTTCATTCCTGACGTCGGGCTCATATCGCCGCGCAAGACCGGCACCGCGTTCCTGATCGACCGTGACGCCGACCCCGGCGCCTGGTGGGACACGGTCTACTCCGACACCAGCATCGTCACCCAGCTCGACGACGGCGCCACCGACCTGAGCGAGATGACCGGTGAATACACCTCCTCGGCGTCCGCTCCGAGCACTGTCGCCGACCTGCTGAACCTGCTGGATCCCGACCCTGGTCACCGGGTGCTGGAGGTCGGCACCGGAACCGGCTGGACCGCCGCTCTGTTGTCCCGTCTGGTCGGCGAGCACGGTGAGGTCACCTCGGTAGAACTGGACGCGACCGTCGCCGAGCAGGCCGCCAAGAATCTCGCCGCCGTCGGCGCCCGCCCGCACCTGGTCGTCGGTGACGGTGCGGCCGCGTGCCCGCAGCGGGCGCCGTTCGACCGGATCCATGTCACCTGTGGCGTAAGGACGGTGCCGTATGCGTGGGTCGAGCAGTCCCGGCCCGGCGCGGTGATCGTGTTGCCGTACTGTCCCGGGTTCGGCACCAACCACGCGGTGCGGCTCGTGGTCATGCCGGACGGGACCGCGGTCGGCCGCTTCCCCGGCTTCGCCTCGTACATGATGATGCGCTCGCAGCGCGGCACTCCCGACCGCCCGCCGCGTGGTCCCGGCGACAAGCATCACCTGACCACCCGTATCGACCCGCGTACGATCGCCTACGCCCCGGCGGGCGCGGACCTGGCGATCTCTGCTCTGACCGGCCTGACCTCCAACGGCAGCGGCGAACCTGACGAGGACGGCGACCTGTATCGGTTGTGGGTGTCCGACCCCGGCGACCCGTACTCGTGGGCGGCGGTGGACTGGAGGCCGGACACTGTGGAGTACAAGCTGTTTCAGGTGGGCGAACGGCCGCTGTGGGACGAGGTCGTGGATGCCTACTTCCAGTGGGTGAGCTGGGGCGAGCCCGAACGCGATCGGTTCGGCATGACAGTTGCGTCCGAAGGGCAGCGGATTTGGCTGGATTTCCCCGAACGGATTGTGAAATAGGCCGTTAGCGGACGGCGGTGGGTCCGTGGAGTTCCCACCGGATGAGTGCGGCCTCGCGCCGAAGTTCCCGTGCTCAGCAAGCGATCATTTCCTCGTCGAGGGTGCGATCACCGGCAGAACTATTGGGATCGATGGCAGTGGGCAGGTGCTCGTCATGTCCGTCGTCGCCTGGCCGCAGGGACACGACGCTGCCCCCGACGTGACGCCAGGGGCTTTTGTGTGTCGCTAGAAGTCGAATTCGCCGAGTTTGGCGCCGCCTACGAAGGCGCGGAAGACGCTGCCCCGGAGGATCATCGGCTCGACGTCGGGTTGTTCGGAGTCTCGGATCGCGTATCGGTCGCCGCTCAGCTTGGCTGCGTAAAGACAGTTGCCTCCGCCGGAGCTGGAGAGTGTGGATTTCTTCCACTGTGCGGCCTCCAGTTCGGTGCGCAGCTCGTCACTGATCTTCATATGTCGCCGCCACCTCACGTAGTAGTCGCTGGCTCACGTGTACGGGATGTGCCCATTTGTGAATCGCGTCATATCTGAGCCTAACGCGCCGCACCATCTCCTCGCGAGCGCTGACAGTGCCCGCCACGGCGGCGTCTTCGAGGTAGACGTGGTCCCGCATGCCTTCGCCTTGGGCGATGGCGAAGCCTCCGACCAGGCCCGCCGTAGCTCCTACATCCAGCGGCACGACCTGGATCGAGATGTTCGGCTGCTCGGCCATCTTCAGCAAGTGCTCCAACTGCTCCCGGATCACCTCCTTTCCGCCGACGGGCCGAAGGAGAACGGACTCGTCGATCAGCACCCAATACATGAGCGGATCCTTGCGCTGGAACACGGACTGCCGCTGTATCCGTGTTGCGAGGGCCTCCTCTCTCCACTGCTCGGTGACCCCAGGCTCGGCGGCGAAGAGGACCTGCGCGTAGCGAGGTGTCTGGAGGAGGCCTGGGACTACGAGGGGCTCCCACGTGCGTATCGTGTCCGCTTTCGTCTCCACCCCCGGCCATTCGCTGAACCACTTTTCCGTGGCCATGACCGTTGTGTTGGGGAGGAGCCGATAGAGGTCTCCCTTCAGCCCCAGAGCGGCTTCGGCCGCGAGGGTGAACTTCTTGGTCGGCCGACGCTTACCGCGCTCGATCAGCCCTACCAAGCTCTCACTGCAGGAGAGCACTTCTCCTAAGGCAGCTTGGGAGAGGTGGGCGGCGTCCCGTGCCCTCTTCAACATCGCTCCGTATTCCTCGGTCGGGGACTCTGGTTGCTCGTTCACCGTCATGCCACGCCCTTTCGAAAGCATCCGCACAAACCACGTGCTTGGGTCTGTCTGGATACGGACAGTTGCGTGCTGATTACAAGTTAGCCGGGAGGCGGCACTCTTGTAAGTGTTTCTGGAAAGCAGGCAGGGCATCCGGACGCACGCTCACATTCCTGTCCGGATCAGATGGCGGCATATCTAGACAAGTCGGTGATTTTATGCGGGCGGGAATCGCATCAGCGGACGTAGTCATATGGAGAAGTACCACGCTGCACCGGAGCGAACGGACACCATGGCACGCCCGGCAGGCCACCGGGCTATGGCTGGCCGACAGCCACCCGAACGTCCGGGCGGACGCGCTCCAGATCGTCACCGAACTGGTGGCCAACGTCATCCAGCATGTGCCGGGTGGTCCGCGGCGCGACTGGGTCACCGTGCGACTGGGCTTCGGCCTCGGATTCGTGCGGCTGGAAGTGATCGACCCGGGCACCCAGACGCCAGAACCTCGCTTCGTCCCTCTCCAGATTGGGTCCATGGAGGAGTCAGGCCGTGGCCTCGGCATCGTGGCTCGGCTGAGTGTCCGATGCGGCACTCACGCCATTGAGGGCGGTCACCGCGTCGTGTGGGCCGACCTGGCGAACTCCGCGCTCGCGATCGGTGACGCAGCGAGGGCGTGATCGCCCGCGTCTACCATGCCCCGGTTGGCTCACCCGCCGTAATCGCCAACCGGGGCATCCCCCACCCGCGCGTGTATGGGACTCGCGGCTGCGGGTGGGATGGCCCCTGGCTGGAGATCGGGACCCCTCCAGCCAGGGGCGCCACGGCATTACCTGCGAAAGGACGGTGATGATGGTGACGGTGGCCAGGAGGTTCCCGGGCTGGGAGATCATGGAGGGCGCCGGGGGCGGCTATATCGCGTTCCGTACCGCCTTGGTGCCCGAGGGCAGTGGATTTTCCAACGTACGCTGCGGCGCGACCCTGCCCGAACTGTTCAAGAATCTGGAGCAGGAAATGCGCGGCCCAAAACGACAGGCTCCGGCAAGTGCGGCATAAATCCGCGATATAGCCTTACGTGCCATATATCACCGACAGGAACCGCACCAGCACCGCCTCCCTGCTGGCCGCCGGCAGCGCGTCCAGCACGGCGTTGACCACGGCCATCTGCGGTTGCCCGGCCCCCGGCCGTAAATCCACCCCGACCGAGGAGGCCAGTTCGGCGAAGGTCGTGTCGTCGAGTGCCTCCAGGTCCAGCCCCGCCACCAACTCCACCAGCCCCTCCGGCAGTACGACCGGACCCCGTGCCCTCGCGGACTCGGCCGACTCCGCGATCACCTTCAGCATGGTCTCCACCCCTGCCAGCGTCACCCCGGTGACCGTGATGTGCAGGTTGGCGGGGATGCCCGCGTAGGAGAGTTGCGGCTGCAGGAACCAGCCCCGCGCCCGGGCCTCGTCCGCCAGCACGAACACGTCGATCCCGTCCCCGGCGAACGCCACCAGCGACGACGCAGGATCGCCGAGCACCTGCAGTCCGGGGATCGCCCCGATGCCCTCGCGTAGCCGGGTGGTCGCCTCCAGGGTGGCCCGGCCCAGCTCCAGGTAGCCCTGCCTGCCCAGTGCCTGCAACGTGGCCCAGGCGCCGCCGAGCGGTCCCGCCGACCGGGAGCTCTGCACGGTCGCGTTGATGATCGTGTAACCGGGCCAGGCCGCCGAGGCGAAGTACGCCTTGCGCCGCATCGCGGGATCGGCGAACAGCACGACCGAGGCGCCCTTGGGGGCGTACCCGAACTTGTGCAGGTCGCAGGAGATCGACGTGACCCCGGGCACGGACAGGTCGAACGGCGGGATCTCCGAACCCGCCGCACGCAGCCAGGGCAGCAGCCATCCGCCAACGCACGCGTCCACGTGGCACGGCACGCCCGCCGCCGAAGCCACGGCCGCGACGTTCTCGATCGGATCGATCACGCCCTGGGGATAGGACGGCGCCGAGGCCACGACCAGGATGGAGTCCTCGTTGATCGCCGCCTCGACGTCCCGCGCCCGCACCTTGTACGTCGCCAGATCCACGGGCACGGAGACGACCTCGACCCCGAGGAAGTGCGCGGCCTTGTGAAAGGCCGGGTGGGCGGTGACCGGGACCACGAGGTTCGGGCGGGCACGAGAGCACATGTCCCTGGCCGCCTTCACCGCCAGCATGATCGACTCGGTGCCGCCGCTGGTGAAGATGCCGTGGCCGCCGCCGAGCTGGTCCGCGACCGCGCCCACGACCTGCCGCTCCATCTCGACCACGCTCGGGAACGCCGTCGGGTCGAGGCAGTTGACCTCCAGCATCTCGAAATACGCGCGGGAAGCCGCCTCGTGCACGTCGGCCCGCCCGGTGTCGTAGACGTACGCGGTCACCTGGCCGCCGCGCACCGGTAAGTCGTGCTCCTTGAGCTTGGCCACCTCGGCCAGCAGGTCTTCGGTGGTCCTTCCGGTCGGGGGGAGGTTCACGAGGTCTCCTTAGTCCGGCGCCCAGTATTTCTCCATGATTCTGTCAAGGTGCCGCACGACCGGCTGCCAGCTGCCGGGGAGCGTGTAGCGGCTGGCGCGGTGCTTGTTGTAAACGAGCGTGTACTTGATGAAGTCCGCCCCCTGCGGGCGCGTTTCCGAGCGGCCGATCTTCAGGTTCTTGAGATAGCCGTGGAGCTTGCGTTCCTCCTTGCCGGTGAGGCATTTGTCCACGGTCGGCCCGGTGCGACGGCTGAGCCTGACGCAGCCGTTGCCGTAGACGATCACGTGGTCGTTCAGCCCCGTGAACCCGCCTTGCTTGCGGAAATCGACCAGGATCCGCTTCCCCAGGACCGCCTCAGCCTGCGCTGGCGCCATGGATGTGGTCAGGGCCAGGACGAGCAGCGGCAGGAGCACGAGTCGCCATATCTTCATACTCCTTGGACGTACCCGGGTCGGTGAACGGCTCATCTGAGCGGGAGTACGGTCGTCACGTCGGTGCCGCCGCCCTCGCGCGGGCCGATCGTGCAGGTGCCGCCGATCTCGGCCGCCCGCTCCCGCATCGATGTCAGCCCCACGCCCGGCGACGGCTCATCCGGGAGCCCGATTCCGTCGTCGGTCACGGTCACGCGCAGGGCACGGTCGTCGCGGCTCAGCGTGACCAGCACCGACGTGGCCCGGGCGTGACGGCGGACGTTGGTGAGCGCCTCCTGCACGATCCGATACGCGGCCGTCTCGACCCCGGCGGGTAACTCGCCAAGCGCGCCGTCCCCGGCGGGTAACTCGCCGAGCGCGCCTTCCACTCGTACCTCGACCCGAGGCCCCGGGGCCTGGCCGAACTCGTGGAGCGCGCCGGCCAGCCCTCGCTCCTCCAGCGCGGGCGGGCGCAGGCCGTCCACCAGCTCGCGTACCGACATGAGTGTGCTGGTCATCTCCTCGCGCACCCTGACCAGCAGCTCGTCCACCGCCTCCGGGTCGCGCTCCAGCCGCCGCCGCGCCTCGTCCAGCGTCATGGTGACGCTGGTCAGCGAGGGCCCGAGCCCGTCGTGCAGCTCCCTGCCGAGTCTGCGGCGCTCCTCGTCGCGGGTCGCGCTGATCCGCTCGTGGGAGTCCCGCAGGTCAGTGCTCAGCCGTACGGCGTGCGCCAGCTCGGCCAGATGCTTGGCCATGACCGAAAGCTGCTGCCTGCTCTGCCGCGCGCCCGCCAGCAGCAGCCGCCCGGTCCGCTCGCCGTGCCAGGTCAGCTCGACCGTTCGCGGCCGGGTGCCCAGCTCGCCGTCCACGAACGACAGCACCGGCTCGCCCGCCACCTCCACGCCCGCGCCGCGCGCGCCCAGCGAAGCGCGCACCACGGAGATCGCCTCCGCCAGCGCCTCGGAGGGGTCGCCAGCCCGCTGTACGGCCCGGCTGAGCAGGTCGGCCGCCTTGTACGGGTCGCGTTCGACGTTGAACAGCCGGTCCACCGAGCCTTGCAGGCGCAGGCGTACCGGATGGAAGACCACGCCCGTGGCCATCGCCGCGGCCAGCCCCGCCGCCGCCCCGTAGTCCCCGGCCATGCTGTTCGCCGCCCAGATGAGCACCGAGTAGGTGAGGCCGGCGACGACCGCCAGCGTGCCGTACACCAGCGTGCGGTTGAGTATGAGCCTGATGCCGTAGAGCTGGTGGCGTAGCACGGCGGCGATGACCGCGATGGGGATGCCGGCTGACAAGGCGACGCGCAGTGCGATCACGACCGGGTCCTCGGTGCCCCCGCTGGCCACCCAGAAGCCGAGGAAGATCGCCATCGCCCAGAAGTACCAGGCGATCTGGCTGCGTACCTCGCGGGTCGCGGCCCGATAGCGGAAACCCAGGGACACCACGCCGAGCAGGCAGAGCAGGATCATCGGAGCCCCGATCCACGCCTCGGCGACCTCGGGGAACGTTCCCAGTGCCGCGACGCCGAACGGGTTGCTCATCGGCACGCCCAGCTCGAACGACGGGTCGGGGGACAGGCCGAGCAGCAGCGAGTGGCCGACCATGAGCACGAGGTTGCCGTAGAGGACCGGGCGCCAGCGCTTGGACGGCAGCCGCCCGTCGGGGAACAGCAGCGGCATGATCCCCGTGAACGTCGGCACCACCCACAACCACAACCAGATGCCCGGCCAGGCGAGGTAGGGCGTCAGCGGGCTCGGGGCGTACACGGACATCCACACGGCCAGGGCGAACGTCAGCGAGTAAACCGCCCACACCACGCCCGTGCCCCACATGAGCCACGGGAACGGCAGCCGCGGCCGGCGCGAGATCAGGAACGCGCCCGTGATCGGGAACATGAGCCCGATCGGATCGAGGCCCTGGTTCTCGGTCCAGGACTCCACCTGCGCGCCCAGCAGCGCCGCGATCACCGTGGCCGCCAGCGACAACACCGCCAGCACCCACACGCCCGCGACGACCACCCGCCCTCTCATGCAGTCTCCTTCAGGGGCAGCTTGACGACGACCGACGTGCCGCCGCCCGGCCGCACGTCGAGCTCGCACGTGCCGCCGGCCTCCTCGGCGCGCCGGAGCAGCGCCGCGCCCTGGCGGCGCTGCTCTGGCAGGCCGATCCCGTCGTCGGACACGGTCAGCCAGAGCCCGTCCCGCCGCTCCACCCGGATCAGCGCCGTCGTGGCCCGGGCATGCCGGCGCACGTTGGCCACCGCCTCATGGGCGATCTTGTACGCGGCCACCTCCACCGCGGCGGTCAGGTCGGCGAGCGAGCCGGAGACGGCCACGTCCACCCTCGGGCCCGGCGCGTCGGCCAGGGTTCGCAGGGCGCTCTCCAGGCCCAGCTCGCCCAGGTCGGAGTCGTGGAGCGCGGGCGGGCGCAGGCCGTACACCAGCTCGCGCACGTCCATCACGGCCTCGGTCAGCTGCCTGCGCGTCCGGCTCAGCAGCGGCTCGACCGTCTCGGGGCCGTCGGCCAGGCTGAGCCGCGCCTCGTCCACGCTCATCGCCAGCCTCGTCAGCGTGGGGCCGAGCCCGTCGTGGAGGTCGCGGCGCAGCTTGTGGCGCTCCTCCTCGCGGGTGAGGAGCATGCGCTCGCGGGAACGTTGCACATCGGCACTGAGCCGTACGGCGTGCGCCACCTCGGCGAGCTGTCTGGACAGCATGTCGAGCAGCGCCGGGTCCCTGGGCTCGCCCGCCACCATGAGCCAGCCCATCGCCCTGCCGTGCCACACCAGCCGCACGACCGCAGGGTCCGGGCCGACCTCGCCGTCGGCGACCGTACGCATGCGGCCGCCGGGCAACACCACCTCGACCGCCACGCCCGGCGCCCCCAGCGCCCTGCGGACCGCGGCGGCGGCGGAGGCCAGCGCCTCGGCGGGGCCCGGGGCCTCCTGCACGCTCTGGCTGACCCGGTCGGCCAGCCGGTAGGGGTCGTGTTCCATGGATAACAGGTGGTTGGCCGCGCTCTGGAGGCGGAGGCGTACCGGCTGGAAGAGTGCGCCCGCCACCAGCGCCGCGACCAGGTCGGACCACGTGCCGAGGGCCGCGCCGAGCGCGATGATCCCGAAGTAGACGGCGCCGACGACGGTGGTGAGCGCGGCGTAGACCAGGGCGCGGTTGGCGGCGACGAGCGCGAGCCGGCGCCGCCGCATGCCTGAAAGGACCGCCACTCGCACGAGCAGCGGTCCTGTCGCCCTGAGCAGCATGAGCCTGACATTCTTTGCCAGGTGCATGGTCATGTGCCGGACGGCCGCAGCACGAGGGAAGCGGCCGCCTGCATCCGTCTGGCCTCGGCCTCCACCAGCGCCCGGCCTTCTTCGGTGATCCGGAAGTAGCGCCGGTTGCGGCCGTTGACCGTCTCCTCGCGGTCCACGGTGATCACGCCGCGCTCGTTCAGGCGCTCCAGGATGCCGTACAGGGTGCCGACCGACGGCTGGACGCGGCCGCCGGACAGCTCCTTGATCGACTTGCTGATCGCGTGCCCGTGCAGCGGGCCGGCACGTAGCGCGGTGAGGACGAAGTACATCGGCTCGCTGACTTCAGACGTTCCCCTCGGCATGGTGCCGACAGTATTCCGTTCAACGAAGCGTCCGCAACGGGTTCACTTGCAGCGGTCTCCGTTCAGGTGGAACACCTCGGGCGCCGGATTGGGTCCCGAGGTGTTCGTGGCGGCGAAGCCGAACGTCACGGACCTGCCTGGCTTGATCTTGCCGGAGCTCTTCGCCGTCACCACCGAGCCGGACTGCGACAGCGTCGCGCCCCACCCGTCGCGAATGCGCTGGCCGCCGAGGAAGGACCAGCGCAGGCTCCAGCCGTCCACGGTCGCCTTGCCGGTGTTCTCGATCGCGACCTGGCCGGTGAACGTGCCCGAGCCGTGCGCCGAGTAGCGCACCTGGCAGTCGGAGCGCTCGCTCTTGTCGGCCAGGAACGCCGATACCCAGGCCAGCGGGGAGTTCCAGTTGATGGTCAGCTCGTTCGTCGACCACGACTCGATGTCGTCGATGTAGCAGAACTGCGGCTTGCAGCCCTGCAGCAGCCGTTGCGCGAGCGGGTCCTGGATGCTGGAGTTGGGCCCTCCTGCCAGGCTGCCCTTCGGCGGGTTGGGCAGGGCGGGGTCGAGCTGGTGGGAGTACCAGCGGCTGTGCTGGTTCTTCGAGGCCACCTCGCCGTAGCCGGTCACGTACGACTGGTTGAGCGCGTTGCGGCCCAGGAGGTAGTCCATGCCCTCGCGCACGGCCGCCTGGTACTTCTCCTGGCCGGTCAGGTCGTACGCGGTGGCCAGGACGACCAGGTTGTTCAGGACCAGGTTGTTCGAGCCCCAGTCGAAGTCGGGCGGGTTGTACGCCAGCCCGTACGGGTGCGCCTTCTGGATCGCCAGATACTTCTCGGCCCCTTCGAGCACCGACTGCCGCACGCGTGCCCGGTCGGGCAGGGCGTTGGGCACAGTGGCCAGATCCAGGCGGCCGAGCTGGGCGGTGTTGCCCCAGTCGAAGCCCCGGTCGCGCCAGATGTCGCCGGTGTGGTGCGGCGAGGCGAGCACGAAGTCCTTGAACTCCTTCTCGCCCGTCGTGATGAACAGCTCCGCCGCCGCCCAGTAGAACTCGTCGCTCACGTCGTTGTCGTTGTAGGCGCCGCCGCCGATGCCGTCGTTCGGGTCGGCGTACCTGGCCGGGTTGGCCTTGGCCGCCACCCACGCCTTGCGGGCCGCCTTGAGGTTCCTGGCGGCGAACTCCGCGTCGTACGGGGCGAACAGCCGCGCCGCCTGCGCCGCCGTGGCGGCCAGGTTGAGTGTGGCGGCGGTCGAGGTCGGGTGCAGTTCGCGCAGTTGCGGGTCCAGGTGCGGCAGCAGCGGCAACCCCGTCCAGTTCTGGTCGTGGATCTTGTGGTGCGCCATGCCCGCGAACGGCTTGCCCTCCGGCACCTGCATGCTCAGCAGGAACTCCTGCTCCCAGCGGGCCTCGTCCAGGATGTCCGGCTTGCCGTTGCCGCTCTCCGGGATGTTCAGCTGGCGGTCCTTGAAGGCCGCCTTGTCCCGTTCGTACGTGGCCATGAGCTGGTAGACCGAGATGCCGCCGTTGACGACGTACTTGCCGTGGTCGCCGGCGTCGTACCAGCCGCCCTTGACGTTGAGCGAGTAGTCGCAGACGCCGGGCTGGCACGGGACGCTCACGTCGCCCTGGTTCGGTGCCACGCCCACGTGGCCCGCGGGCCTGGCGTAGCCGGGCCGGAGGCTGTCCAGGATCTCGATGCCGCTGCGCTGGGTGTAGTAGAACTTCAGCGCGTCGATCGGCAGCACGTCGTAGAGGTCCGCGGCGATGTCGAACGGCCTGCTCGTCTCCCCGTCCGCCGTCAGCGTGTAGCCCTTGCCCTGCTTGCGGTACGAGCCGAAGTCCAGCGTGTGCGTGTTCTGGCCCGAACTGGCGTCCACGCCCCTGGGGGTCGTCTTGCCGCGGGCGACGGTCTGCTTGCCGGCGTTCTTGAGCTCCCAGTCCAGGGCTGTGGTGGCGGTGGTGACCACGGTGGCCTTCTTGGGGCCTGTGGGGAGGTAGCCGACCATGTTCACGCGCACGCGCGGGCCCGTGTCCGGCTCGTAGACCTCGGGCTCGGCGCCGCCCTTGAGCGATACGTCATCCAAGCAGAACCTCCATGGCTCGGCGCTGCCGCCCAGCTGGAAGGCCACCTGGGCGTTCGGCAACGACACGGGGGCGGTGAACGTGTAGGAGTAGTCGTTGCCCGAGACGCTCAGCTCCGGGGCGGCCGACAGGTACTGGGTGTACGGGTCCACCGGGAGCTGGACCAGCGCCCTGCCGACCTTGGCCGGGGTGGTGGAGGCGCCGAACCCGTACGCGTACGTGTCGCCTGCCACCAGCTGGATGTCGTTCTGGCCGATGATGACGTCCCACGGGTTGACGGTGCCGCCGGGGATGTCGGCGCAGAGCCGTCCTTCGTTGACTGCGAGGGTGACGTTGCCGGTGCCCCACCAGGGGGCGGTGCCGGCGTCGAAGGTGCCGTTCACGATCTGCTCGGGTCCCTCGTCGGCGGTTGCTGCCGTGGTGGGGGACAGGGCGACCATGGTGAAAAGGGCCAGTAAGGCGGCCCGGTATCGGGTCATGGAGGTCCTTCGGGGGTGCTGGGAGCGCTCCCATTGGAGCCATCCGATCCTCCTTTCCCACCGCCGCACAGTCAACGGCTGCGCACCATCCGTCCTCGAAGACTGTGAAACTTTCATGCGCGTTCGAGGTGCCGGGTCAACTCCTCCGCCCTGCGGTGATCGTAGGGGGTGGCCAGGCGTTCGGCGGCGGCCATGGCCTGGTGGGCCGCCTTGCCTGCCGCCTTCTCCATGCCCGCCGTGGCCAGCACCAGGGCTCGGGCCCAGCCGATCCTGGCCGCCGCGCCGGGGTTGCGGGCCGCGTACCTGGACAGGTGGGCGTGCAGGAGGCGCGCGGTCGCCCGGTCCGGCCAGGGGTTGAGTGCCCAGAGCAGCTCGGCCAGGCCCGACCAGCATTCGAGCATGCCGGGCTGCGCCGACGGCAGCCGCTCCGCCAGCGCGAGCGCCTCGGCGAGCGCGTCCCGTATCTCGTCCTGGCGGCCGTCGCGGAGGTCGAGGCGGGCAGATGCCGTCAGCAGTCGCATCCGCTGGATGACCCGCGTGACAGGCCCGTTGCGCAGGCCGAGCTCCTTCTCGTGGGTCAGGCGGCGGTCGGTGGACGCACGGGCGGCCGTGATCAGCTGCCTGATCCGCTCCGGCTCGGCCTCCATGCGCAACATCGCCTCGGCCTGGCCGGTCAGGCACCAGTAGCGGCCGATGTCGTCGCCCACCCGCGTGGCCGACAGCTCCTCCGTGGCGACGAACAGCTCCACGGCCGCCGCGAAGTCGCCCTGCCAGAGCGCGGTCTCGGCGAGCATGCCCGCGCAGTTCTCCGCCATCCGGGGGTCGAGCGTCCTGGCCCGGCCCTCGCTGAACGACCGGCGGGCGGCCCCGAACGCCCCGGAACCGAGCTGGTCGAGCCCCCGGGACAGCAGGGCGCGGTTCGCGGCGTCGGTGGGGTGTTCGATGCCCGCCAGCGCCCGGTCGGCGAGCGTGCCGTAGCGGGTGGCCAGGCCGTGGCGGCCGGCTATGCGGGCGATCGTGGCGAAGTTCGCGTACGCCTCGGCTCGCAGGGCGGGGTCGGTCGCCCGCTCGGCGGCGTTGAGCTGGCGCAGCGAGGCCGCCAGCATCGTGCGGAGGTCCTGCTGGTGGTAGGCGAGCCTGGCCAGCAACGTCAGCGCCTGCGCGGCCTCAGGCCCCGCCAGGTCGGTACGCCCGGCCGGCACGAGGCGGCGCACCACCTGCCGTGCGGTGGCGGTCACCATGGCCGCGACGAGACCGGCGGGCGAGGCGGGCAGCGGTTCGCCGAGGGTGTCGAGTGCCTGGCCGGCCAGGCGGGCGGCATCGCCTTCCCTGGCGAGCTGGTATTCGCTCACCGCCGCCATCCTGAGCCAGCGGGCCCGCAGGTGCGGCGCCTCCGGGGTGCGGGCGAGGTGGCGGCGCACGATGGCCCCCGACTCCTCGTACAGGCGTAACCGCAGGCACAACGTCCAGTAGCGGTCCAGGAACCGAGGGCATTCCGACGCGGCCCAGGCCAGCCGGATGTTGTCCATCTCGGGGCCGAGCACGCGGGTGACCTCGGTGTCCGACGCGTCCTGGAGGGCCGGGGCGTGGTGGTCCAGCAGGCGGGCGAAGTGGGCGGCGTGGCGGCGGCGTACCGGGGAGTCTTCCGGGAGGTGGGCGGCGGCGAGCTGCTGGATGAGGGGGTGGATGGCGTACCGGCCCGAGGCGGTGAGGTGGATCATGTTGTGATCCACCAGGCGGACCAGCAGCTGCGGGGTGGTCCTGGCGACCTCCAGGGCCGAGCGCAGCGTGCAGCCGCCCCCGAAGACGGACAGCGCCGCCAGCGTCCCCTGCCCGGCCGGGTCCAGCAGGCGCCAGGAGGTCTCGAAGACCGTACGCATGCCGGCGTGCCGCGATCGGGCGGCCGGTCCCGAGTCCGACAGCAGCCCGGGGTCCACGCCCAGGCGCTGGGCCAGGTCGGCGCATGGGACCGCGCGCAGCAGGCCGGCCGCCAGCTCGATGGCCAGCGGCAGCCCGCCGGTGGCGGCGCAGATCGCGGCCACCAGGGCGGCTTCGCGGTCGGGGTCGAACGCCGGTTGCGCCCTGAGCGCCCTGGCCGCGAACAGCGCCTCCGCGGCCGGTCCTGGCAGCCCTTCCACCGGGACGGTCGTCTGGCCCGCCAGGTCCAGCCGCCGCCTGCTCGTCGCCAGGACCCGCACGTCCGGGGCGGTGCGCAGGATCTCGCCGATGACCGGGTCGAAGCCGGTGAGGTGCTCGAGGTTGTCGAGCACGAGGAGGATCGAGCGCCCGGTCAGGGCGGAAAGGAGGAGGTCGAGGGCGGGGCGTGGCGGCGTGAGGTCCACGCCCAGGCGGCGGGCCAGCGTGGTCACGGCCGCCTCGGGCCGCACCCCGGCGAACGACACGAACGCCACCTCCCGCCACTCGCCGCTCGGGGCGGATCGCGCCCCAGCCACCTCCTGGCCGTCGTTCGTGGTGGGTCGCGTCCCGACCGCTTCCTGGCCGTCGTTCGTGGTGACCGCGATGGCCAGGCGGGTCTTGCCGACGCCGCCCGGTCCGAGCAGGGTGACCAGGCGTTCGCGGGCCATCAGCCTCCTCAGCCGCCGGACGTCGGCGTCCCTGCCGATCAGCTCCGTGCCGGGCACGGGCAGGGCCGCGCGGCGGGCGGGCAGGGACCTGGGCACGAGCTCCCGCCTGATCGCCAGGGTCTCGGGCGCGGGCTCGACGCCCAGCTCGGCGGACAGCCGCCGTCTAAGGTCGTCGTAGCAGGTCAGCGCGGCGGTCCGGTGGCCCGCCCGGGCCAGGGACGCCATCAGCAGCCGGTGCGCCTCCTCGTCGTACGGGTCGAGCGCGGCCACGATGCGCGCCAGCCGTACCACCTGGTCGGACCCGTCGGCGCCGGACCGCACGAGCAGCCCTCGCAGCAACAGCCGCACCCGCTGGCGTTCCGACTCCAGCCACCCGGCGAAGGCGGGAGCGTCGCCGAAGGAGACGCCGTCCAGGAACTCCCCGCGCCACAACCGCAACGCCTGGGCCACGGTCGGGGCCTGCGTGAGCTGCCGGTGGTCCACGAAGCAGCCGTCCTCGGCGCGGAAGCGCACGTGGTCGCGGGTGATGTCGAGCCAGCCGCCCACCTCCCTGCGCAGCTCCGACAGCGCCAGCCGCAGGCTGCCCCGGGCGTTGGCGTCGGGCCGCTCGCCCCACAACAGCGCCGCCAGCTCAGCCCGCGAGCGCGGCCCCGACGTGACGGCGAGGTAGCACAGCAGGGCCCGGGTCTTCGCCGACCGGATGCCGACGGGCGCTCCTCCGACGGCCAGGTCCGGCGGGCCGAGCATGAGCAGGGTCAGCGAGTCTCCCATAGCCGGGGAGCGTAGGTGCGAACGGGGCGCCTGGCTGTGGAAAAAGCCACGGATGGGGCGTGCTCTGCGCCACTGACCTGGGCTCTCATGATGCGCTCACGCTGCCTTCCGCACTCTGAGGCCATGTTCCGCGAAGGCCGCGGAGCGTTCTGACACCCGAAGAAGGACACATGCACTCTCACAAGCTGATCGCCACGCTCGCCCTGGCCGTGGGCCTGGCCGCCCCGACGGCGCTGGCCGCGAGCCCCGCCGCCGCGGCGACCGGGTCGTGCCTGGTGGAGCTCCACGACATCGACGCCCTCAACGTGGCGGAACGGGACGGCCACGACGAGCTCCGGTTCCTGGTCGGCGGGAACCTGTTCCCCAACAACGGCTGGTTCTCCATGAGCACCAACAGCGACGGAGACCCCAACCAGTTCGGATTCCCGAGCACGGTCGTCTCGAGCACCGGGACCGCGTCCTTCAACCTGCGCGAGGTCACCCCGCCGTGGGTCAACTCGGGTGACAGCCTCGGCTCCGTGGTCGCCCACGGCTCCGTGTGCGCCCCGCTCGGCCCCGGCGACGAAGACTACGAGGAGGACTTCATCGAGGGGACCGACGGGACCTTCTACTCGTACCTGGTCGAGCTCAAACTGACCGGGCTGTAGCCGGCCCGGTAGCGGGCCCCGCCGCACGCCGGCGGGGCCCGCACCGCGGGCTAAGGTCCGGCCGGCCGCCACATCGGCCAGAACAACGTACCGTCCGGCAGCGCGAACGGCTCGCGCACCTCGTAGCCGTGCCGCGCGTACAGGTCGCGGTTGCGCGGGTCGCTGGCCTCCAGGTACGCGGGCGCGCCGGCCAGCCGGGCGTGGTGGTGGCGCAACAACGCCGAGCCGAGCCCCTGGTCCTGGCGGTCCGGGTGCACCGCCAGGAAGGCCAGATGGTGGTACGGCTGCGCGGGATGGTTCTCCTCGAACAGCGCGTCGAGCACCCGGAAACGTTCGATCCACTCGCCGGTGGCCGCTTCGAGGCGGCGGTCGTAGTCCTTCGGTTCGGGCAGCGGCGAGGTGTGCGAGAACCAGACCGCCACGGCCGGGCCGTCGTCGATGAGGTCGACCTCGCCGTGCTCGACGGCGTGGTCCACGAAGATGCGGAGGTTGGCGGTCATGACCCGGTGCCGCTCGCGGCGGTCGGGCACGAGGTAGCGCACCGCGTTCAGGCCGGCGAACGCGGTCGCGATCAGCTCTGCGACCCGCCCCGCGTCATCGGCCGTGGCGCGGCGGATGACCGGCCTCAGCGCGAACGTCTCTCCCATGGCCCAGGTCCTCTCTCAATCAGTCACGCGGCGTCCTGGGCGGTGGCCGCCTTGGCGCCCATCCCCACCAGAGCGTAGACGGCGGGCTGCCCGGCCCGCAGCACCAGGGCCCACACCACCCCCACCACGGCGGCGACGCCGTAGACGGCGGGCAGGATCCACGCCAGGGGGTCGCCCTCGGGCACGCCGAGCAGCGTCGGGAAGTTGTCCAGCGCCAGCCACACCATCACGGCCAGCGCGATCGCGGCCGGCACGGGCGCGACCACCCGCCGGGCCAACGTCTCGCCGCTCGGCTCGCGGGCGAAGAAGACGATGATCGCGACGGAGGTCACGAAGATCAGCAGCAGTACGCCGAACCCGCCGAACGAGCCGCCGTAGAAGAACAGCTGCACCAGCGGGTCGAGCCCCAGGATCGCGTAGAGCACGATGACGACCAGCCCGAACACGCTCTGGGCGATCGAGCCGACCTTGGGCGCCCCGCTGCGCGCCCGCGTCCTGGCGAAGATCGCGGGCAGCACCCGCTCGCGGCCGAGCGCGAAGAAGTAGCGGGCGGTGGTGTTGTGGAAGGAGATCATCGCGGCGAACAGGCTGGTCACGAAGAGCACCCTGGCGATGTCCACCACGGTGCCACCCAGGGGCCCCGCGGCGAGGGCGAAGATGGTGTCCGCCTGGTCGCGCTGGGCGGTGGCCACGATGTTCGCGGGTCCGGTGGCCACCGTCATCGCCCAGGACGACAGGGCGTACAGGGCGGCGATGATCGCGACGGCCGCGTACGTGGCCAGCGGCACCGTACGGCGAGGCTCGCGGCTCTCCTCCGAGAACACCACGGACGACTCGAACCCGACGAACCCCAGTGTCGCGATCACCAGCAGCGCCCCCACCCCGGACACGAACAGCCCGTCCGGCGACAACGTCTCCACCGAGAACCCCGAGGGCGCCGGATTGACCAGGTCGGCGAAGTCGAACAGCAGGATGACCACGACCTCGGCGGTCAGCAGGACGGCCAGTAGCCGGCCGTTGACGTCCACCCGCATCAGGCCCAGCACCGCCACCAGCGCCCAGGCGACCAGCGAGAGCACCCACCAGGGAGGCGCGGCGCCCAGCCAACGTTCGAGCAGCGGGCTCGCCGCCGTCCCGAACGCGCCGTACAGGCCCACCTGCAGCGCGTTGTACGCGATCAGCGCCACCCAGGCGGCCGCGATGCCCGCGGGGCGGCCCAGGCCCCGGCTGATGTAGGTGTAGAACGCGCCGGCGTTGGCCATGTGCCGGGCCATCGCCACGTACCCGACCGCGAACACCGCCAGCACCACCCCCACCACCAGGAACGCGATGGGCAGCCCGGTGATCCCGGTGACCGCGTACCCGGTGGTGACCACCCCGGCGACGACGGTGAGCGGCGCGGCGGCCGACAGGACGAAGTAAACGACCGAGGGCGCGCCGAGCCGATCGGCGGCGAGTGCGCCGGCGACGGGGTCGGAGTTTGCGGTGCGCATCGGGTTCCTTTCTGGGGGGTTAGGTGCGATAAGTCAGTACGGCGTCGCCCACGGCCGCGCTGACCTGGCGGCTGAGGTCGCTCAGCGGCTGGGGCATCGTGGCCAGCAACGTGGCCAGGTAATTACGGGCCACCCGCCGGTCGGCCGGATCCTCGTCGAGGATCGTGTCGGTCATGTCGCACGCGTCCACCAGCGTGGCCAGCGCCATGTCCTGCGGCGACACCGGCTGGCGCCTGACCAGCGCCAGCCGCAGGCGTACGGCGGGCCAGGCCGCCCGGCTGAAGTCGGTGGAGAAATAGCGGCATTGCCGGCGCTTGAGAATTTTCCGGGTTTCGCGTTCCAGCAGCCCGGCGCGGACCAGCCGCCCGCTCACGTCCTCGACCGAGCGTTGCGCCAGGTACGCCAGCCAGGTACGCACGTCGGTATGGTGCGGCGAATTACCGAGATCGGCCAGCACCTGGTCGGCCACGCTCTCCTGGACCCGCCGCGGGTCGATCACATCGAGCCGCACGCCGCGCACGGCCACCCGCCGGCCCAGTACCAGCTCCCCGATCAGGGCTCCGGCCAGGCCCAGCGCGACGCCCTGCACGTGCAGGCGGGGTTTGCCCGAGCCGGTCGTGTCCCATGAGACGAGGAAGAAATCATCGGCAAGCACCTTGAATCGGTCCGCTCACTATCGCCTTAAAGGACGACCGGCTTCACCCGGCGACAGGGAGCCGCCAGCCGAAATATCTACCAAGAACTTCATCGCCCGGGTAGGCCCATTTATGGCAAGTCAAGATAATGACGGAATTAAAGCTCAATATAGCGATTTATCCGTATTCATCGGGTTCTATTGGTGCTGGTCGAGCAGCAGCCGTGCGCCCGCTTCTCGCCGCATCCGCCCCGGCCGCCGCACCCGCCCCGGCCGCGCGACACGAAATGGCAGGTCAGGGGATTGTTGGGCGTGGCGGGCGCGGCCGGGTACGGTCAACAGCATGCGCGCGTACCGAGCCGGATCCATGGCACTCGCCACGGTGGCCGCGCTGTCCGCCGCCTGTGGCGGTCCCGCCGCGCAGGAGGCGGTGTCACCCGCCGCGCGGGAGGCCGCGTCGCCGTCCGCCACCCCGTCGCCCGCCGGGCGCGTGCTGGCGGGCAAGGTCGTGGTGATCGATCCCGGGCACAACGGCGGCAACGCCGCGCATCCCGCGGAGATCAACCGCCCGGTCGACATCATCACCGGCCGCAAACCGTGTAACACGACCGGCACCCAGACCCAGGCCGGATACCCGGAGCATGCCTTCACCTGGGACGTCGCCCAGCGGCTCAAGCCGATCCTGGAGGAGATGGGCGCCAAGGTGGTGTTCACCCGGCCCGACGACAAGGGCGTCGGGCCCTGCATCACCGAGCGCGCCGCCATCGGGAACGAGGCCGTGGCCAACGCCGTCGTGTCCATCCACGGTGACGGCGCCGCGGCCGGCGGGCACGGGTTTCATGTGATCTTGCCGGGGCTGGTTCCCGGGCACAACGACGCGATCATCAAGCCGTCCCGCCGCCTGGGGCTGGCGATCCGGAACGCGTATCGAGCCGGTACGGGGCTGCCGTACGCCACCTATACCGGCCAGAACGGGCTGCAGACCCGTACCGACCTGGGCGGGCTCAACCTGTCGAAGCGTCCGGCGATATTCGTCGAGTGCGGCAACATGCGCAATCCGGGCGACGCCGCCAAGATGTCCGACGCCGCCTTCCGCAAACGCATCGCCGCCTCCCTGGCCACCGGGCTCAAGCAGTACCTCAGCTAGGTGCCGGCTAGGTGCCGTAGGCGCGGAGGAAGGTCGCGACGGCGGCTTCCGAAAGGTGTTCCAGGTCCGCTTCCGTGTAGGGGTCGCCGCCACCCCAGAACATCACCTTGTTCACCGGGATCCACAGCAGCAGGCCCACGAAGTGCTCGGCGGCCAGTTGGGGGTCGTCCAGGCTGAGCAGTCCGCGCTTCGCCAGCCGTTCCAAGGCGGTGGCCAGGGTGTTCAGTGATCGCTGGAAGCCCTGCTCGTACCAGGTGCGGCCGAGGTCGGGGAAGCGGTCGGCCTCGGCGATGACCAGCCGGCGCAGCCGGAGCAGGTCGGGTCGCATGAGCGCGCCCAGGAACTGGCGGGCCAGCTCGCCCAGGTCCTGCTCCAGGTCGTCGCTCTCGTCGAGCGCGACCGTGATCATCTTGGCCAGTCCGTCCACCTGGGCGGTGGTGTCCAGGATGATGCTGGTGAACAGCTGCTCCTTGTCGGTGAAGTGCTTGTAGACGGTCTGCTTCGACACCGACGCCAATGAGGCGACCTCGTCCATGCTCGCCCCCACGTAGCCGTTGCGCAGGAACACCGGTCGCGCGGCCTCCAGGATCTGCCTGCGCTTGCGTGCCGTCCGGCCGTCCTCTTCCGCTGCCATGACCGCCCTTTCTGTTCACGAACAGAGTACTAGACAGTTCCGTACCGAGATGAGTACTGTACCGTCTAGTTCCAGCGGCGAAAAGGAGAGGCGCACCATGAGTACGGATCTTCAGAAGCGGGTGCAGGAAGCGGCCGACGGGCTCGTCGAATCAAGTGCGGAGCGCGGGCTACAGGTGGCCGTGTACCAGGACGGGGTCCAGGTGGTCGACGTGGTCGCGGGCGTGGCCGACCCTGAGACCGGGCGGCTCGTCACGTCCGGCACGCCGTTCTACAACTTCTCGATCGGGAAAGGGGCCACCGCCACCGTCGCGCACCTGCTCGCCGAGCGGGGCCTGTTCAGGTACGACACGCCGGTGGTGGAGCTGTGGCCCGAGTTCGGGCGGCACGGCAAGGAGGGCGTGACCGTACGGCATGTGTTGTCGCACACGGCGGGCGTGCCCGGCGTGCCGCTCGACACCACGCCCGAGGACGCTTGCGACTGGGGCAAGATGGTCGCCGCGCTGGAGGACGCCGAGCTCTGGTGGGAGCCGGGGATCAAAGTCGGCTACCACGCGTACACGTTCGGGTACCTCGTGGGTGAGATCGTCCGGCGGGTCACCGGCAAGGCCATCTCGCAGGTCCTGCTCGAGGACGTGGCGGGGCCGCTGGGGGTGGGCGACGAGTTGTACTTCGGGATGCCGGAGAAGGAGCACGCCCGGCTGGCCAGGCTGGAGGACGCGCCGATGGACATGTCGGCGTTCGGGGAGATGCCGGCGGACCTGCCGATGTTCAAGGCCGGTCCGATGGAGCTGATGCCGACCGCGGCGCTGGGCAACCGGCCCGACTACCTGTCCGCCGACATCCCCGCGGGTGGCAAGACCTCGGCCAGGGCGATCGCGAGGATGTACGCGGCGCTGCTCGGCGAGGTGGACGGGATGCGGCTGATCTCGCCGGAACGGCTGCGCGAGGCGACGGCCGTGGCGTCGAGCGGCATCGACGAGGTGTTCGGCATGCCGTCGGCATGGGGGCTCGGATACGGCATCGGCGGCCCCACTTCGACGGCCGAGGAGAGCCCGACGGTGTTCGGGGTGCCGGGGGCGGGCGGCAGCGCGGCCTGGGCCGATACGGCGACCGGCACCGCGTTCGCGCTGACCAAGAACAAGCTCACCAACGACTTCGCGGCGGCCGAGCTGATCGGCGGCATCGTCACCCGCGGCTAGCTCAGGTGGTGCCGTTCCGCGCGATCGCAGAGCGCGTCACCCGTCGCGGCAGAGCGGCTTTCCGCCGACCACGCAGGCGATGTCGTCGAGCTGGCAGCTGAGCAGAGTGCCGTCCATGCCGAGCACGAGTACGAGATCGCGCCGGTATGAGTGAGCCAGCATGACCCTGCCGACGACGCCATTATCCAAGATCACGGTCGGGCGGCCTGCCGCGTTGTCCATACCCACGTGACTCCTCTCAGCTACGGAACAGGCCCTCCCGGACCCGTCCCCACCAGGATGCACAGGCGGGTGCCCTGAGCGCATCGGTCATGAGGCTGTATTTCCGGTACGCCAGGGGAAGCACCTTGCCGGTGTAGAACCCCCGCAGGTGGGGAAGTGCACCCCCGAATCAAACGAGAACATGTTCTCTTTCGTCTGCCGGTCCGGCCGAAGGCACATTCGCCTGCGGACCTGGAACGGCCTAGTAGTATGACGTCCAAGTTGTACGCGGCGAAAGAGACGGCTCCTGGTGACCGAGCTAGAACGCGTTCCGCCCGGCGTGGACCCGAGTGTCCCGAGTTCGGCCCGGGTGTACGACTATCTGCTCGGCGGCAAGGACAACCTCGCGATCGATCGGGCGGTCGCCGACAAGCTGCTCGCGGTCGCCCCCGACACCCGCCTGGTGGCCGTGGCCAACCGGCGGTTCCAGGTCGAGGCGGTCCGCCATCTGGCCGAGCAGGGGTTGCGGCAGTTCATCGACCTGGGCACCGGCATCCCGACCTCCCTCAGCATCCACGAGACCGCCCGCGCCGTGAGCCCCGCCTGCCGGGTGATCTACGTGGACTACGACCCGGTGGTGCGGCTGCACGCCCAGGTGCTGCTCGCCGATGCCCCGGGGATCGCCGGTATCCAGGCCGACCTGCGCCGTCCCGCCGAGATATTCGCCGACCCGAACGTCACCGGGCTGATCGACTTCGAGCAGCCGGTGTGCGTGCTGATGGTCGGCGTGCTGCACTTCGTGATGGACGAGGAGGATCCGGCCGGCATCGTGGCCGCCTTCAGGGAGCGCATGGCGCCCGGCAGCCACCTGGTGCTCTCCCATGCGATGGCGGAGAGCGACCCGGAGGCGATCGCGCAGCTCACGGAGGCGACGGCGGGCTCGCCCGCGCAGTCCAGGTTCCGTACGCGGGAGGAGGTGCTGGCGTTGTTCGACGGGTTCGAGCTGATCGGGCCGGGGCTCGTACCGGTCCAGGACTGGCGCATCGGCGCGGACGACGCCGGGCTCCCGCTGCTGGACGGCGTCCCGCGACTCCGGGTGGACGGCGGCGTCGGGCGGGTGCTCAGTACGTCCTGAGCTCGATGTCGGTCGCCAACTTGTCGGCCGCCTTCATCATCAGGCCGAGCAGGAAGGGGTACTTGAATATCCAGTTACGCATCCCGATCCTGGCCCGGGTCCCGGGGGCGAGGAAGGGGCCCGCGTTGCCGTTCTTGGCGACCTTGGCGTAACGGCGGAGCTGCTCCTCGTACCGGGCGTAGGCCACGTGGTGATCGCCGCCCGCCGCCGACAACTCGCCCGCCAGCACGTACGCGCCCACCACGGCCAGGCCGCTGCCGAAGCCGCCCAGGGTGTTGCCGTAGGCCGAGTCGCCGAGCAGCACCACGCGGCCCTTGCTGTAGCGGTCGATCGTCACCTGGCTGATCGAGTCGAGGTACACGTCCTCGGAGCAGCGCACCGCCTCCATGATCGCCGGAGTCCGCCAGCCCATGCCCGCGTAGGCGCGCGCCAGGATGTCCTTCTGCTGCCGGAGGTCGTAGCGGTCGTAGTCGAGCTGCTCGGAGGCGAAGACGAAGAACGCCGGCGCCTTCGACCCGCCGACGGCGGCCATCCTGCCCGGCTCGTTGTACATCCTCGCCACCTCGCCGAAGCCTCCCTCGACGGCCACCAGGGCGTAGTAGTGGCCGAGGAACCTGACATAGTCGGACTCGGGGCCGAAGGCGAGGCGGCGCACGTTGGAGTGGATCCCGTCCGCCCCCACCACCAGGTCGAACGTGCGGGGGGCGGAGCGCTCGAAGGTCACGTGGACGCCGCCGGGAGTCTCGGTCAGCGAGGTGATCGAGTCGCCGAAGACGTACTCGCAGTTCGGGGCCGTGTGGTCGTACAGGATTCTGGACAGGTCGCCGCGCGTGATCTCGAGGTCGCCACCGGTGAACTCGCCGGGGATGACCGTCAGCCTGCGGCCGTCGGCGTCCACGATCTCCTGGTCCACGCGGTCGGTCTGGTGTTTGCGTACGTCGTCCAGGATGCCCATGCGGTCCAGGACGGTGAGGTGGGTCTGGCCCTTGAAGTCGACGGCCTGGCCGCCGAGGCGCAGGGCCGGGGCCTTCTCGACGACGGTGACGTTGAAGCCGTAGCGGATGAGCCAGTGGGCGAGGGCGGGGCCGCCGATGCTGGCGCCGGAGATGAGCACGTTCTTGTTCTGCATGTCCCGCAGCTTCGCGAGCGCGGCTGACAGCGGGGCGACTACCGGCTGACAGTCCCACGCAGGGTTGTCAGCGCCTCGTCCCTGCTCATCGCCGCGCCCCCGGCGAACGCCGCCGCGAAGGCCTCAGGGCCCAGGACGCGGGTGGCGGCGGCGGCGATCCTGGCGACGTCACGATCACCGGCCACGGCCAGCCCCCGCAGCGCCACACCCACACCGAGCAGCAACGCCGCCCGCTCAGCCGATGGCTGCGCGGTGCCGTCCAGGAGGGCCTGTCCGGCCAGGCCATCGGCTGCGTCGGCGAGGTCGGTGGTCAGCGGCGACGCGAGGGCGGCGGCCAGTGCCTGGTGGTGCCTGCGTGCGGCCCCCGGCGCGTCACCCATGGCCGCGGCGAGCCGGCCGAGTGCCGTGCACACGTGTGACCTGGTGCCGTCGGCGGTGAACACGCCGGTCTCCGTGGCGGCCAGCGCGGCGTCGAGCAACCGGGACGCCTCCGTGAGATCTCCTTCCAGCCGGGCGATCTCCCCGAGTTGCAGGTGGACCCACGCCATCAGCTCCGGCCGCCCGAGCCGCCTGGCCAGCTCGCCCGAGCGCGCGTAGTCGGCGTGCGCCGCCGGGGCGTCGCCCGCCCGCCAGTGCGCGTCGGCCCGCCTGCGCAGCAAGTCCACGAGCTCGTCCAGCGCCCCCAGCTCTTCGAGCAGGTCGAGCGCGTCCTGCCACAACCCCATGGCCCGCGCCCACTCGCCGCGGTAACTCGCGATCAGGGCCAGCCAGTCGAGCGCCTGCGCCTTCCCCCAGCGCTCGCCCGTCGCGCCGAAGTCCGCCAGCACGGATTCCAGCTCCCGTTCGGCCGCCACGACCGAGCCGTTGAGCAGCGCCATCAGCGCGATGCTGAGCCGTCCGAGCGCCCTGCTCCACGGATCGGAGCCGAGCATCTGCTGCTGCCGCCGCTCGGCCGCCTCCGGCACGGCGAGCGGCTCCGGCGGACCGGCGATCATCCCCCACAGGGCGGGCCCGAACCGGTACCGCATCGGCCGGTCGAGCGACTCGACGATCGCCCTGGCCCGCGCCCAGTGCGGCGACCCGGCCTCGGGCACGGCGTGCAGCACGGCCAGCACGTACTCCTCGGCCAGTTCGCCCGGGTCGAGCGCTTCGAGGAGGCGTACGGCGTGGTGGGTGGCCTGGCCGCGGCGGCCGGTCAGCCACCAGTACATGGCCAGCGCCGCGACCAGCCGCAACGCCGTCGGCCTGGCGTGCTGCACGCTCCACCGCAGCGCCGCCTGCAGGTTCGCGTTGTCGGCCGACAGCCGGGCCAGCCACTGGAGCTGCTCGGCCCCGTAGAGGTGGTCGTCGGCGCGCCGCGCGAGCTCCAGGAACCAGGCCGCGTGGGCCGCGCTCAGCCGCTCCTCCTCGCCCGCCTCAGCCAGCCGTTCCGCGCAGAACAGCCGGATCGTGTCGAGCATCTGGTAGCGCCCGCCGTCGGTCTCGACCAGCGACTTGTCCACCAGGTCGGCCAGCGGCTCCGCGCTGTCCGCGCCGCAGACCCGTTCCACCGCCTCCAGGGTCGCACCCCCGGAGAACACCGAGAATCGCCGGGCCAGCGCCTGCTCCTCGGCGTCGAGCAGGCTCCAGCTCCACTCCACGACCGCGTGCAGCGTCTGGTGGCGGGCGGCGGCCGTACGGTCGCCGCGCGAGAGCAATCTGAATCTGCCGTGCTCGGCCAGCCGGGTGGCGATCTCCTCGACCGGGAACGTCCGCACCCGGGCCGCCGCCAGCTCGATGGCCAACGGCAGGCCGTCGAGCGCCGCGCAGATCCGCATCACCGCGTCCAGGTTGCCGGGCCCGAGGGAGAACCCCTGCCGTACGGCCGCCGCCCGATCGGCGAACAGCCTGACCGCCGGATAGCCGGTCGGGTCCGCCCCGCCATCGAGCGGCGGGGTGGGCAGGGGTGCCAGCGGGACCAGGTGCTCGCCGGTGATGCCCAGCGGCTCCCTGCTGGTGGCCAGGATGGTCAGGCCGGGGCAGTGGGCCAGCAGGCGGCGGGCGAGCGCGGCGGCCCCGGCGATCACGTGTTCGCAGTTGTCCAGGACGAGCAGGAGGTCCCGCTCGGCCAGCGCCGCAACGAGACGTTCCGCGGTATCGGGCAGACCGGCGATGAGCGCCGACTCCCTCAGCCCGAGCGCTCCGAGCACGGCCTGCGCCACCTGCCCCACGCCGTCCACGAGTGACAGGTCCACGAAACACGACTCACGGTTGCGGCGGACTGCTGCCTCGATGGCCAGGCGGGTCTTGCCGGTGCCGCCCGGGCCGACGATCGTCACCAGGCGGGCGGTGCGCAGCGCGTCGAGGCGGGCCAGTTCCTCTTCCCGCCCGACGAAGCTGGTCAGCTGGGTCGGCAGCCGCGCCACGCGCTCCCGGCGCCGCTCTCCTCGGAGGATCTCCAGGTGCAGGGCCGCCAGCTCGGGTGACGGGTCGGCGCCCAGTTCGTCGGCGAGCAGCCGGCGTACGTCGTCGAACACGGCCAGCGCCTCCGCCTGCCGCCCCGCCGCGTGCAATGCCCGCATCAGCAGCCCGCGCGGCCGTTCGCGCAGCGGATGGGCGGCCACCAGCTCCCGCAGCGCAGCCACCGGACTGGCCTCGGGCAGGGCCAGCTCGGCCGCCAGGAGGTCCTCCGTGGCCGACAGCCTGAGCTCCTCCAGCCGGAGCGCCTGCGGCTCGGCGAACGGCGCGTCCGCCACGTCCGCGAACGCCGGGCCCCGCCACAACCAGAGTGCCTCCCTGAGCAACAAGGCGGCCTCGGCGGGTCGGCCCGCAGCCAGCAGCCTCCGCCCCTCACGCGAGAGCCCCTCGAACCGGTGCGCGTCCACGGCGTCCCGATCGACCGCCAGCCGGTATCCGGCCCCGTGGAACTCGATCAGATCGGCAGGCAGGTGACGTCTGAGCCGGGAGATCTGCGCCTGGACGGCGTTGGCGGCGCCGGCGGGGGGACGGTCGCCGTACTGGCCGTCGATGAGGCGTTCGATGCTCACGAGCCGCCCCGCGTCGAGCAGCAGCAGGGCGAGCAGGGCACGCGGACGGGGACCGCCGACGGCGATCGGGTCGCCGTCGGGCGATCTCACCACGAGCGGGCCCAGAATGCCGAACTGCACGCCTCCGATTGTCCCCCAACCCCGGATCAACCGGCGGGGTCAGGAGCAGGTGGCGTTCGCGGGCTGGCTGCTTGGGCCGTTGGCGGTGAAGCCGACCACCACCGAGGCCCCCGGCGCGAGGTTCTTCGACCAGTCCGGGCCCTTGGCGGTCCACGTCGTGCCCGACTGCGTCAGGACCGCGTTCCACCCGTTGTTCAGCGTGACCCCGGACGGGAACGTCCAGGTGGCGCTCCAGTTGTTGATGGTGCTCGTGCCGGTGTTCTTCACCGTCACCTCACCCTGGAAGCCGCCCTGCCAGGTGTTCGTCTGCCGGTACGCCACCGTGCACTGCCCGGGCGGGTTGGCCGTGGGTGTCACGGAGGGACCGGTGCCCCCGACGGGCGGGATCAGGTACGGCTGGAGGATGTCCTGCTTGGGCTGGTTGATCGTGGTCCAGTCGTCGTTGGCGATGCCGCCGGTGTCCCCGGAGTTCGGGTTCCACGACCAGTACGTGAACGACATCCCGTTCACCCCGGTCCCCATGTACTTCATGAGCTCCTGCAGCCAGATCTTGTCGATGTTCGAGGCCAGCGTGGTGCCGAACTCGCCGAGCATGATCGGCGCGATGTTCTGCTTGTACAGGTATCCCCAGTACTTGTCCCAGATCCCGGGCAGGTTCGCCGGGTAGTCGGGGGCGTCGAACCAGGTCTGGTGGTAGACCGAGGTGGCGTATTCGTGGGGCGAGTAGACCAGGCGGTTGGCCACGTTGAGGCGTACCGGATACTGGCCCGCCTTGGACAGGTTGCCGCCCCACCAGCCGCAGTCCTCGTCGTTGCTGGGATCGCCGTCCCAGACGTTGGACAGGCCGCCGCTCGGGCAGCTCACGCCCTCCACGAAGATCAGCCAGTTGGGGTTGACCGACAGGACCGCGTTCCCGGCCCGTTCCGCGGCCAGCCGCCAGTCGCGTGCCTGGTCGCCGCAGCCCCAGCAGGCGCCGGTCGCGTTGGGGTTGGTGCCCTCGGCGTGCGGCTCGTTGTGCAGGTCGGCGCCGATGACGGTGGGGTTGTTCGCGTACCGCTGGGCCAGGGACTTCCAGTCGTTGATCCAGGTGCTCTCCGGGGTGGCGGAGACGAACCAGAGCGGCGACTGCCCGGCCGCGGTGGGGCGGTGGCGGTCGAGGATGATCCGCATGCCCTTGGTGCCCGCGTAGGCGATGACCTTGTCCAGGATCTGCAGCGGCGAATTGCCCACCAGGTCCGGGTTGACGAAGTCGTTGATGCCGGTGGCCGTGGCGCCCGCCTTGAGCGCGTCGTTCGAGTACGGCACCCGCAGCGTGTTGTAGCCCAGCGAGGCCATCTTGTCGATCTGGCTCTTCCAGGGGTTGCTCGACCACAGGCCGTGGAAGGTCCCGTTGTCGGTCTCCATGCCGAACCAGTTGATGCCGGTCAGCCGCACGGTCGCGCCCGTACTGTCGACGATCTTGTTCCCGCTGGTGCGCAGGTAGCCGGTGCCCGTTCCGGCGGCCGCGCCCGCCGGGGTGGCCGTGGTCAGCGCGACGGCGACCGCCGCTCCGGCCACCAGCGTGGCCAGCGCGGCCGTCATCGCCTTGGACAAGTGCATGGGGGTGCCCTTTCGAAGAGGGAGAACGCGCGCCATGCTCAGCCGCCTGCTCGGGGCACGTCAATGCGAGGCGGCGCTCCGATGGCTCTGACCTGCGCGAAGGCGTGAAACTTTCACCACGCGCCACCCTGGCCGCCGGAGGTAGTGCTGGGTCTACCCCGGGGTCTCGCGGCAGCGCCCGTGCGCGCCCGCGTGCCCGCCGCTTGGATCGATGGCATGACGAACGCGCACCCGCTCCCCGGGCGCTGGGTCGAGGGCGCCGGGCTGGTGCTCGGGCCGCTGCTGCTCCTGGCCGGGGTGCTCATCCGGGCGGGCCAGGGTGACTTCTTCCCCGACCAGCTCGCCGCCTACGCCGCCCGGCCGGGCCAAATGGTCCTTTCCTACAGCCTGTTCGCGGCCGGGGTCGTGCTGCTGTGGCCCGCGGTGACCTCGCTGGCCCGCCTGATCGGGAAGACGCATCCCGGCTGGGCGCAGTGGGGCGTCACGCTCGTCGTCCTCGGGCTGTTCGGGCGGGTCTTCCACGCCGGGGTGAGCCACCTGGCCTTCCAGCTGGTGGACGCGCTCGGGCTGGAGGCGGCGCAGCGGGCGGTCGCGGACACCTACGGCGCGTTCCACGTCTTCAAGGCGGTCAACGTCTGCATCATGGGCGGTTGGATCGTGCTCGCCATCGGCGCCTACCGGGCCAAGGTCCTCGGCCTGGTCAGGTGTCTCGCCCTGGGCCTGGCGGCCGGGCTGCCGCTGGGGGTGCTCAAGGGCAGCAGCGACCCGATCTCGCTGGCCGCGCTGCTCGGGCTCGCCGCCGCCCTGGTGCCGCTCGGCGTCGCCGTGCTCAAGGACGGCCCGGCTCCCCGGTGGTGGGCCGTCGCCCTCACCGTCGCGTTGATCCCGGTCGCTTTCTTCCTCGGACTGTCTGGATAAGTCCCGATATAGTTGACATCAACTAGACAGGTGTGGATAGTTGATATCAACTATGAGGGGATCTCGATGGAGAAGCGGCGCAAGGTGGCCAATCCGCTGGCCCTGGCGGTGCTGGCGTTCCTGCTGATGGAACCGATGCATCCGTACGAGCTGGGGCGGCGCCTGCAGGAGACCGACAAGGACCGGAGCTTCAAGTACAACAGGGGCTCCCTCTACATGGTGGTCAAGCAGCTGGCGAAGGCGGGGTTCATCGTCGAGCAGGAGACCGTGCGCGACACGGAGCGGCCGGAGCGCACCCTCTACGCGCTCACCGCCGAGGGCAGGCGCGAGCTCTACGACTGGCTGCGTGAGCTGGTCGCCACGCCGCATGAGGAGTACCCGCATTTCGGGGTGGCGTTGTCGCTGCTGAGCGTGCTCGACCCGGCGGAGGCCACCGAGCTGCTCAGGCGGAGGTCGGAAGCGCTGGCCGAGGAGCGGCGCGGCATCCGCGAGGCCGTGCAGGGCGCCGCTGACGCGGGTGTGACGTGGGTGTTCCTCGTCGAGGAGGAATACCGGCTCGCGGTGCTGGACGCCGAGCTCGGCTTCGTCACCCGGCTCATCGAATCCCTCAGCGATCCGGACTATGCCAGGACCTGGCACGAGATGTTTGGGAGTCGGCAATGACAACGGTCAGAACGGCATTAGTGATCGGCGGCGGCATCGCGGGCCCGGTGACGGCGATGGCGCTGCGCCGCGCGGGCATCGAGGCGACCGTCTTCGAGGCGTACGCGAGCAGCGCCGACGGCATCGGCGGCACACTCACGATCGCCCCCAACGGGCTCGACGCGTTGCGGATCGTCGGCGCGGAGACGGCCGTGCGCGCGGTCGGGCAGCCCATGGCGCACACGGTCATGCGGGACGGCGCGGGGCGGCGGATGACCGAGCTGCCCGGCCTGCCCGACCTGCCGCCCGGCCAGGCGATGTGGCGCTCGGAGCTCTACGCCGCGGTGCACTCTCAGGCCGTGGCGAGCGGCGTGCCCATCGAGTACGGCAGGCGGCTGGTGGGCGTGGACGAGACCCCTGACGGCGTCATCGCGCGGTTCGCGGACGGGGGGAGCGCGTCGGCCGACATCCTGGTCGGCGCGGACGGCATCAGGTCCGTCGTGCGCCCGCTGATCGACCCGGCCGCGCCGGCACCCCGCCACGTCCCCCTGCTGAACTTCGGCGGCCTGGCCGACCTCACGGTCCCCGCCAGGGCCGACGCCTCCTACTTCGTGTTCGGCCGGCGTGCGTTCTTCGGCTACTGGGTGCAGCCCGACGGGCGTACCGCGTGGTTCGGCAATGTGCCGCACGAGCGGCCGATGACCTCGGCCCAGGCCCGTCAGGTGCCCGCGGCGGAGTGGTTGCGCCGCCTGCGCGAGATCTACGCCGACGACGTGCCCGCACGCGACCTGCTCGCGCACACCGAGGCCGAGGGACTGGTCACGCTCGGCTCGGTGGAGATCATGCCGAGCGTCCCGCACTGGTACCGCGGCAGGATGGTGCTGGTCGGCGACTCGGTCCACGCGCCCTCACCCAGCTCTGGCCAGGGGGCCTCGCTGGCCGCGGAGAGCGCCGTGGAGCTCGCCCGCTGCCTGCGCGACCTGCCCGACGTTCCGGCGGCGTTCGCGGCGTACGTACGGCTGCGGCGCGCCCGGGTCGAGCGGGTCGCGGCCCGCGCGGCCAGGACCAACAACAGCAAGAGCTTCGGCCCCGTCGCCATCTCGCTGATGCGGCTGATGATGCCGATGGCCACGAAGACCTTCCTCAGCCCCGAGCGCACGCTCGGTCCCGAGCAGCGCCACCGCGTCGACTGGGACGCTCCCGTGGCGGTGTGATCCCCCTACTGGACGGGTACCCGCAGGTCGCGGAAGCTGGCGATCTTGACCTGCATCGTCGAAGCGCCTTCCGGCAACGCGAACAGGTTCCAGAACTCCTTCTCCTCCCCGGGACCGAACTTCTCGGTGCTCAGCCGCACGCCGGACACGTCCGTGCAGGCACAGTACGAATCCAGCTTGCCGCCGTCCGTCGGCACCTGGAGCCGGCCGGGGAGGTACTGCCGCTTGGCCGCCACGTCGGTCAACGACACGTTGAAGGCCGCACGGTACTTGAACGACATCCAGTCCTGTGCCTGGTGCAGCTCGTTGAACCAGGCCTCGTCGGCTCCCTCATTCCTGATCCGATAGGTCAGCAGCCCGAGGCCGCCGGAGAGCCGCCGCAGCCCGGTCACCTCCATGGAGATCGGCTGGCCGTCCGCCTTCCCGGTGCCTGTCAGCCCGGTCGCGCCAGGGGTGGCGGCGGCCTCGGGGGTGGCGGTCTCGGTGGTCTGCGGCTTGGCGAAGGTCACCGTGACGCGCCGGTTGCGGCGCTTGCCCTCGTCGGTGTCGTTGCTGTAGAGCGGGCGGCGCGAGCCGTACCCCTTGGCCTGGAAACCCACGCCCTGTCTGGTGACGAGCGCGGACAGTGCCTGCCGGACGGCCTGGGCGCGGCGCGTGGAGAGCGGGTCGTTGATGGCGTCGGTGCCGGAGGAGTCCGCGTGCCCCTCCACGGTCACCGCGGGCCCGGCCGAGGAGTCGATCAACTTCGCGGTACGCGCGAGTACGGCCCTGGCCTTGGGAGTGAGCGTGGCCTTGTTCACCGCGAACAGCACGTCGGAGGAGAGGCTGACCTGGAGGTCCTTGCCGTTGTCCGCGGTCTCCTCCGACTTGTCGAGCGACTCGGACGGGGTCACGAGGCTACGGATGACGGTGGTGACGGGCTCGGCGTCCGGGTCGGGGATGATCAGGCCGGATGGCGTGACCGGCGGGTCGTCGCTGATCGGCACGTCCGGCATCGGCGAGCCCACCGGGGTGACGACCGTGGTGGTGGCGGGGTTGCCCGAGGAGGCGGGCATGACCGCGTACAGGGTGATCGACTGGCCGGGGTCGATGAAATAGCCGAGGCCGTCCCGGTCCTGGTCGCTGCACAGGCAGGGGAAGTCGGCCGGCTGGTACGGCAGGATCCAGGTGCGGGCCTGCGCGTCGAGCACGCCGATGCCGGACGCCCAGCGGATCCGCCCCAGAGGGCGCGTGTTGTCGCCCATCTCGCCCGTCCAGGGCAGCTTCTTGTCCGTGCCCGTGTTGGTGAGCCTGAGCTGGACGACCAGGTGCTTGGCCTTGACCCGGTTCAGCCCGACGACCTCGACCTTGAGGTTCTGGGTCATGGTGCTGCGCGTCTCGGCCAGCGCGGGCCTGGTGTCCTGCCCTGGCGTGGCCTTACCGGCTGAGGCGGTGGCGGGCGGAGCGCTCGAGGCCGGGGCGGAGGGCGGTGGTGGGGCCGGGTCCTGCGCTCCGCCACAGGCGGACACCATGAGCAGCGCGACGAAAGGGACAGCGATCCGATAACTCACCCGACCGATCCTGTCGTACTTTCTGACCAGAAAGCAGCATTACGGGTGGCTTTTAGTGCGCGCGACTCCCCGCTAACCGGCGAGGAGCTTGACGATCGCCACGACGCCGATGCAGACGATCATCCCGCGCAGGACCGGGGCGGAGAGCCGGCGGCCGAGCCGGGCTCCGGCGAAGCCGCCGATCATGGAGCCCAGGGCCACCAGGAGCACGGCCAGCCAGTCGACGTCGGCGACGATCGTGTACAGGATGGCGGCCGCGGCGTTGACCAGCACGACGAGCACGTTCTTGGCCGCGTTGATCCGTTGCAGCTCCTCCTCCAGGAGGAGGCCCATGAGGCCGATGAGCAGGATGCCCTGCCCCGCGCCGAAATAGCCGCCGTAGGCGCCGGCCGCGAGCGCGCCCAGCCACAACCACGGGCCGCCGTGCGCGTGCCGGGGGCGGGTGGCCAGCATTCTGCCGAGCCTGGGCTGGATCACGATCATCGTGCAGGAGAGCGCGATCAGCACGGTGACGACCGCGGTGAACGTCCGCTCCGGCAGGTTGAGCAGCAGCAGGCCACCGATGAGCGAGCCGGCCAAGGAGGCGGGGGCCAGCCAGAGCAGCCGGCCGCGCTGGCCCTTCAGCTCGGCCCGGTAGCCCACGACACCGGTCAGCCCGCCGGGCACCAGGCCGATGTTGTTGGAGACGTTCGCCGTGATCGGGGGCAGGCCGACAGCCAGCAACGTGGGGAACGTGATCAGCGACCCGGACCCGACGACGGTGTTGATCGTGCCGCCCGCGATGCCGGCCGCGAGCACCGCGACCATCTCCCAAGGTGTCATGGCGCGAGACTGTAGACCACGTCTTACCAGCTAGGATGGATCGTATCGGGATATGAGACCACGGGCGAGGGCGCCCGCCGCTCCATCGCCATGGTAGCCCCGGCCCCGAAGCCCGCTCAGGGCGGGGCGCTAGCCGGCCGCCGGGCGGGTGAGGGCGCGTTTGAGGATCTTGCCCGTGGGGCTCATCGGCAGCTCGTCCACGAACGACAGGCGCCGGGGATACTTGTACGCGGCCACCCGCTCGCGTACGAAGTCGCGCAGGTCCTCGCAGGTCACCGGGGCGCGCAGGGACACCACGGCCTCGATCTCCTCGCCGAGCTCCGGGTGCGGCACGCCGAAGACGGCTGCCTGGCGCACCGCCGGGTGCTCGTACAGGACCTCCTCCACCTCGCGCGGGTAGACGGTGTAGCCGCCGCGGATGATCACGTCGCGGCGGCGGTCCACCAGGAAGAAGTAGCCGTCCTCGTCGACCCGGCCGAGGTCGCCGGTGTGGAACCAGCCGTCGCGGACGGCCTCGGCGGTGGCCTCCGGGTCGTTCCAGTAGCCCTTCATGACGTTGGGGCCGCGGACCACGATCTCGCCGATCTCGCCGCGGGGCGTCTCCTGGCCGTCCTCGCTGACGATCTTCATCTCGACGTCCCTGATGGGCCAGCCGATCGAGCCCGGCCTGCGGTGGTGGCCTCCCCTGTTGGTGGCGGCCACCGGGGAGGTCTCGCTGAGGCCGTACCCCTCGATGATCTCGCAGCCGAACCGGGTCTCGTACGCCCGCAGCACGTCCAGCGGCAGCGCCGCCCCGCCCGAGGCGCAGACCCGCAACATCGACATGTCCGAGGCGCCGGGATGGTCGAGCAGCGCGATGTACATGGTCGGCACGCCCTGGAAGACCGTCACCCCGTCGCGCCTGATGACCTCCAGCGCCCGCCCCGCCTCGAACCGCCGCAGCAGCGTCAGCCGCGCTCCCGCGTGCACGGTCGCGTTGAGCGAGCACGTCTGCCCGAACGTGTGATGCAGCGGCAGCGCCCCGAGCACCACGTCGTCCACGCCGAGCGCGTGCATGCGGGCCACGGTGGCGGCGTTGCCGCCCAGGTTCGCGTGGGTCAGCTCGATGCCCTTCGGCCGGCCCGTCGTCCCGGACGTGTAGTGGATGACCGCGGTGTCGTCCGCCGCCATGGAGGCGACCTCGCGCTCGGCCGCCACACCCCGCAACAACCGGCGGAACTCCCCGGGCACCACGAAGAAGCAGTCCGCCTTCGTGCCCGTCGAGCCCGCCTCGGCGGTCTCCGCGAACGCGTGCCAGGCGATGAGCAGCCGCGCCCCGCAGTCCCCGAGGTACGCGGCGATCTCCCGCCGCTTCAGCAGCGGATCGAGCGGCACCACCACGGCCCCGACCCGCAGCACCCCGTAGTAGACGACGCCGAACTCGGGCACGTTCGGCAACATGATCGCGACCCGGTCGCCGGCGCCGATCCCGCGGGCCCGCAGCAGCCCCGCGAGCCGAGCGCTCAGCTCCTCCAGCGCGCCGTAGGTGAGCTCCGCCTCGTCCAGTGTGAGAACCGCTCTGCCACCCAGCCGCTGGGCGGCGGTGTGGAGCCGGTCAGCGAGGTTCATGGAAAGACCGTACGTCCGCGCTCCCACGGCCCTCATTGGTCGCGGTGCCCAGTCTTTCCCGCCCGGAATTGGTCGGAAGCGCGTCCTGCAACGCGATCGCCACGAGCAGATCGACGAGATCGTTGATCGAGCGCAGGTTGCGCCCGGTGCGCTCCTGGATCTTGCGCAGCCGGTATTGCGCGGTGTTCGGATGGATCTGCAGCCGCTCGGCCGCGGCCCGCAGGTTCAGGTCGGCGGTGGCGAACGCCCTGATCGTGGCCGTGAGCACGCCGCCGCGCGCCCGGTCCTCGGCCAGCAGCGACGTGATGCGCGGGTCCACCAGATGGCGGGCGGTGTCGTCGGCCTTCAGCGCCAGATACTGGAACGGCGTGAGCCTGGGCAGCGCCGCCACGCCGCCCTCCTCGGGCACGAAGTCCAGCACGGCCCTGGCCTCCTGGTACGCGTGCGGGATCTGCGTGGTCCCCGCCGACACCGTGCTGATGCCCATCGCCAGCCTGACCCCCTCGCCCGCCAGGCTCTCCAGCACCGACTGCAGCCGGTCGCACAACTCCTCTGGGCCCGTGTTCGGGCCGAGCACGGGGATCGCCACGATCTCCGACTGGCGCACGACGGACAACGTACGCGTTCCGTTTCCGCCGGTCCTGGCGATGGCCGCGCAGGCGGCGTGCCGGGCGTCGGCGCCGCGGTCGGGGCCCGTCGTCACGGCCGCGGGCGACCCGACGAGCACCGCGATCACCACGAGCAGCGGCGTGCGCGCGTCGGGGCCCAGGCCGTGCGCCTGCGCCGCGGCCAGCTCCCTGCCGCGCGTCGGCACGCCCCCGGCCAGCAACGTCTCCAGCAGGTCCCGGCTCTCGCGCACCGCCTCGGCGGCGGCGTACTGCTGGAACTCCATGTACGCGTTCGCCGCGTGCGTGCTGGCGAAGTCGCAGTAGCGCATCAGCGGGGCCGCCAGCGACAAGGCCGCCTCGCGACCGGCGAAGGTGTCCCCGGCCCGCTCGACCACCGACTCCCAGAACACCTGCTGCCCGACCCGGAACGCGTTGATGTAGTCGGCCAGCGCCACCCCCGCCCTGGCCCGCCGCATCGCCGCCCGCCGGGTGAACGAGATGTCCTCGAACGTCACCGTGCGCTCCTCCAGCAGCACGGCCAGCTTGGCGCGGTAGTGCTTGACCACCTGGTCGCGCACGTCGGCGTGGAAGTCCGGCCGCTGCGCCGCGTACGCGGGGATCTCCTCGCACATCGTCGCCAGCGCGGCGTCGGCCAGCCGATGGAGATCGCCGAGCAGCTCGGACAGGATGCGGGCGCGCTCAGCCCGGACGGTCTCCGTGCTGAAAACACTGGCCATGCCGGGATGATCCATGGCCATTGCGGGGAGGTCAACGGGTCGTAACCGGTCCGAGACAGACGCTGTGCTCAGAGGACAACTCCCCTGAAACATCTTGGGTCACCGTGCCCAATGCGGCCGTTGACGAGCGGATCCTACGCTGAGCCCAATTCAAGAACATTGTTCTCCAGGAGGCCGGATGCTGGAGGTACACGATCTCACCGTTCGCTTCGGCGGCATCACGGCGCTGGACGGCGTGGGCTTCGACGTGGGGCGCGGCGAGATGGTGGGGCTCATCGGGCCGAACGGCGCCGGCAAGACCACCCTGTTCAACTGCCTGACCAGGCGCTACGACGCCGACTCCGGCACGGTCACGTACGAGGGCAGGGACCTGACCGCCGTGCCGCCGCACGCGATCGCGGAGCTCGGGATCGCACGGACGTTCCAGAACCTGGGACTGTTCCCGCGCCTGTCCGTCCGCGACAACGTGCTGGTCGGCGCGCACCACCGGGGCAGGGCCGGCTTCCTGTCCGCTGGACTGCGGCTGCCGGGGGTGCGCCGAGAGGAGCGCGCGCTGCACGCCGACGCCGATGCCGTGCTGGACCGGCTGGGCCTGACCGGGGTGTCCGGGCACCTCGCTACCGGGCTGCCGTTCGGCACGCTCAAGCGCGTCGAACTGGCCCGCGCGCTCATCGGGCGCCCCCGGTTGCTGCTCCTCGACGAGCCCGTCAACGGGTTGAGCGCGAGCGAGGTCGACGAGTTCGCGGGCACGCTGGGCGCGATCCGCTCCGAGTACGACCTGACCGTGATCGTGGTGGAGCACCACATGGGGTTCGTCATGGGCATCTGCGAGCGCATCGTGTGCCTGGACTTCGGCCGCAAGATCGCCGAAGGGCCGCCGGGCGAGGTGCAGCGCGATCCCGGGGTCATCGAGGCCTATCTGGGGACGGCCGTGAGTGAGCGAAGCGAGCGAACAATCGAACACAGCAGTTCCGAGCTCATGCGACCGACGCAGGAGGGCGTATGAGTTCCTTGGTGGTCGAGGACCTGGTGGCCGGTTATGGGGATGCTCGCGTACTGCATGGGATTCGGCTGACCGTGCAGGAGGGGGAGATCTGCGCGATCCTCGGGCCCAACGGGGCGGGCAAGACGACGTTGTTGCGGGCGTTGTCCGGCATGATCAAGGCGCGCGGCAGGGTGCTGCTGGGCGGGATGGACCTGGTGGGCCGCCCACCGGACGCGCTGGCCAGGCAGGGGGTCGCGCACGTCCCCGAGGGGCGCGGCACGTTCATGCCGCTGACCGTCGAGGAGAACCTGCGGCTGGGCGCGTACGTACGGCGGGGCAAAGCCGCGGTGGACGCCGACATCGAGCGGACCCACACCTACTTCCCGGCGCTGAAAGACCGGATGAAGCAGACCGCCGGCAGCCTCAGCGGCGGCGAGCAGCAGATGCTGGCCATCGGCCGGGCCCTCATGTCGCGGCCCCGGCTGCTGCTGCTCGACGAGCCGTCGCTGGGCCTCGCGCCGCTGGTCACCCGGGAGTTGTTCCGCATCGTCCAGGCCATCAACGCAGAGGAGCGGACCACTGTGGTCGTCGTCGAGCAGAACGCCCATCTCGCCCTCGGTATCGCCCAGCAGGCGCACGTGCTGGAGACCGGGCGGATCGTGCTGTCGGGCACGGCCGAGCAGATCAGGGCCGACGAGCAGGTCGCCCAGTCCTACCTCGGATACCGGGTGTAGCGCGATGGCCGGATTCCTGCAGCAGGTCGTCGAGGGGCTCGGCGCGGGCGCCATCTACGCCAGCCTGGCGCTGGCGCTGGTGCTGATCTACCAGTTCACCGGGATCGTGAACTTCGCGCAGGGCGAGCTGGCGATGTTCTCCACCTATGTCGCCTGGCAGTGCGTGGCGGCCGGGTTGCCGTTCTGGCTGGCGCTGGTGCTCACGCTGGTGGTGTCGTTCGCGGGCGGGATGCTCATCGAGCGGGTGATCATCCGGCCGGTCGAGGGCGCGCCCGAGCTGACGCTGGTGATCGTCACCGTCGGGCTGTTCATCTTCGTCAACGCCGCCGCCGGGTGGATCTGGACCTTTCTCATCAAGGACTTCCCGAACCCGTTCCCCGGGGGCGCGTTGTCGGCGGGCGGGATCAGCGTGAGCTTCTCCACGCTCGGTGTGCTGGGTGTGGTGGCGGTGGTCATGGGGCTGCTGTACCTGCTGTTCCGGCACACCAAGATCGGGCTGGGCATGCGGGCGGTGGCGACCAATCCCACGTCGGCGCGGCTGGTCGGGATCCGGGTCGGGTGGACGCTCGCACTCGGCTGGGGGCTCGCCGCCACCGTGGGAGCGGTGTCGGGGGTGCTGGTGGCGCCGCTGCTGTTCCTGGAGCCGAACATGATGGGCGGCGTCCTCATCTACGCCTTCGCGGCGGCCACGCTCGGCGGGTTCGACAGCCCGGTGGGGGCGGTGGTGGGCGGGTTGATCGTGGGGGTCGCGGAGACACTCGCCGGGGCCTACGTCGGGTTCATCGGATCCGATCTCAAGGTGGGAGTGCCACTGGTGATCATCCTGGGCGTGCTGCTGCTGCGGCCTCAGGGGTTGTTCGGGCGAGCGGTGGTGGAGCGGGCATGAGCCAGGTCAAGCGCGCACCCGCACCTGTCGCGGTGGGCAAGACGTCCGCTGCCTCGGGGCCGCGGTGGCGGTGGGCCGCGGTCGCCGTGCTCCTCGCCGCCGCCTGCTACGCACCCTTCCAGCTCGTGCCCTTCCACGTCTTCCAGCTCACGATGGTGCTGATCTACGCCGTCGCGCTGCTCGGGCTGAACCTCCTCGTCGGGCACGCCGGTCAGATCTCGCTCGGCCATGGCGCGTTCTTCGCCATCGGGGCGTACACGGCCGCCATCCTGCTCGATCGCTGGGCGTTGCCGTACCCCCTGACACTGCCCGTCGCGGCCGGGGTGGCCTTCCTGCTCGGCCTGGCCCTCGGCGTGCCCGCGATGCGGTTGCGCGGCCTGTACCTGGCGCTCGTCACGCTCGCCATCGCGATCTTCCTCGTGCCCCTGCTCAAGCGGTTCGAGGCGGTGACCGGCGGGTCGATGGGGCTGACGCTGGCCAAGCCCGTGCCGCCCGGGTGGAGCGGGCTGGCCGAGGACCAGTGGTTGTACTTCCTCACGCTGGCCATCGCCGTGGCCGCGTTCCTGCTGGCCCGCAGCCTGTTGCGGTCGCGGGTGGGCCGGGCGTTGCACGCTCTGCGGGATGACGAGACGGCGGCCGAGGTCATGGGCGTGCGGTTGTCGTCGTACAAGACGCTCGCGTTCGCCTGGAGCGCGATGTTCGCCGGGGCGGCCGGGTGCGTGTACACGTGGGTGATCGGGTTCGTGTCACCGGACTCGTTCACCGTCAACCTGTCGATCACCCTGCTCGCCGGGCTGGTCGTCGGCGGGCTCGGCTCGTTGTTCGGGCCCCTGCTCGGCGGGCTGTTCGTGATGTTCGTGCCGAGCATCTCGCAGGACATCAACGAGGCCGCGCCCGGCGTCATCTTCGGTCTGCTGATCATCGCGGTGATGTACGTGGCCCCGACCGGGCTGGCCGGGCTGGCCGAACGCTTGATCAAGAAGATTCCCCGGAAGGAGTAAGAGGGATGCGAGTATCTGCGATCGGCTGCACGGCGCTGCTCCTGCTCGCCGTCGCCGCCTGCGGGGGGCGGGACAGCGGCGGTGGCACCGGTACGGCCGCGTCGGGCCAGTGCCAGGGACAGCAGACCACCGGCATCACCGACAAGAGCATCAAACTGGGCGGCATCTACCCGCTGTCCGGCCCCGCCTCCGCCTACGGGGACATCCCCAAGGGCATCAAGGCGTACTTCGACTACGTCAACGCCGAGAAGGGCGGCATCGGCGGGCGCAAGGTCGAGTTCGTCGTACGCGACGACGGCTACCAGCCGCCCAAGGCCGTGGAGGAGGCCCGCAGGCTGGTGGAGCAGGAGCAGGTGTTCGCCCTGTTCCAGACGCTCGGCACGCCTTCGACCACCGCCACCTGGGACTACGCGAACCAGCGCAAGGTGCCGCAGGTCTTCGTCGCCACCGGCGCCTCCAAGTGGGGCACCGACACGACGCACCCGTGGACCATCGGCTGGCAGCCCAACTACATCTCCGAGGCCCGCGTCTACGCCCAGTACCTCAAGACGGAGAAGCCCGACGCCAAGGTCGCCGTCCTCTACCAGAACGACGACTTCGGCAAGGACCTGTTCGGCGGGTTCACCCGGGCCATCGAGGGCACCGGGATCAAGGTCGTGGCCCAGCAGAGCTATGAGGTGACCGACCCCAGCATCGATCCGCAGATGCGCAACCTGGCGGAGTCGAAGGCGGACGTGTTCCTGAACATCACCACGCCCAAGTTCGGCTCGCAGGCGCTGGCCGCCGACGCCAAGAACACGAGCTGGAACCCGCTGCACATCGTCAACAACGTGGCCGCCTCGATCACCGTGCTCAAGCCCGTCGGCTTCGAGAACGTGCAGGGTGTCGTGTCGAGCACGTACTACAAGGACCCGAACGACCCGACGTGGCAGAACGACCCGGAGATGATGCTCTACCGCCAGAAGATGCAGCAGTACGCGCCGGGCGCCGACCCGAACATCCCGTACCACACCTTCGGGTGGGCGGTGGCCAGCAGCTTCCACAAGGCCATGGAGGCGGCCGCCTGCCCGACCCGCGAAGGGCTGCGCGACTCCATGCGCAACCTGAAGGGCGTCAAGGTGGACATGTTGTTGCCCGGGGTGACGATGAACACCGCGCAGGGGGACGGGTTCCCGATCGAGTCGATGCAGCTCATGACGTTCAAGGGAGAGCGGTGGCAGTTGTTCGGCCAGGTGATCGACACCCGCAAGGAGTTCGGCCCCCTTACGGGGTGATGGTGCCCGCCCTGACCAGCCAGTCGACCGCCTCGGAGATGGCCTCCAAGGAGGTGTAGCGGGGCCGGTGCCCGAGCAGCCGCTCCGCCTTCTCCATGCTGCAGTGCGGGCTGTGCGCGATGTGGTCGTACGTGATCCGTGCGTCCTCCTCGGACACCGTGCCCCGCCGCCACTGCTCCCACGGCAGGAACGCCAGCCGCGCGTCCCTCCCGAACCACCCCGCCACCGCCTCGGCGTAACCCCGCAACGTCAGGGCGGTGGTGGCGACGGAGTGAAAGCTCTCACCCACGGCGGCGGACGGATTGTTCATGGCGTCTATGAACAGCCGGGCGACGTCGTCGGCATGCACGTGCTGAACGGTCTCCATGCCGAAGTTGGGCAGTTGGAGTTCGCCACCCTCGGCGAGCGTCTGGAAGACGGCCGGATTGATGTTCCCGGCCGGATTGACCGGCACCCATCCGGGCCCGGTGATGTGCCCCGGATGGATGAGGGTGGCGGGGAACCCGTCGCGGTGGGCACGTTCGAGCAGGTAGGACTCGATGGCGGCCTTCTGCCGCCCGTACTCGCCGATGGGCCGCTTCGGCCGATCCTCGGTGGTCGGAACCCGCTGGCTGGGACCGTGCGTCCAGATCGTGCCACAGTGCAGGAGCTGCCGGACCCGCCCGGTCAGCGCGTCGGCCAGCAGCCGGGCGCTGTCCTCCTGGAAGCAGATCAGATCGATGACGACATCGCCCTCGAGCTCCGCGATCCGCCGCCCGAACGTCCCGTCGGACTCCTCGGCCTCCCGGTCGGCGGTGACGTTGGTGACGTGCTGCCAGGCGCCGTGCGGGGTGTACGGCCCCCGCTTCCCCCGGCTCACCGCAACGACATCGTGTCCGGCATCGACGAGCCTGGGAACCAGGTACGTACCGATATGCCCGCTGGCGCCAATCACCACTACTCGCATGCGGACAGCGTAACTATGGGGGCGGACGGCTCGCTCGGTTGAGGGGGGCGGAATCCCGTACAAACGGCCCCGATACCCTGCTGAACGTCCTATTTCGGCCGAAGCGGGACAGAATCATCGGTCGTGACCGAGGGCTTGCCGCAGCGCGCCGGAAGGGTCGTCGCCGCGCCAGGCCACGTGCTGGTCGGGCCGGACCAGGGTCAAGGGCTCACCGGGCAGATCGACGGTCCGCAGCGGCACGCCCAGCTCGCGGGCCTGCTCGACCAGTACGCCCGCCCCTGGCAACGACAGGTCGCCGAGCAGGCTGAAATCCGGCCCGAGCCGGTCATAGAGCGATTCGCCGGGAGCCGGCCACCGGTGCGGCAGCCGCTCACCGGCGTCCGGGGCGACGATGGGCGAGCCCGCGTACGTGTAGCCGAGCACCAGGTCGAGGCTGTGGAACTCGCTGTCCTTGGTCCTGAGCACGGCCTCAGCAACCGCCGGCCGCACCCTCTCGAACGCGGCCTCGTCCCCCATGAGCGCCGGATCCGCCAGTTCCGGGGCCAGGGTGGCCATGTTCGCGGCGGCGGCCTCGATGGTGTCGGCCGCGATGGGGCGGCGCTCGGTCTCGTAGCTGGCCAGCAGCGTGGCGGGGGCCCAGCCGTGCAGTACGGCGGCCAGCTTCCAGCCGATGTTGACGGCGTCCCCGATCCCGGTGTTGAACCCGTGCCCGCCATACGGAGGGTTCTGGTGGGCCGCGTCGCCCGCCAGGAAGACGCGCTCACTGGAGTAGCGGTCGGCCAGCAACATGCGGGCGGTCCACGGGTCCGTGGCCAGGATCTCCACCTCGATGTCGGCGCCCGCCAGGTTGCGCACCAGGCGTACCGGGTCCGCGTCCTCCGCTCGTACCCCCTGGGCGATGCACCACCAGGTCTCCTTCAGGTCGAGGCGGCCGACGAGGCCGGGCTGGGCCGGGTTCAGCACCCAGTAGTGCACGGCGGGGCCGTGTGGCATGCGTTCGGCCAGGCCGGGGGCGCGGAAGACGATGTTGAAGTTGGGCCTGGCGTCCTGGCGGCCCTCGTAGCGGGCGCCGATGGCCGCCCTGGTCACGCTGCGCGGGCCGTCGCAGCCGACCACGTACTGGGCGCGTACCTCACGCTCCTCGCCCCCGGCGGAGACGATCCGCACCGACACGCCGTCGGGGTCCTCCCGCAGCCCGGCCACCTCCCATCCCGTGCGCAGCGCGTCCGCGGCGGCCTCCCGCAGCACCTCCTCCACCAGCGGCTGGGGCACCTGCTGGCCCGGCTCGGCCGCCAGGTCCGAGCCCACGAGGTCGAGCCCGAAGCAGCCGCCGATCCTGGTGATCTCCCGCCCCAGCAGGCTGGTGACGAAGACCGCCTCGTCCGACCACGACACCGCCAGCGGCGCGCGGGCGCGCACCGTCTCCGCCAGCCCCCACCTGCGCAGCAACTCCATCGAACGCGCCGACGTCGTCTTGGCGCGCGGCCTCAACCACGACACCGACTCGCGCGGCTCGACCACTAAGCTGCGAACGCCATGATGAGCCAGCTCCACCGCGGTCGCCAGCCCCACGGGCCCACCTCCGGCGATCAGCACGGGCACGGAGTCGGGAACTTGCGCAACGAGGTCCATCAGTCGTCCTCTTCATCGTGATGATCAGGGATATATTCCCATCGACGTCGTGCGCTACCGACCGCGCAACACGACGACGAGGCCAGGTTCCGCGTGCTAACTTGTACGCGTTGCAGTTCTGGTACCCATGAACTTCGTGCGCCTGACGGGCGCATTTTTGTTTTCGCCGGTCATTTCCGGATGGGTCATTGCGGCGACATGGGATCCATGAAGTGCGCCAGTCAAAGGAGATCGGCATGGCAACCGGCACCGTGAAGTGGTTCAACAGCGAAAAGGGCTTCGGCTTCATCGCACAGGACGGCGGCGGCGCCGACGTCTTCGCCCACTTCTCCAACATCGCCGCCCAGGGCTACCGCGAGCTGCGGGAAGGCCAGAAGGTGAGCTTCGACATCACCCAGGGACAAAAGGGACCCCAGGCGGAAAACATCGTCCCCATCGCCTGACGCGACGTTGCCAGGAGCCGGGGCGCCGAAAAAGGGGCCCCGGTTCCGGCTTTTAGTTGAAGATCGCACTAGAGGGCACCGGCCCATGATTGTTACCGTTTAACGCGATAACCGGGATCATTTCAGGGGTTGGCATGAGCGAGTCCTCGACAGTGCCGCTGCACATGCGGCGAGTGGAGTTCGATCCGGCGCCGGAGCTGGCGGCGGCGCGGGACGAGGAGCGGGTCAAGCGTGTCACCACGACACATGGCGATCCCGCCTGGCTCGTGACCCGCTACGCGGACGTGCGCGAGGTGCTGGGCGACGCGGCGCGGTTCAAGGTCGCGCCGCAGGGCATCGCGCGGCTGCCGGGAGCGCCGAAGATGACCGAGGAGCAGCTCGCCAAAGTACGCGCGGGCAACCTGCTCGGCGTCGATCCGCCCGAGCACACGCGGTTGCGCAGGATGTTGACGCCCGAGTTCACCATCCGGCGGATGCGCCGGCTGGAGCCGCGGATCAAGCGCATCGTCGACGACCACCTGGACGCCATGGAGGCCGCCGGGTCCCCCGCCGACCTGGTGTCGTCGTTCGCGCTGCCGATCCCGTCGCTGGTGATCTGCGAGCTGCTCGGGGTCCCGTACGCCGATCGCGAGGGCTTCCAGCTGCGCACCAGCAGGATGCTGGACATGACGGTGCCGGGCGAAGAGCGGCTGATGGCCCAGTTCGAGCAGCGGGCCTACATGGAGGACCTGGTCGGCCGCATCCAGGCGGACCCGGGCGAGGAGCTGCTCGGCATGCTCGTACGCGAGCACGGCGACGACCTGAGCACGGACGAGCTCGTCGGCATCGGCGGCCTGCTGCTGTTCGCGGGGCACGAGACCACCTCCAACATGCTCTCCCTGGGCACGCTGGCCCTGCTGCGCCACCCCGAGCAGCTCGAACTCCTCAGGAAGGAGCCCGACCGCATCGACGCCGCGGCCGAGGAGCTGCTGCGCTGGCTCAGCATCGTGCACTCCGGCACCACCAAGATCACGACGACGGAGGTCGAGATCGGCGGCCGTACCATCGGGGCCGGTGAGCTGGTGATCTGCGCCCTGCCCGCCGCCAACCGGGACCCGGCGCTCATGCCCGACGCGGACACGTTCGACGTCCAGCGCGGCGCGCCCGGCCACGTCGCCTTCGGCCACGGCGTACACCACTGCCTGGGCGCCCCCCTGGCCCGCATGGAGATGCGGATCGCGTTCCCCGCACTGCTCCAGCGCTTCCCCGGGCTGCGCGTGTCCGATTCGGAGCCGAGATTCCGCTCGTTCAGCATTGTGTACGGCATGGCCTCGCTCGAGGTGGCCTGGTAGCGCGGCCATAGGAAATTGTCGGTCAGGGCGGATAACGTGCAAGCGTCATGCCTACCGACATCGCCGCACACGAGCTCATCGGCAGGGAGCACCCCGCAGCGCTGTTGCGTGCCGAGATCACCAGGGTGATCGGCAGCCACGGCGGCCTGGTGCTGGTCACCGGCGAGGCGGGCATCGGCAAGACCACGCTCGTCACCAGCGCGGCGGGCGAGGCCAGGCGGCAGGGCGCGCTGGTGGTCGGCGGCGCGTGCTGGGACTCCGGCAGCGCCCCTGGCTACTGGCCGTGGGTGCAGGTCATCCGCGCGTTGCGGCGCGCCGCCGAGCCCGAGGAGTGGGCCGCGGCGGAGGAGGCGGCGGGCGGCAGCCTGGCCGCCCTGCTCGGCGAGGAGCAGAGCAGCGAGACGCCCGGCGGCTTCCGGGTCTACGACGCGGTCACGTCCGCCCTGGTCTCGTTGTCGCAGCGGCGCCCGGTGATGATCGTCATCGACGACCTGCACGTGGCCGACCCCGCCTCGTTGCGGCTGCTGGAGTTCGCGGCGCAGCAGACCTGGTTCGAGCGGCTGCTGCTGGTCGGCACCTACCGCGACGCCGAGGTCGAGCCGGTCGACCATCCGCTGCGCGACCTGCTGTCGCCGCTCGTCGCCAAGGCCACCACGATCACGCTCACCGGGCTCGACGAGGCGGGCGTCGCGGCGCTCATGGCCCGCACGGTCGGCCACGAGCCGCCGCCCGACCTGGTCGCGGAGGTCCACCTGCGCACGGGCGGCAACCCGTTCTTCATCGAGCAGACCGCCAGGCTCTGGCGCAGCGGCGGCTCGGCCAGCGCCATCGCGCCCGGCGTGCGCGACGCGCTGCTGCGGCGGCTGTCGCTGCTGCCGCGGCAGGTGTCCGACCTGCTGCCCGCCGCGGCCGTGCTCGGCAACGAGTTCCACCGTCAGGTGCTCGCCGCGGCCATCGCCGCCCCCGTCGCGCACGTCGACCGGCTGCTGGAGCTGGCCGTGGTCGCCAAGCTCGTGGTGACCAGGGGCGGCGGCGTGTTCGCGTTCGCGCACGACCTGGTGCGCGAGACCCTCTACGACTCGCTCGACGACCCGCGCGAGCTGCACGGCGCGGTCGTCGACGCCCTCGACCGCTCACCCGGCCTGGCGGGCAAGGTGCTGCCCAACGACCTGGCCAGGCACGCCTACCTGGCCGGCGACCGCGCCGACCCGGACCGGGCCATCGACCTCCTGCTGGCCGCCGCCCGCGAGGCCAGGGGCAGGCTGGCGGGCGAGGAGCAGGTCGGCCACCTGCGCAGGGCGTACGAGCTGAGCGCCGCCGCCGAGCCGCGCAGGCGGGCCATGATCGCGCTCGACCTGGGCAGGGAGCTGCACCACCTGGCCGAGCGCGAGGAGGCGCGGCGGCGCTTCGAGGAGGCCGCCGCCATCGCCCGCGACCTCGACGATCCCGAGCTGCCCGCCCGCGTCGCGCTGGTCTTCCACACCCACTACGGCCTCGAAAAGGCCCTCGACCAGCTGAAAGAGGCCCACGGCAGGCTGGTCGGCGGCTCCGTGCCCGACGAGCGGCTCGCCCTCGACCTGGTCTTCCACCTCGTCGCCCTGGCCAGGAAGGGCGGCGACGACGACGCGCTGGCGTTCAGCCTGTGGGCGCACCACGACATCATCTGGGGGCCGGGCACGGCGGGGGAGCGGGTGGCGCTGACCGGCGAGCTGATCGCGGTGGCCCGGCGCACCTCCGACCTCGACCTCGAGCACTTCGCCAGGGCGCTGCGCTGGGTGGCCTTGATCGAGCAGGGCGATCCGCGCTACCTCGGCGAGTTCCACGACTACGCCGCCAGGGGCAGTCGCAGTGAGCGGCCACACCTCGCGATGTCCGCCGACGTCGACGCGAGCATCGTCGCCGCCCTCGGGGGCCGCTTCGCCGAGGCCGAGTCGCTGCTGTCGGAGGTCCATCCGGACGCCAACCACGACCATTTCCTGTTCATGATCGAGCACCACCGCTGGGCGATGCTGGCGCTGCAGGGCAGGCTGGCCGAGCAGCAGGCGGTGCTCCGCGGGCTCAGAGGCACCCAACACCCGTGCGTGCCGTTGCTGGAGGCGCTGACGGCCCTGCACGGCGGCGACCTCGACACCGCGCTGCGCCACCACGCCGGCGAGGAGCCGGCCGACCGCATGATCCAGCCGCTCTGGCTGCGCCTTCAGGCCGAGCTGGCCGCCGCCACGCAGGACCCTGAGCTGTGCGCCCGGGCGCGGGTGGAGCTGACGCCGCATCGGGGGCGGTGGGTGGTGTCGCTGTTCGGGTGGGAGATCAGCGGCCCTTACGACCTGTGGCTGGGGCTGGTGGACGCCGCGGAGGAGCGCTGGACCGAGGCCGTCGAAGAGCTCACCGCCGCCTACCGCTCCGCCGACCAGATGCGGGCACGGCCATGGTCCGTCCTGGCCCGGTCCCACCTGGCCGAGACGCTGCTCGCGCGCGCGGGACCCGGCGACCTCGAGACTGCGCGGAGGCTGCTCGACGGGGTCCAGCGCGAGGCGGCCGAGCTCGGGATGCGCCAGGTCCTGGAGTCGGTACGCCCGGCGCCGCCCTCCCGGGAGCCCGATCATGCGGCACGGGGAGACCTGGGGCGTCGGGACCAGGGCACTTCTGGGGCGGATCTGGGTCGCCAAGGCGAGGGCACTTCTGGCGACAGGCAGGACATCCCAGGTGGGGACGCCTCCGGAGACAGGCCGGGCCTGCCCAGCGTGACGTCCGGAGAGTTCAGGAGGGACGGCGCGGTCTGGTCGCTGGGGTTCGCGGGGCGGGTCGCCCACATGCCCGACGCCAAAGGGCTACGTGACCTGCACACCTTGCTGAGCCGCCCCGGTGACGACGTGCCCGCCGTCCGACTGCTCGATCCTGAAGGCGGTGAGGTCGTCGTCGCGGCTCGCCGGATGGGCGGCGACGACGTGCTCGACGAGGAGGCCAAGAGCCGTTACCGCCGTCGTCTGGCGTTGCTCGACGAGGAGATCGACCGGGCCGTGGAGCTGGGCGACGATCGGTGGGCTGCCGGGTTCGATCGGGAGCGGGCCGCGTTGCTGGAGGAGTTGCGGGCGGCGGCCGGGCTTGGTGGGCGTACCCGTCGATTGGGGGATGAGGCGGAGCGGGCACGCAAGACCGTCACGGCCAGGATCCGCGACGTGCTGCGCAAACTCGACCACGCCCACCCCGAACTGGCCGCCCACTTGCGCGCCACCGTCTCCACCGGCTCAACGTGCCGCTACCAGCCCGACGACGACATCGCCTGGCGCCTCTGAGGGTCTGCTGGGTTACCCGGCCGTCTTCTTCCCACCCGGGTGAGCATCTTGCTCAGTGCCGTGCCCGGTTGAGCTTGCGCGGGGATGGACGCCGCCGAGGGCCAGCGCGAGCAGCCGTTCGGCCTCGGAGACTCCGTCCACGTCATGTTCAGTGGCCAGCGAGATGGCGTTGACGAGCTTGAGCAGATCGACGATGGCGATGTCGGGACGTACGGCGCGCGCCAGGCGGGCGCGCTCCAGGAGTTCGTTGCCGGCGTTCACGATCATCGTGTGGCAGGTGGTGCCGAACGCGGGATCGCTGTCGCGCGCGCCGCGCAGGAGAGAGGCAGCCAGCCCCCTGTTGGAGGCGGCGTGGGTGCCCACCGCGTGCAGCCAGGTGACCAACGCGGCCCCTGGACCGGGGGCGGAGGACAGGTCGCGCGCTTTGGCGCACAAGGCTTCGACCTTGTCGCGGAAGACGGCTTCCAGTAGCGCCTGGCGGGAGGGGAAGTGCCGATGCAGAGTGGCCGATCCGACCCCGGCGCGCCGGGCCATCTCCTCCAGCGAGGCCTCGGCCCCGTGCTCGGCGATGCAGTCGGCGGCCGCGGCCAGGATCCGGTCGTAGTTGCGCCGGGCATCGGCCCGCGTCGGCCGCCCGGTGGTGTCTGGTGCGGCATCGCCTCGGGGCAAGGGAACCTCCCTGGACTTGCAAAACGGGGTGATCCTCCATATCGTACTGGAACATAAACGGAGGGCCACCCCATTTTGGTGATGGCTCCGCAGCGCGACCGACTTTCAGGAGACACCCGTGGACACACCGGAAAAGACCGTCGTCGTGATGGGCGCTACCGGTCTGCAGGGCCGCGCCGTGACGGCGCGCCTGCTCGCCGACGGCTGGCGGGTGCGAGCGCTCACCCGCGATCCGGGCAGCGCCGCAGCCCGGGCTCTGGCCCAGACAGGCGCCCAGCTCGTGCGCGGAGACATGGACGACGTCGCCTCCCTGATCACCGCAGCCCGGGGCGCCCACGGCATGTTCAGCGTCCAGCCCACCGTCGGCTCTCCCGGTACCGCACCTGACTTCACCGCCGATGACGAGGTCCGCTGGGGCGTCAACGTGGCTCGGGCCGCACACGCCGAAGGCGTCCCGCACCTGGTCTACTCCTCGGTCGCCGGAGCCGGCCGCCATGGCAGCGAGGTGCTGCCGCAGAACTTGGTGAGCAAGGCACGGATCGAGCAGCACATCGCCACGCTCGGCCTGCCCGCCACGATCCTGCGGCCGGTCTCCTTCATGGAGAACTACACCGGCGGCTACCACCTGCACGAGGGCACCGTGACCACCGCGTTCGAGCCCAACGTCCCGCAGCAGATCATCGCCGTCGACGATGTCGGCTCCTTCGCCGCGCTGGCCTTCGCCCGGCCGCAGGAGTGGATCGGACGGGCGATCGATTTGGCCGGTGACGAGCTGACCCCAGTGCAGATCACCAAGGCCATCTCGGAGGCGATCGGCGCGGCCCTGCCGTACGTGCAGGTGCCCATCGAGGCGATCCGGCACGTCGGTGAGGAGTTCGCCTTCGCCTACGAATGGCTCAATGAACGCGGCTACCGAGCCGACCTGTCGGCCGTGCGCCGGATACATCCAGGGCTGATGGACTTGCGCACGTGGCTGGAGCGGACCGGCGCGTCCCAGATCTCCGCGTTCCTGACGGCCCAGCGCGCCGGAACGCAGGACATGTGAGCGGGCGGCCCAGTCTCGGACGGATCGGGATCTGGGCGGGCGACATCGACAACTATTCCGCGACCGAGGTACGCCGGGCCGTGACCGAGATCGAGGACCTCGGCTATGGGACGCTGTGGTTCCCCGAGGCGACCGGCCGCGAAGCCATGGCCCAGGCAGGGATGCTGCTGTCCGCCACCCGCCGGATCACCGTGGCCACCGGCACCGCCAGCATCTACGCCCGCGACGCGGTAAGCACCGCGGCCGCGCAGCGCACCCTGGAGGAGGCCTTCCCCGGCCGCTTCCTGCTCGGCCTGGGAGTGAGCCACCCCGCCCTCGTTGAAGACGTCCGCGGCCACCGCTTCGGCCCGCCGCTGGCGGCCATGCGCGACTATCTCGACGCGCTGGACAACGCCCCCTTCGGACCTCCCGCCCCACCGGCGGCCCCACACCGAGTGCTGGCGGCCCTCGGCCCGGGCATGCTCAAACTGGCAGGCCGGCGGGCCTGGGGCGCTCACCCCCTGGGAATGCCGGTCCAACACACCAAGCACGCCAGGACTCTGCTCGGGCCGCACGCGCTGCTGGCCGTCACCCAGCTTGCCATCCTCGACCTCGACCGCACCGCCGCCGACCTGGCCCGCACCCACGTCGCCGCGGCCCTCCCCAACCGCCGCGTACTACTGCACGACCTGGGCTTCCAAGACCTCGACGCCCTCAATGACGAGCTTGTCGACGCGCTGGTGGTACGCGGAACCATCGACGACATCGCCCACCGCGTCCACCAGCATCTCGACGTGGGTGCCGACCATGTCAGCCTCCATCTCTTGACCACCACTCCCCACGTCCCACCCCTACGACAGTGGCGAGCGCTTGCCGCGAACCTCCTACCCTGAGAGTCACTCAGCTCGATATGCGTGTCTGTCCGAAGAGTCTTGAGCCTTCGGATGATTTCCCGCCGTATGCGGCGACGCCGGTCGTACTCCATCGCATGCTTCTGTCCCTGAACGTCTCCTCCACCGTGATCAAGGTGATCCACCTGAACATGTGCTGTGGGGCTCCCGGCAACATCCACTACATGCCCGCTGCGTTGGACGTGCGGGGGTGGGTGGAGATCGTTGGCGATGGGGACAACCGGGCGTACCTTGAACAGCAGGACCGGCGCGACGAGGGCGCCGCCCATGTTTCCGGCGTTGCTCAGTGCCAGGCCCCGTCAGAGAGATTCGCGTCCTTGAAGCTGCCCTCGGCGACGCGACGGGGCACCTCGTCCCATTCGCGAATCACCCGGCGCCTGCCATCCGGGATATCGGACCGCGTTCTAGCAGGAGGCGGCGGAACGTACGCGCCTCGATGATGCCGTTATGCCGGTTGCCAACGATGAGAACGAGTCTTCGGTCGTCGTGAGGCAATGCGCTGTTGCCTTCGCGGCGGCGTGGGATCGGGCTACCGATCACAGGGTGTACCAGGTCTAGCGTTTTCTCGGATCCCGGCCCCCATGGCTTCGACACCACCCTCCAACTCCAGCGCCCAGGCGGCGCGGCAGACGCTTGCGGGGAGGTTGCGCGAACTACGGCTCGACGCGCATCTGACTTCGCGGGCGCTGTCGGCTGCGGCGGGATGGCACGAGGCGAAAACGCCCCGCATCGAGCACGGTCTCAAAGGTCTGATTGCGGAGCCCACTGTTTCAAAGCACTTGACGTATCACTAGGCGAAGACGCTTGGCACGCCGCTAGCCTGGGAGAACGGTCCGAGGCGCATGGGTGGTGACGATGGTGGCGGGACTGGTGCTCTGGGATGTCGATCACACGTTGATCGAGAACGGTGGGGTGAGCAAGGAGACGTACGCTCGGGCCTTTGAACTGCTAACCGGGCGGCCTGCCGAGCACCGGGCGGAGACCGATGGCCGTACAGACCCGCAGATCATGCTCAACCTCCTGCAGCGTCACGGCATCGAGCCTTCCCCTGACCAGTTGGAAAGGCTGAACGCCGCGTTGGAGAACGCGATGACCTTCAACCGGGTGCGACTCGGTGAGCGCGGGTACGCGCTGCCGGGAGCGCTGGACGCGATCGTCGCGCTCGCCGAGGTGCCGGGCATCGTCCAGTCTGTGCTCACCGGCAACATCAAGGCCAACGCGGTGGTGAAGGTATCGGTGTTCGGCCTGCATGAGGGTCTGGATTTCGAAGTCGGTGGGTACGGATCGGACGGTGCGGTGCGTGCCGACCTGGTCGCGGTCGCCCAGCAGCGTGCCTGCCGCAAATACGGCGGGAGTTTCGGTCGGTCCTCCACTGTTTTGATCGGTGACACGCCACGTGATGTCCAGGCCGGGCTGGACGGTGGTGCCGCGGTCATCGGGGTGGCTACGGGGTCTGACAGCGTGGCCGAATTGTCGGCGGCAGGCGCGGACGTGGTGTTCTCCGATCTGACTGACATCCCGGCTCTGGTCGCTGCGGTCACGAAACTGGCAGGCCTGTCCCATTAGAGGCCCGGCGTTGCTGCCAGAAGTTGGAATCCTCGATGGGGTCCAGACCCGGTCGAAGCTGTGGACGTACGTCGAAGAAGTCGGCGGGACCGGCACGCGGACCTGCTCGCCTGAACGCGTGCTCACAACGCACGCTGCACTCACGGGGGTGGCCACAGGCCGCGTTCCCTACCCCCACCGCACAGGCGCAGGCGTAGCCTGATCAGTGGTTACGGAACGAATCGAGGGTAATCCCGATGCTCGACGACCTCGAAGGAAAGCGGACAGGCGAGCGAATCCAGACCATCCGGGAACGCAAAGGCATGAGCCGGCCAGTCCTGGCCGGTCTCGTCGGCTACTCCACGGAGTGGCTGAAGGGCATCGAGTCTGGTCGGCGTCTGCCGCCTCGCCTGCCTGTGCTCATCCGGCTTGCCGAAGTGCTCGCTGTTGGCGACGTCGCCGTCCTCGCCGGCAGCGACATGGATCTCGGTGGCAACACCACTATTCCCATCAGCGCCTTTGCCCGGATACCGCACGAAGCGGTGCCCGCCATCCGCGAAGCCGTACGCGCGCCCTTGCTCACGGTCGATGACCAGCCGCTGCCGGTCGCCTCGTTGCGGCAGCGCACTGCGGACGCTTGGCAGGTGTGGCACACCTCGCGCACGCACCGTACCGACGTCGGCCGCGTGCTGCCCGCCCTCATCCGTGACGCGCGAGCCTCCGCCCGCCAGGCGCTCGGGCAAGAGCGGCGCGACGCGTACGCCGTGCTCGTCGACCTGTGGGCACTCGTGCAGCATGTCATCGTGTGGGCCAGCGAGCCTGAACTGATCTGGGTGGTCGCTGACCGGGCCATGGCCGCAGCCCAGGAATCCGACCAGCCAGCCGCGCTGGCCGGGGCCGCCTGGACGTACGCCATCGTGCAACGCTCCGGAGGAGACACCGACGCGGCTCTGACCCTCGCCCTCGACGCCGCCGGTCTACTGCGCGATCAGCTTGAGGATGGCGGAGACGAACTGCGGGCCCTTTATGGCGCGATGCAGTTGCATGCCGCCACTACCGCAGCCCGCGCTGGCCGGGAGGGCGACGCGTGGCGGTTCTGGGATGAGGCCGCCGCCACCGCTGCCCGGCTGCCCGTCGGTTACCACCATCCGTGGACGCAGTTCGGCGGCTCCAACGTCGCGCTGCACGCTGTGTCGATCGGCGCTGACCTGACCAAGTCGGCGACGGCAAAAGAGCGGGCCGAGCAGATCGACCCCGACAGCATCCCCTCAAGGGAGCGGCGTGCCAGGCTACACGTCGAGATCGCCCGCACCTACCACCAGCGGCGCGACTGGTCATCCATGCTCGACTGGTTGCGCCAAGCGCATGCGATCTCGCATGACTCGGTGCACTACAGCCCGACTGGCCGTCAGATGGCCTCAGATGCGGTCGACCAGGGCGGTCCGTTGATCGAGCGGCGGGCCCGCAGCTTTGCTCAGGAGCTCGGACTGCCCCTGTAGATGGTGGGTGCGGACTGCACCCTCGTGACGACGGGTGCAGGTGGCACCCGGTGCCGAATCATGGGGCGCTTACGGTGTGTGCATGACGCCACACTGACCGCCACGCCTGACCCTGCCCGTTCGACTACCCCCGGTCTGATGATCGTGGCGTGGCATCCGATTGGGCCCGGAGCAGCGCATCCAGGGACGCGCGCTGCATGGCCACGCCGCGTGCGGGCGGCCCGGTGATGACTTCCCCGCCGCTCCGCACCATCCGGCGCGGGCCGGGCGCTTCCTGCCGCCGACGCCCGGCCCGCGCCCATCCCCCTAGCCGACCTCGACTCTGCGGAGGAAATGCTCATGACCAATGAAAGCGACGTTGCCACGGGAAGGAAGTACGTCGAAGAGCTTCAGCCTCGCCTTCCCGCCTGGTGGCTGATGTACTCCCTCAGCAGACGCCGCCTCGTCGCCTTCTACCAAGGCCACTGCCCTTCGCCCGGGATCTGGGTCGAGGCCGAGCAGCCGGACGAGCTGCTCCACCGCATGAGCGACGCCACAACCGGGCAGGGCGGCGACCGCTTGTGGGCTGCGGGTCCAGGCTCCTGGGCCCCCATTCTCCACGGCCGCGGAGCTGGCAGGCGGGCGGCGTGAGGATGGCTACGGGGTTCCCGGGCTGGGAGATCATGGAAGGGGCCGGAGGCGGCTACATCGCGTTCCGTACCGTCTTGGTGCCCGACCACAGCGGACTCTCCAACGTGCGTTGCGGCGCCACTCTGGCCGAGCTCTTCGGGAACCTGGAGCAGGAAACCCGCCGCCGAGAACGGCCGTCTACGACAAGGCGATTGCCGGGCGCCGCGTGAAGGACGGTCACCCGGCACGGCCATTCTCACTATTTGCGGTTGTACAGCCGCATGGTGAGGGTGCCGAACACCGCGATGAACAGCACCGACGACACCAGCACCCAGGTCAGCTGCCCCACGTCCGGTGTGCCCGCCATCAGGGACCGTACCGAGGCCACCAGGTGGGTGATCGGGTTGATGTTGACGAACACCTGGAGCCAGCCGGGCATCGTCTCCGGCTCGACGTAGACGTTGCTCAGGAACGTCAGCGGGAACAGCACCAGCATGCTGACCCCCATCACCGACTTCTCGCTGCGCATCAGCAGCCCGAACATCGTCCACACCCACGAGAACGCGAACGAGAACCCCAGCAGCACCAGGATCCCGGCCACCACCCCGACGAACCCACCCCCGGGGCGGAAGCCCAGGACCAGGCCCACCAGGAGGATGACCGTCGAGGCCATCGTGTAGCGCAGTACGTCGCCGAGCAGGTAGCCCACCATGGTCGAAGGGCGCCAGATCGGCAGGGTGCGGAAACGGTCGAAGATGCCCTTCTCGATGTCCTTGTTGACCTCCAGACCGGTGTACATGGTGATCATCACGACGCTCGTCACCATGATGCCCGGTAGCAGGTACTGCAGGTATTCGGTCGGCGACCCGGCCAGCGCGCCGCCGAACAGGTACGTGAACATCAGCGTCATCATGAGCGGGAACGCGGTTACGTCGAAAAGCTGCTCGGGCACGTGCTTGATCTTCAACATGGCCCGCCAGCCGAACGTCATGGACGCCGACCACGCGCTCGGCCGGGCCGGTTTCGCCCTCGGGGCCAGGACCGTACCGAGGACCTCGGCCGCGGGGGCGTACGTGGTGCCGCTCTCAATGGTCGTGCTCATGCTGCCTCCTCAGTGGCGGGGTGGTCGGTGAGGGCGAGGAAGACCTCGTCCAGGCTGGGCTGGCCGAGGGAGAAGTCGTCGACGACGATGCCGGCCGCGGCCAGCCGGCCGAGCGCGCGTGAGGCCTGCTCGGCGGCCGCCTGCTCGCGGCCGTTGCCGGTGATGCGGGCCGTGAGGGCCACCGGGTCGGACTCCAGGTAGACGAGGGTGTCCAGGGTCTCGGTGAGTACGCGTTCCGCTTCGGGGCGGTTGGCCGGGTCGCGCAGGCGTACGTGGACCGAGCCCGAGCCGACGGAGGACTTCAGCTCGCCCGGAGTGCCCTCGGCGATGAGCTTGCCGTGGTCGATGACCGCGATGCGGCCGGCGAGCCGGTCGGCCTCCTCCAGGTATTGGGTGGTCAGCAGCACCGTGGTGCCGTGGGCGACGACGATGCGGACGATGTCCCAGACCTGGTTGCGGCTGCGCGGGTCGAGGCCGGTGGTGGGCTCGTCGAGGAAGAGCAGGTCAGGCGTGTTCAGGATGCTGGCCGCGATGTCGATGCGCCGCCGCATGCCCCCCGAGTACGTCTTGACCTGCCGCCCCGCGGCCTCCGTCAGCCCGAAAGCCTCCAGCAGCTCCGCCGCCCTGTTCCTGGCGGCCGGCTTGCGGTGGCCGAGCAGGCGGGCGAGCAGGATCAGGTTCTCGGCGCCGGTCATCTCGTCGTCCACGGAGGCGTACTGGCCGGTCAGGCTGACCCGGCTGCGCACGGCGTCCGCCTCGCGTACCACGTCGTGCCCGAACACGGTCGCCTCGCCGCCGTCGGGCCGCAGCAGCGTGGCCAGCATCCGTACCGCCGTGGTCTTGCCCGCGCCGTTGGGGCCGAGCACGCCGTACACGGCGCCGGAGGGTACGGCGAGGTCGAGGCCGTCCACGGCGCGGGTGTCGCCGAAGACCTTGACCAGGCCGGTGGTTTGTATCGCCAGGTCAGCCATAAAGATCCTTTCCCAAGTCAGGGCTTCCGAATTCAGGACTTTCCGCAATCAAGAGACGTACGGCTGGGCGCGCCTGCCCTCGCGCAGCGTGCGGCCCCACCAGGTGAGCTGGTCGAGCATGGCGCCGATGGCGCGCAGGCGGTCGTCGGTGTCGTAGGGGCGGCACCCGTCGACGTCCTCGCCGAGCAGGTCGAGCCCCACCCAGTCGCGCATGGTCACGGCGTGCAGGGCGCCGAAGACGGTACGGAGCTGCTCGACGGCGTAGAAGCCGGCCGAGCCGGAACCGTACGAGACGAACCCGACCGGCTTGGCCTGCCACTCGTCATAGGCGAAGTCGATCGCCTGCTTGAGCGAGGCGGGGAAGCTGCGGTTGTACTCGGGGGCGACCACGACGAAGGCGTCCGCGCCGCCGACGGACGCGGCGAAGCGGCACATGGACGATGTCGCCTCCTCCGGGTAGCAACTGGGGAAGGCGTAGTCGGCCAGGTCGAGCACCTCCACGTCGAGGTCCTCGCGGCGGCGGGCCCGGCCGGCGAACCAGCCGCCGACCGTGTCGCAGACGCGGCCGACCCGGGTGCTGCCGATGATCACCGCGACCCGCAGCCGATCGTTCCCCATGGTCTCCCCCTCCCCGCGGCCGTCACTTCACAGGCGCTAGGAGGGTCGCTAGATCGGATCTAGCGGCGGGGGGCGGTGGTCAGGTGTCGAAGCCCGCGAGGGCGCGGCGGCAGGCTTCCATTGCCCACTCACCGAGGAGCGTTACGCCGGTCTCTTGCGTACGGGCAGCCGCGTCGGGCGGATCATGATGCTGCCCGCCGTCCACTCCACCTCCCCGGACAACCCCGACAGCGTCAGCCGGGGGAGCCTTCGCACGAGCACGCCGAGGATCTCCTGGAGCTCCATCCTGGCCAGGTTCGCGCCCAGGCAGTAGTGCGGGCCGCGGCCGAACGCCAGATGCGTCGCCTCCCGGTGCGGGTCCATGGCGTGCGGATCGGGGAAGATCGACGGGTCGAAGTTGGCCCCGGCGAAGGACGCGATCACGCCTTCGCCCTTGCGTACCGTGCCCGAGGGCAGGTCCACGTCCTCGGTGGCCACCCGGATCAGCGGGCTGTCGCCCGGCTGCTCCAGCCTGAGCAGCTCCTCCACCGCGCTCGGGACCAGCGCCGGCTCGGCGGCCAGCCGGTCGTAGCCCTCGGGCGGGTCGAGCAGCCTGAGTATCGACCTGGCCAGCACCGATCCGGTCGTCTCGTGCCCGGCCAGGAACAGGCCGAGCGTGTTGCGTACGAGCTCGTCCTCGCTCAGCCGGTCCGCGCCGTCGCGGGCGTGGATCATCGAGGCCAGCAGGCCGTCGCCCGGGTTCTCCCGGTGCGCGGCGATCACCTCGGCGATGTACGCGTAGAACTCCATGGCCGCGGCCAGCTTGTCCTCCTCCGACAGGCTGGAGGTGGACAACATCGCGTCCGACCAGACCCGCACGCGTACCGCGTCGATCCCCGGCACGCCCATCACGTCGCAGATCACCCGCACCGGCAACGGGAAGGCGAAATCGTGCAGGAAATCGAATTCTTCGGGCAGCGTGTCGATCAGCTCACTCGTGAGCGCGCGTAATCCGGGCCGCCAGCCGTTGACCTGGCGCGGCGTGAAAACCCCGGAAAGCAGCCTGCGTAACCGTGTGTGCTCCGGTGGATCCATACTGGTGAGAATTCCCGGGGCCTCGGCGATGGTGAATCCGGAGAACATCCTCGGCGCGCCCGGATAACCGAGTTCGCGGCTGAAACGGGGGTCGCTCAGCACGACGACCGCGTCCTCGTACGTCGTGGTGAGGTAGACCGTGTCACCGCTGGGCAGCAGCACCTTTCCGAGCGGCTCCCGGTCGCGGCGATCGGCGTAGGCCCCGGCGGGAACTCCCCGCGGGCCGGGCATGAACGGGTAATGCTCAAATACGCCCATGAATTGCACGGTAACCAGTGATGTGAAAACTCGATAGACCCTAAGATCACACCGTGTCCTTCGACCCCAATACGCCAAATCTCGCCCGCATGTACGACTACATGCTCGGCGGCAAGGACAACCTCACCGTGGACCGCGCGGCCATCGACCGGCTCGTCGAGCACATTCCCGCGGCCGTGCCGCTGGCCAGGGCCAACCGCGCCTTCCTGCAGCGCGCCGTGCGCCACCTGGCGGGCGCCGGCGTCCGGCAGTTCCTCGACCTGGGCAGCGGCCTGCCCACGCAGGGGAACGTGCACGAGGTCGTCCGCGAGGTGTCCCCCGACGCCAAGGTGGTCTACGTCGACCACGACCCGGTCGTCGCCGCCCACGCCAGGGCGCTGCTGGAGGAGCAGGGGAAGGTCGTCTTCGTACAGGCCGACCTGCTGCGGCCGGCCGAGCTGCTGGCCACGCCCGAGGTCACGGACTTTCTCGACCTGAGCGAGCCCGTCGGCGTGCTGCTGGTGTCGATCCTGCACTTCATCCAGGACGCCGCCGACCCGGCGGGCATGGTGAAGGTGCTGCGCGACGCGGTGGCGCCCGGCAGTTACCTGGTGCTCACCCACGCCGTCGAGACGCTGGGCAGGGAGCAGGCGGAGGAAAGCGCCAAGAAGGTCTACCGGGGGTCCTCCACCGGCGGCGCCGCGGGACGCAGCCTGGCGGAGGTCCGCGCGTTCTTCGGCGACTTCGAGCTGGTGGAGCCGGGGCTCGTGCACGTCGCGGACTGGCGGCCCGACCATCCCGGGGTGATCGGCGACGAGCCCCTGCCGGGCTACCTGCTGGCGGGCGCCGCGAAGAAGGCGTGACCCCGAAGTAGTCGTTCAACTACCTAGGGTTACTATGGCCAGGTTCGTGCGTGTCCGCATCATGCGGCATTCCAGGGGGGCTGGAAATGACTGACGAGACCAGGGCCGACAAGACAGAACTCGCCTCGGCAGAGGAAACCGCGGTGGGGGCCGAGGCCGCGCTGCTGCACGCCCAGGACGACCCGGTGGCCGCCGCCGCGGTCGACGTGGCCGTCGAGACCGAGCTGCTGGAGATCGACGACGACCTCTCGACCCGCGCGGCCGCCGAGTCGGAGTGGCTGGCGGCCAAACGGGAGAGCGAGCGCCAGATCGCCGAGCTCGACTCCAAGGGCCTGGACCGCGTACACAAGCTCCAGCAGCGGCTGCGCGCCAAGGGCGCCGACGTCTGGCCGGTCGCCAGGTGGTGGGGGTTCGAGATCCACCTGAACGAGAGCGCCGCCCTGCTGTCTGCCGAGATCTCGCAGCTCATCGCGGAGGCCGCGGGCACCGTGCTGGGCGCCTGGCTCACCCCGATCGTCGAGCGGTCGGTACGCGCCAAGTCCGGCTGGATCACCTCGATCGCCAAGCCGTACGGCGTCAAGCTGGTCTCCCCCTGGGTCGCGCCCGCCATGCTCGTCCCGGCCCGCGAGGCCGGCGCGCCGGTGGGCGACTCCAAGCTGTACTGGTCGGTCTACGAGCCGGGCGAGGGGTGGAGCGAGGACCAGCGGTTCGTCGACCACTTCAGCGTGTCGGGCCCGGCCGTCGCGGAGTACCGGGACCGGCTCTACGTCGCCCACCGCGGCAACGTCGCAGCGCTCGACGACTCCAGCCTGTGGTGGACCGTCTACGACGCCGAGGAGGGGTGGAGCGAGGACCAGAAGTTCCCCAAGCACTTCAGCACGGTAGGCCCGGCCGTGGCCGCGTACGACGGGCAGCTCTACTGCGTGCACCGCGGCAACCGCGACGACGGCGCGTTGTGGTGGACCCGCTGGGACGGCGCGAAGTGGACCCCGGACGCCAAGCTGCCCAAGCACTCCAGCTCCGCCGCTCCGGCCCTGGCCGCCTATGACGGGGAGCTCTACTGTGTGCACCGCGGCAACGGTGACGACGACTCCCTGTGGTGGACCCGCTGGAACGGGTCAAGCTGGAGCCCCGACCAGAAGTTCCCGAACCACTCCAGCCGCTCCAACCCGGCGCTGGCGGCGTACAAGGGGCACCTCTACTGCGTGCACCGCGGGAACGATGGGGACACCGCGCTGTGGTGGACGCGCTGGGACGGCTCGAACTGGAGCCCCGACCAGAAGTTGCCCGACCACTACGCCGCTGAAGGCCCGGCGCTGACCGTCTACAAGGACCGGCTCTACTGCGTCCACCGCGGCGGCTCCGACCAGAGCCTGTGGTGGACCAGCTTCAACGGCACCACCTGGACCGTCGACGAGAAGCTGCCCGGCCACGTCAGCGGCGAGGGCCCGGCCGTCATCGCCTTCCGCGACAAGAACGCCACCCGCGACCAGCTCCTGTGCGTGTATCGGGGCGGCCGCTGAAAGACGTCAGGTGCCGGCTCGCGGGCGAGCCGGCACCTGACCGTCTGTCAGCGCAGGGATCACCACCCGGCGAGCTGCTCGAGGAACCACTCGATCAGCGCCTTGGAGACGCCGCCGTGCGCGGAGTTGCTGATGTCGCAGCAGAACGCGTCCAGGAACGTCTCATCCTTCGGCAGGTCGCCGAGGTCGAGATACAGGTCCGACTGCCACTGGAACGGATCCCTGGCCAGGGCGATCGCGCTGACCGCGGGCACGAAGCAGCTGCTGCGGAACCGGTCCTGGATCGGCAGTCCCATCGCGTCGGCGATCTTGCCCCACGAGTCGAGCGTGCCGCCGGGCGCCCCGTCGAACGCGGCCACGTGCGAGGTGGCGCTCGTCCACACCGGCGAGCCGAAGCGGATCGTGCCGACGTTCTGCAGCTCGCCCAGGTCCGGCTGGATCCGGGCGGTGAGCTGCAGCGGGTCGGCGCTCAGGTCGAAGACCGGCGTGCCGGGAGGCAGGTCGGGCCCCGTGCCGGTGCCGACACCGTTGGCCAGGCCCAGCTTGTACGGGCGCATCGGGAACCAGCCGACCCTGCGCAGGTCGTCCAGGAAGTCCTTGCGCAGCTCGCTGGCGGTGGTCACCGGACCCGAGTAACCCTCGTTCTCCACCCAGCCCCACAGGAGTTGCTGCGCGGCCGGGCTGCGGATCAGCTCGGCCTGCCCCGGCCCGTCGGACCGCGGCTGGAGTGACTCGTGCAGGTACGCCAGCTGCTGGAGCACCAGCGGGATCCAGGCGCCGAGGTGCGGGGTGTCGTAGGAGAAGTACTTGTCCGTCTGGTGGTCGAAGCGCTCGTTCTCCAGGCGGGCCAGCGCGTACCGGGTGATCATCCCACCCATGCTGACCCCGCCGACGACCAGCTGGTTGTCGCCCTGCCGCTCCTCGATGACCCGCTGTATGCAGTTGACCGCCACCGCCGCGTTGGCCTGGATGTACGTCTGCCGCTGGTGGAAGCCCAGCAGCACGACGTCGATGCCCATCGACCGCAGCTGGTCGAAGAAGCCGGGCGTGCCCTTCTGGTACAGGACGTTGAAGTGCGTCCACAACGCGTCCAGGTCGCTCGGCCCGTAGTTGAAGCCGTCGGCGAAGATCAGCGGCCGGGTCAGCGCGGAGTGCCCCTCCGCCAGGTAGACGTGGGCCCGGCCGGTGGCCGTGTATCCCTGGTGAGGTTTGTCCCCCACCAGATCCCAGACGTGGTCGGGTCTGGGCGCCCGGCCCGCGCGGGCGGGCGGGGTCGCGAACCACACGCCCTGCTGCCCGAGCGCGTCCGCGATCCGCTGGACCTGCTCCTTTGTCAGGCTGCGCGCGACTCCCTGGGCCTTGGTCTCGACGTCTATTCTCGGTTCCTGCGCCATGCTCGATCCTCTCGCTCGCTGAGGGGCCACTGGGGCCACTGACAACACCTTACGATCACGGTCAGTGTTAGATCGAGCACAAAAAGTAGTGGCGCGGATCTGCTGAAAGTGCTGGTCGTGCGTGCCCTCCGCCGTGCTGCTCAGCGCGGCGGCACGCGCGCGGCAGTCCCGGGCGGGCGGCCGGAGCTGAGGGGTTTCAGGGCTTCCAGGCGGGTAAGCGGCTTGCTGAAGGGTGCTCCGCCGGGCACCGGGGAAGCCGGGCGACAACGGCCCGTGAGGCTAGGAGCCGCGATGTCACTCATCGATCGAGAATGCGTCCGCGAACTGCTGCAGTCGCGACACGCCGATGCCACGCTGGTCTTCGTACGGGGTGACTGCGTCGTCGTTCCCGGCGCGGAGGTGGACGACGCGCACAAGGGGCTCGTCATCGCGCGTCGCGACGACGTCGCGGCCCACGTCCCGGCCGGCCCCCTGACCGACGCGACCCTGGACGGCCTGGCGCATCGGCTGGACAACGTCGTCCGGGACCTGGGCGCCTGACAAAGGGAGCGACGGCCAGTCGTCCCGCTCCCGCGTGAAGCGTCCCGTGTTGTGGCTCGTGCGACTGGATGCGCTCCGGTTCCGACGGCCGTGGCCGACCGCGCCGGGAGCTAACCCTTCTCTGCCCCCTCGTTCGCGCCGCGGACGAAGTACCGCTGGAACACCACGAACACGATGGCCACCGGGATCGTGGCCAGCAGCGCCGCGCCCAGCTTGAGCGGGTACTGCGTGCCCTTGCCCAGCGATCCCGACACGAGGTCGGCCAGCCCGCGCGGCAGCGTGAACAGGGCGGGATCCTGCACGGCGACCAGGCTGTGCGGGAACTCGTTCCACGTGCCCTGGAAGGAGATGATCGTGAGCGTGAGCAGCGCGGGCCTGGCCATCGGCAACACGATCGACCAGAACGTACGGAACACGCCGGCCCCGTCGACCCGGGCGGCCTCCTCGACGGTGACCGGGATGGACTCGAAGAACTGTTTCATGATGAACACCCCGGCGGCGTCCGCGATCACCGGCAGGATGAGCGCGGTGTAGCTGTCGTAGATGCCGAGCTGGTTCAGCACCAGGAACTTCGGGATGAACAGCACCACGCCCGGCACCGCGATCACCGCGACGATCGCCGAGAAGAGCGCCCGCCGCCCGGCGAAGCGCAGCCGGGCGAGCGCGTAGCCGGCCATGGAGTCCAGGAACACGCGCCCGACCGTGACGACCACGGTCACCAGCAGCGAGTTGCCCAGCCACAGCGGCAGGTCGGTGTTGACGAACACCTGCTCGTAGCCGCCGGTGGTCAGCGGGTCGGGGATGGGCGACAGAGCATGGGCCGCCGCGTCGGGCTCGGTCTTGAAGGAGGTGGCGATCTGGACGACGAACGGGTACAGGAAGACGAGCGCGAAGAAGATCAGCACGCAGTAGCCGGTGAAGGTGGAGGCCAGCGATCGCCTTTTATCCGGCATATCAGGACCTCCGGTCCCGCATGACCCAGCGTTGGAGCAGGGTCAGCACCACGATGATGAAGAAGAGCACGAAGGAGATCGCGGTGCCGGTGCCGTACTCGAAACCGCGGAAGGCCTCCCGGTACGACAGGAAGGCCGGGGTGAGCGTGGTCTTGGCGGGATTGCCCTGGCTCATCACGTAGACCTGGTCGAACACCTGCCACGTCGCGATCAGCCCGAGCGTGAGCACCAGGAAGAGGGTGGGCTTGAGCAGCGGCAATGTCACGTGCCTGAAGACCCCGCGGCGGCCCGCCCCGTCCAGCATGGCGGCCTCCTCCAGCGTCACGGGGATGTCCTGCAGGGCGGCCAGGAACATGAGCATGAACGTTCCCGAGGTGGTCCAGACGACCAGCACGATGATGGTCATCATCGCCACGCTCGGCCCGGACAACCATTCCCACCACGAGAGCCCGAACGGCCCGCCGGAGGTCAGCGCCTCCGGCGGGGCGTCCGGATCGACCAGCCCGACCCCGCCCAGCAGCAGGTGCAGCACGCCGCGCGAGTCGGCGAACCACTGGGGACCGTCGATGCCGAACAGGCTCAGCAGGCCGTTGAGGGTCCCCGAGTTGGCGAACACGAACAGGAACACCACGCTGATCGCGACCGAGCTGGTGACCGACGGGAAGAAGAAGGCGGCGCGGAAGAACGTCCGGCCCCTCAGCAGCCGGTTGTTGACGACCAGGGCCAGGCCGAGGGCCAGTACGGTCTGGGCGGGCACCACGATGGCCACGTAGTAGATGTTGTTGCGCACGCTCGTCATGAAGTCCTGCCGGGCCAGCCCCTCCTCGGTGAACAGGCGGGTGTAGTTGTCGAAGCCCACGAACGGGACACTGGCCCGGAACGGGCTGCCCTGCCCGTTCCAGTCGGTCAGGCTCACCCACATCGCCATGAGGATCGGCGCCAGCATGAACAGGGTCAGGATGACCACGACGGGCGCCACGAACAACCAGCCCGCGAGGTTCTCCCGCGCGGCGCCGGGCCGGCGCTGCCTCATGACGTGCCGAGCGCCGCTTGCGTGTTCTTCTGTACGCGCTGCAGCAGCGTCTTCGGCGCGGTGGAGGTCAGTTTCTGCAGCCCGGTGTCGAAGTCGGCCAGCACGCTGTCCATCTTGGGTGCGTTGACCGGCCCCTGGGCGTAGTCGGCGCCGTTGACGAAGGGCGCGTCGGCGGGGAACTCGCCGGTGTAGGCGGTCTTGACGGACTGCCGCGAGGGCATGACGCCGAACGCCCTGGCGAAGGCCATCTGCTGGTCCGCCTTGGTCATCGCCTCGACGAACGAGATGGCCTGCTGCTTGTGCTTGCTCTTGGCCGAGATGCCCCAGCAGGTGGTGAACGACAACGTGCCCTTGCCCTTGGGGCCGGCGGGCAGCTCGTGCACGGAGTACTTGACGTCCGGGAAGTCGGCCTTGAGCCCTCCCTTGATCCAGTTGCCCTCGATGGTCATCGCGGCCTTGCCCTTGCCCAACGCCTCGCCGCCCCAGCCCGCGTCCAGCTGGCTGGGGAACTGGGCCAGCTTGTCCGCCAGCAGCTTGCGTACGTAGTCGAGGGCCTCGATGTTCTGCGGGCTGTCGGCGGTGGCCTGCTTGCTGTCAGGGCTGGTGATCCAGCCGCCGGCCTGGACCATGAACGCGCCGATGCGGTCGCGCGTGTCGCCGATCGCCAGCGGGGTGACGCCCCCGGCCTTGAGCTTCTCGCTGACCGAGGTCAGCTGCTCCCAGGTCGTCGGCACGTCGGAGTCGCCCAGCCCGGCCTTGGTCCACAGGTCCTGGTTGACGACCAGGGCCAGGGTGGAGAAGTCCTTGGGCGCGCAGTAGAACTTCCCGTCGTAGGTGAAGGCCGTGCGCAGGGTCGGGTAGAAGTCGTCCGGCTGGCTGATCTTGTCGGCGTACGGTTCGAGCGCGCCGACGCTGGCGTAGTCGGCGAAGCGGATGGCGTCCACGTAGAACACGTCCGGCGGGTTGTCACCGGCGAAGGCCTGGCCGAGCTGCTGCGTCAGGTCCTGCGCGGGCGTCACCGTCGCCCCGGCCCCGGCCGACGTGGCCCAGGTCTGGGCGGCCTGCTTGACGGCGGCGGTCTCCGCCTCGCCGGAGGAGCCGATGAGGACCTGCAGGGTGACGGGGCCGCTGGTCTGCTGGGCGGGCTCGGCGGGGTTGTCGTCGAAGCCGCTGCCGCAGGCGGCCGACAGGAGCGTGGTGGCGCAGGCGAGGCTGGTGAGCGCCGCGGCTCGGCGGTGGATGGGCGTCATCGGGGGATCCTGTTCTCGCGATGGGGGGTGGGACTTCATGCCGACCGCCTGACGGTCAGCGAGGGCTGGAGCAGAACGTGTGTGGTCGGCGGCTCGGTGCTGTCCAGGGCACGGGCGAGCAGCTTGACGCAGGCGGCCGCGGCCTGGCCGAGCGGCTGGTGCACGCTGGTCAGGCCGACCGCCCCGGCCACGGGGGTGTCGTCGAAGCCGACCACGGCGACGTCTGGGCCCGCGACGTTCAGCGCGCCCAGGGCGAGCGAGTCGCTCGCGCACACCAGGGCGGTCACTCCGTCGGCGAGCAGGTCGCGGGCCGCGCTCTCCCCGTTGGCGATGGCGTCCTCGCCCGCCCGGCTCAGGCCGCCGGCGTCCATGCCGTGCTCCGCGAGCGTGCGCGCCCATCCCGCGCGCCGGTCGTCTCCCACGCCCGAGCCGGGCGGCCAGCCGATGAAGCCGACGCGCCGGTGCCCGGCGGCCAGCAGACGTCGGGTGGCCGCCTCGGTGCCCGCGGCTCCGTCCACGTCCACCCACGGATGGCGCGCGTCGGGCATCTCGCTCCACGGGCGGCCGAACGCGACGAACGGCAGCCGGCGTTCCAGCAGCCAGGAGGTACGCACGTCGCCATGGTGCGTGCCGGTCAGCACGAAGGCGTCCGGCTCGTACGAGCCGAGCAGGTCCTCGAAGGTCGCGATCTCGGAGTGGTCGTCCGGGGCGGTGTAGAGCAGGATCCGGTAGCCGGCCTGGGCCGCCGACTCGGTGAGACCGTGCAGGAAGCGGTCGAGCACCGAGCCGGCGATGCCGTCGCCGCCCGGGTCGATGCGGATGGCGATCAGGCGGGAGCGGCCGGTGCGCATCTGGCGGGCGGCCTGGTTGGCGCGGTAGCCGAGCTGCTCGATGACCTCCAGGACGTGACGGCGGGTAGCCTCACGGACGACCTCGGGGCTGTTGAGCGTGTTCGACACCGTCTGCCGGGACACGCCTGCCACCCGGGCCACGTCCGTGATCGTCACCTTGTCCGCCATCGAGCGCCTTTCCTGGGGGGTTGAACGATCAAAGTACGTTAAGGCATGATTTGATCGTTCAAATTAGCGGGGTGTTTCGTAATTTGCACCCCCGACATGCATCTGTCAAGAGGGAGTCGTAGTGCTTCAGCCGCTGCTGCACGACCTGGTCAGTACGGTCATGGCGCCGGCCAGCGCGCTGAGCGGAGCCGACGGTCAGATCCGCCCCTCCGGCGTGCAGGGGCTCTTCCGCGCGGACCGCAGGGTGTTGTCGCAGGCCCGGCTGCTCATCGACGGGTTCGAGCCGGAGGCCGTCGGGCACGCCCCCGCGGGACCCGGCCGTACCAGGTTCGTGTCCCTGGCCCGGCGGCTCGGCGACCCCGGGCCCGATCCCACGGTGCGGCTGGACCGGGTGCGGGAGGTTTCGCCTCACGGGATGAGCGAGCGCGTGGAGATCGTCTCCACCGCGTCCGTGCCGGTGACGGCCACCGTGACGGTCGAGCTGGCCTGCGACTTCGCCGCCACGGACGCGGTCAAGTCGGGCCGCGCCACCGACCTCCCGGTCCCGGCCGCGCTCGACGGTCAGGGCCGGCTGAGCTGGCGCTCCGCGGACACCCAGGTCACCGTCACGGGAGCCGGGGCCCAGGCGCGTCCGGGCGATGAACCCCGCCTGAGCTGGGAGATCAGCCTGGCTCCGCGCGCCAGGACGACCCTGGCCTGGCAGCTCGCCGTCGAGGACCCCGACGCCGCCGTCGTGCCCGCCACCGGGTCGCTGGAATGGAGCCCGCCGCGTGCCGCCGCCGCCGACCGGCGCATCACCCGGCTCCTCGACCAGTCGCTGGCCGACCTGAGCTCGCTCCGCCTGGCCGAACCGGCCGCGCCGGGCGACACCTTTCTCGGGGCGGGCGTGCCCTGGTTCCTGACCTTGTTCGGCCGGGACAGCATCTGGGCCGCCAGGATGTTGCTCCCGCTGGGCACCGAACTGGCCGCGGGGACCCTGCGCGTGCTGGCCCGCCGCCAGGGCGAACGCCTCGACCGGGACTCGGGCGAGGCCCCCGGCAAGATCATGCACGAGCTGCGCAGGAACGCGTTCGCGCTGCCCCAGGAGGGCAAGCGGGTGCTCGCCGCCTACTACGGCACCATCGACGCGACGCCCCTGTGGATCAGCCTGCTGCACGACGCGTGGCGCTGGGGCATGCCCGAGGAGGAGGTCGAAGCGCTGCTTCCGCACCTGGGGGCCGCGCTGGGCTGGCTCGCCGAGCACGCCGACCCCGACGGCGACGGATTCCTCGAGTACATCGACGCCAGCGGCCGCGGCCTGGCCAACCAGGGCTGGAAGGACTCCGGCGACTCGATCCGCTTTCACGACGGCCGCCTGGCCGAGCCGCCGATCGCGCTGGCCGAGGTCCAGGGCTACGCCCACCAGGCCGCCCTGCACGGGGCCGCGCTCCTGGACGCCTTCGGCCGCCCGGGCGCCGACCGCTGGCGCGAGTACGCCGCCGCGCTGGCCGTGCGCTTCCGCGCCGCCTTCTGGGTGGACGGCGCCCAGGGCCCCTTCCCGGCCCTGGCCCTGGACCGCGACAAGCGTCCCGTGAACGCCCTCACCAGCAACATCGGCCACCTCCTCGGCACCGGGCTGCTGACGAAGGAGGAGTCGGCCCAGGTCGCCGCCCTGCTGGCCGAGCCGAGCATGGCGGAGGGGTTCGGGCTGCGCACGATGTCCTCCTGCGAGGAGGGGTTCAGCCCGCTGTCCTACCACTGCGGCTCGATCTGGCCGCACGACACCGCCATCGTGATCGCCGCCCTGGCCGGCGAGGGGTTCGACGAGCAGGCGGCCACGCTCGCCGAGGGACTGCTGGCGGCGGCCGAGTCCTTCGACTACCGGCTCCCCGAGCTGTACGGGGGCGACGCCCGCCACCAGGTGGGCCGGCCGGTGGCCTACCCCGCGGCCTGCCGCCCCCAGGCCTGGTCCGCCGCCGCCGCGGTCACCATCGCCCACGTGGCGCTCGGGCTCTACCCGGACGTGCCGGCCGGACGAACGCTGCTGCGCCCGCTGGCCGGCGCCCCCCTGGGCGCGCTGACGGTCGGCGGCCTGCGGGTGGCGGGCGGCGACGTCGAGGTGAGCGTCGCCCATGATGGCACTGCCACGGTCACGGGACTGCCGAGCGGCCTGAGACTCGTCCACGAGCGGTAGGCCCTTGCCGCAACGGGAGCGCGCGTCGTCGCGTTTGCGGCCGGAGGCAGGGGTAAAAGGGGCGGGACGAATGGTAAGGGGGACACGTCCCTCGTGGTACGGAGGTGAGTGGCGATGGCTCTGCCCATCAGGCGTAATCGTGATCGGGTACCGATGCAGCGGCCGGGCGCGTGGGACCCGTTCACCGAGTTCCAGCAGCTGTGGGATCAGATGGGCCGGCTCTTCGAGCAGGGCGGCGAGACCGAGGTGGCCGCCTGGCGTCCGCTGGCCGAGACCGAGGAGATGCCGGACGCCTACGTCGTACGCGCCGAGCTGCCCGGGCTCAAGAGGGACGACATCCACGTCGACGTCGACGGGAACCAGCTGTGCGTCTCCGGGGAGATCGACGAGGAGGAGAAGGAACGGCACACGCTGCGGCGGCGTACCGGGAAGTTCGTCTACCGGACGATCCTGCCCAGTGACGCCGACACCGAGCACATCGGGGGAGAGTTGCACGATGGCATCCTGACCGTGCGGGTGCCCAAGACCGAGCAGGGCCGTTCCCGCCGCATCCCGATCAAGGGCTGACCTGGCGCGCGGGGGTGGCACATGGCCGGCACCGGAGCGCAGGCGTTCTGGATCGACGCCGCGCACGAGGGCACGCAGGCCCGTTACGGGGAGCAGCTGCGCAGGTGGAGGCACGCGTTCGCGGCCGGCGAGGGGGAGCCGGCCGCGGGCGGCGTCACGCTGGATCCGCTGCACTTCGCGCTCGGCGCATGGGAGGTGGCCACCCGCCCGATGGCCGAACCCCCATATGTACGCAGCCATCCCCGGATCCTGGACGCGACCTGCCACCGGCCGGAGGAGACGCACGGCCCGCTGGCCGTCGTCGAACTCGCCACCCCGCCCCCCGTGCCGCTCCCCGGCGGCTGGTCGGGCTGGCAGCTCCAGGACGGGGGCGAGCCGGTGTACGCGGCGCCGCCCTACGAGAGGCGGACCGCGCTGAGCACGCTGGAGCTGCGCGTGCCGCTGGCGGAGGAGCGCCTGCCCACGCCCACCCGGGCGCGCGCCGACGGGCTGCCCAACCTGGACGACGCCCAGGCGTCCCTCGAAGCTCTCGTGGCCGAGCTCAACACCCTGGTCATCCCCTTCCTGCGCGAGCTCGACCGCGCCGAACGCACGGGGGTGCGATGAACAGGCGAGACGACTCCGACGACGAGTTCTTCGCTCCCGTGTTGCGCGAGCCGCCGCCCCCCGAGGAGGTGTCCCGCTCGGGCGTGGTGAGCGACACCGGCGTGCCCGACGTGCCGGGCGGCGGGCACGGGCAGTGGCCGAAGCCGGCTCCGTCCACCGCCCTCAGCCTCCGCCTGCTGGCGGCCGCGCTCGCGCTGCTCGTGGGCGTGGTCCTGGCCGTGCTGGCGCTGCTGGCCGGGCAGCCCCCGCTGGCGATCCCGCCCGCGGCCATGGCGCTGGCGGCGGCCGCGTACCTGGTGGTGTTCGCGGTACGGCGCTCCCGCTCCGACGGCGGCCCGCCGACCTTCGGATGAGGGTCGGTGTCCGCGCCTGCGTCGTCTTCCGGATGGAGGACGGCAAGGTGGCCGAGATCTGGCCGGTCATCGACTCCAGCTCCCTCCCGCGTGCCGCCTGACGGGGGGTCACCGCCCTACGGCCCCGGCAACTTCTCCGGCTCGGGCAGGGAGGCGCCGAGGGCTTCGGAGATCGTCCAGGCGGCGCTCGTCACCAGGGGCGCCAGCTCGGTCATCCGTTCGTGCGGCATGCGGGTCTCAGGGCCGCTGATGCTGAGGCAGCCGATGACCTTCCCGGTGTGGTCGAAGATCGGCGCGGCGACGGTCCTGATGCCGGGGGTGCGCTCGGCGTAGGAGGTGGCGAAGCCGCGCTCGCGCACCTCGTCGAGCTGGGCGCGCAGTAACCGGGGGTCGGTGATGGTCGCCGGGGTCACGCTCCTGATTGGCGTCGCGAGCAGCTTCTCGCGGGTGGCGTCGGGCACGAAGGCGAGCATGGCCTTGCCGGGCGCGCCGTACACCAGGGGGATGGCCTCGCCCATCTCGGTGTACGTGCGGCGCAGCGGCTGGCGGCTCTCCACCTGGTCGACGACCGCCCGCTCGAACGAGGGCAGCAACTCGTGCAGGCCCACCGTCTCGTCGGTGAGGTCGCGCAACTCGTGCATCGGCCCGAGCGCGATGTCGCGCAGCGTGGTCGGCACGGCGCCGCTGCGGGCGAGCTGGATCAGCAGCGGTCCCAGCGCGTAGCGGCGGTGCGCGGTCTGCCTGACCAGCCGGTTGTGCAGCATCGCGGTGAGCAGCCGGTGGGCGGTGCTGGTGGACAGCCCGGTCGCCCGGGAGATCTCGCTGATGCCCAGCTCGGGCGAGCGCGAGCTGAAGCAGCGCAGGATCGCGACCGCCCGGTCGATCGCCTGTACGGCCGAGCGCGCGGCCTGCTCCGGCGGCGCGTCCTCAGATGTCGTCACCGCTCACCTCCCGTGCGCATTTTCGCCTCCTGGGCATTGACCTTCAAGCATGTTACGTTTAGGTTTCCTGTAATACGGAATGTTATCCCACATTGCGGGATGGTGAGTGTTCCTGTGTTGCCCCTGGACGGTTTCAGAGTCCTCGACCTCACACGCTTCCTGTCGGGGCCGTACTGCACGATGGTGCTCGCGGAGCTGGGCGCCGACGTGATCAAGATCGAGCAACCCGGCACCGGCGACGACTCCCGCCGCCTGGCGCCCAAGATCAACGGCGAGAGCTACCCGTTCGGCATGCCCAACCGCAGCAAGCGCAGCGTGTCACTGGACCTCAAGGACGAGCGCGGCCGCGAGCTGTTCATGCGGATGGCCAGGGGGGCCGACCTGATCATCGAGAACTTCCGGCCGGGCGTGGTGCAGCGGCTCGGGATCGACTACGACAAAGTGCGTGCGCTGCGCCCCGGGATCATCTACTGCTCCATCAGCGGGTTCGGCCAGACCGGCCCCTACCGCGACCGGCCGGGTTTCGACATCATGGCGCAGGGCTCCACCGGGCTGATGCGGATGACCGGGCACCCCGGCGGGCGTCCGGCCAAGGTCGGCATCGCGGTCACCGACATCGCCGCGGGCGCCACCGCGATCTACTCCATCCTGGCCGCAGAGCTGGGCCGCCGCGTCACCGGAGAGGGCCAGTTCATCGACGTGTCCCTGGTGGACGCGGCGCTGGCCTGGACGGTCTGGGAGTCGGGCGCCTACTTCGCCGACGGCGAGGTGCCGCAGGCCACCGGGACCCGCCACCGCAGGTCGACGCCCTATCAGGCGTACCGGACGGCCGACGGGTTCGTGACCATCGGCGCCAACAACGACCGCCTGTGGCGGCGGCTGGTGCTCGACGTCCTGGACCGGCCCGGCTGGCTGGACGATCCCCGGTTCCGCACCCTGGGCGACCGGATGGCGGTCATCGACGAGTTGGAGCGCGAGATCGAGGCCATCACGACCACCAGGACCACCGCGGAGTGGATCAAGGCGCTGGACCAGGCAGGCGTGCCCGGTGGGCCCGTGCTCACCTATGACCAGGCGCTCGACGACCCGCACACGGCCGCCAGGGAGATGGTCACCGAGGTGACGCACCCGATCATCGGGCCGATGCGGACGATCTCGCCGCCGTCCAAGTTCAGCGCGATGCCGTACCGCGTCAAGGGTCCGGCGCCGTGGCTGGGGCAGCACACCACGGAGATCCTGCGCGAGCTCGGCTGCGCCGAGGACGACATCGAGCGCCTGTACGCCGACGGCGTGGCGTTCGACCAGCACCAGGACCTGCACGAGGAGTGACCACCATGTCCGACGATCTACTGCTGGAGCGCTCCGGGGCGGTCGCCACGCTGGTGCTCAACCGCCCGGGGAGCCACAACGCGATCCGGCTCGGGATGTACGAGGAGCTGCCGCGCGTGCTCGACGGCGTCGCGGCGGACCCGGACGTGAAGGTCCTGGTCGTGCGGGGCGCGGGGACGAGGGCGTTCGCCTCGGGGGCCGACATCAGCGAGTTCCAGGAGGTGCGCGGCGACGCGAAGAGCGCCAGGTCGTACAACGAGCGGGTGGCCGCGACCGAGCGGGCGCTGGCCGGGCTGGCCAAGCCGACCATCGCGATGGTGCACGGCTACTGCATCGGCGGCGGTTGCGGGCTGGCCCTGGCCTGCGACCTCAGGTTCGCCGACGAGCGCGCGAGGCTGGCCATCACCCCGGCCAAGCTGGGTCTGGTCTACAGCCTGGAGTCCACCAAGCGGCTGGTGGACCTGGTGGGGCCGTCCCGGGCCAAGTGGATGCTGATGTCGGGCTCGCAGCTCGACGCCGCGCTGGCGCTGCGGGTCGGCCTGGTGGACGAGGTCATCGCGCCGGAGGAGCTGGAGCGGCACACGTACGAGTTCGCCGAGCTGCTCACCACGCGCGCCCAGTACAGCGTCAGGGCCGCCAAGGAGATCATCGGGCGGATCGTGGCCGGGCAGGCCGAGGACGACGAGGCGACCACCGCGCTGCGCAACTCCTCCTTCGACACCGACGACTACGCCGAGGGCGTGCGGGCCTTCCTGGCCAAGCGGCCGCCCTCGTTCGCGTGAGGCGGCCGGCCGCGCACGCCACCAGAGCACGTACAGCGACAAGCATCGGGGGCACGCAGTTAGGAGGCCCACGTGCGAGAGAAAGCGACACTGAAACGACGCGTCACCTCGATGATCACGGCGGCGTTGACCGCCGTGGCGCTCACCGCCTGCGGCGCCGCCACGGGCGCCGAGAAGGCGGAGGACTACCCCAGCAAGGACATGGACTGGACGATCGCGTTCGGTCCCGGCGGCGGCAACGACATCATGGCCCGCAAGCTGATCGACCTGCTCAACAAGCAGCAGTTGTACCCGCGCAACATCCGGGTGGAGAACCGCGAGGGCGGCAGCGGGGCGACCGGGTGGGGCTACCTGTTCAGCCACCGCGGTGACCCGTACGGCATCTCCACCACGTCCGGCTCGTTCATCACCACCCCGCTGCAGGCCAGCACCGGGTGGACGCACAAGGACTTCGTGCCGGTGGGCCTGCTCGCCACCGACAACGCGCTGTTCGTGGTGAACTCCACCAGCAAGATCACATCGTGGCAACAGTGGGTGCAGCACGCCAAGACCAAGGGCAAGGTCGCCGTCGGCGGCATCGGCACCGTCAACGTCGACTTCATCCTGCACGCGATCCTCGCCGAGCGGGCCGGCTACCAGATCGACTACGTGCCGTTCAACGACGAGGGGCAGTTGCAGACCTCGCTGCTGTCGGGCGCGTTGGACGCCGCGATGTCCAACCCGGCCGAGATCGTCGGCCAGGTGCAGGCGGGCAAGATGACCGGCCTGCTGTTCACCGGCAAGCAGCCGCTCGCCTCGCTGCCCGCCGTCCCCACCGGGGAGTCCCTCGGCTACCAGGACCTGCCCTCGATGCCGCGCGGCCTGATCCTCGCCCCTGACGCGCCCAAGTACGCCCAGGACTGGTGGATCGCGACGATCAAGAAGGTGGTGGTGAGCCCGGAGTGGAAGAGGTACCTGGCCACGAACCAGCTCACCGAGGACCTGCGCTGGGGCCAGGACTTCCAGACCTACCTGCAGCAGACGGCGAGCGAGCTGGAGAGCGTGCTGCGGGAGCACGGAGCGATCAAATGACCGGCTCGCGTGCGGTGACGTTCCGGGCGACGTCCCTCACCGCGTTCCTCTGCGTGCTCCTGGTGGTCTTCGCGGTCTACACGCAGCTCGCGATGGGCATGGAGTGGCGGACCATGGCGGGGCGGATCGGGCCCGGCTTCTTCCCGCGCATCATCGGGATCGCGGGCATGGTGTTCTGCGGCGTGGCGATCGTGCGTTCGCTGCGCGTACGCGCTGAGGAGGGATCCTCGGACAGCCGGCATCCGGGGCTGCTCGCGCTCGCGTGCGCGGCGCTGGCCGGGTTCCTCGTGCTGCTGGTGCCGCTCGGGGCGGTGCTCGCCTCCGCGCTGTTCATCTTCGTTCTGTCGCGGCTGCTCGGCCGGCGCACCGTGGTCGCCGACCTGGTGCTCAGCCTGCTGGTCCCGCTGGCCCTGTACCTGCTGTTCGAGATCGGGCTCGACGCCGGCCTGCCGCAGGGCTTGCTTCCCCTCCCCTGACCGGAGGCCCCCATGGACATTCTCGGCAACCTGATCGACGGCCTGGGCCACGCCCTGTCCCCGGTCAACCTGCTCCTGCTCGGCGCGGGCGTGCTGATGGGCATGGTGGTCGGCGTGATGCCGGGCCTCGGCCCGTCGGCCGGCCTGGCCATCCTGCTGCCGCTGACCTTCGGCATGGACCCGGGCGGCGCGATCGTGATGCTGGCCGCCGTCTACTACGGCGCCATGTACGGCGGGACGATCACGTCGGTGCTCATCAACACCCCGGGCGAGTCCGCGACGGTGGCCAGCACCTTCGACGGTTACCCGCTGGCCAAGCAGGGCAGGGCGGGGCCCGCGCTGGTCATGGCGGCGCTGGCGTCGTTCGTCGCGGGCACCGTCGGCACCCTGCTGCTGAGCGTGGCCGCGCCCGCCACCGCGGCCGTGGCGAGCAGCTTCGGCCCGCCCGAGCTGTTCCTGGTGGTGATGGCCGGCCTGCTCGCGCTCATCGTGATCGTGGGGAAGAACAAGCTGCTCGGCGCCGTCTCGGCGCTGCTCGGGTTCTGCCTGGCCACGGTGGGCATCGACGTCGGCGGAGGGGAGCAGCGGTACACGTTCGGCTCCACCGAGCTGATCAACGGCATCGACTTCGTCCCCGTCGCCATCGGCCTGTTCGGCGTGGGCGAGGTGTTGTGGACCCTGTACCACGGCGGGCACCTGGAGCGCCTGCGCTACTTCGACGTGCGCGCCCGCGGCGGCGGGTTCTGGCCCACCGCGCAGGACTGGGTGGAGTCGCGCTGGGCGATGGTGCGCGGCTCGTTACTCGGCTTCTTCGTCGGCTGCGCGCCCGGCGCGGGGGCCACCGTCGCCTCGCTGATGTCCTACAGCGTCGAACGCTCGGTCTCCAGGAAGCCCGAGCGGTTCGGCAAGGGGGCCATGCCGGGGCTGGTCGGCCCGGAGGCGGCCAACAACGCCGCCACCTCCGGCGCGATGGTGCCGCTGCTCACGCTGGGCCTGCCGGGCTCGTCGGCCACCGCCGTGCTGCTCGCCGGGTTCCTGATGTGGGGCCTGCAGCCGGGACCCCTGCTGATGGAGCAGAACCCGGAGTTCGCCTGGGGGTTGATCGGCAGCATGTATCTCGGCAACGTGGTGTTGCTGGCCCTCAACGTGTTCTGCATCCCGGTCTTCGCCCGGGTCGCGCGGGTGCCGTTCCACGTCCTCGCGCCGGTGATCATCGTGATGTGCGTGCTCGGGACGTTCGCCGTCAACAGCAGCATCGTCGAGGTCGGCGTCATGCTGGTCTGCGGCGTGCTGGGGTTCTTCATGCGCAGGTTCGGGCTGGTGCCCGCGGCTGTCGTGATCGCCCTGGTCCTCGGGCCGCTGGCGGAGGAGACCCTGCGGCAGACGCTCATCATCTCCGGCGGCAGCTTCGGCATCTTCGTACAGCGGCCGACCTCGATCGTGTTGCTCTGCGTGGTGGGCGGGCTGCTGGTGTTGCCGCTCGTCGTCAGGGCCGCCCGCGGCCGCGGGAAGCCGCCGCAGTCTCCCGGGCCGGACGGCAAGGTGGAGGCCGAGGTCCGTGGTTGAAAACGCAGGTCCGCTTGGGTTGTGGATGGGCCGAAACCGGGCATGCACGCGTGGCCGCCTGCGTCGTGCCCGAGGAGCGCCATGCCCCTGTCGAGATTCATCGCCTCATTGGGGCTGGTCATCGCGGCGATGACGGGTTGCGGCAGCGTCACGACCGACCATCACGGTGCCGGCGTCGCGCCCGCGCAGCCGGCGTTCCGCCAGCCGCGTGAGCTGGTGAGCAAGAACGGCGAGCTGAAGGTACGGCTGGTCGTCGAGTCGCGGGTGGTCCGGCTGGCCGGCCAGGAGGTCCGGGCGCTGACGTACGACGGCGACTACATGCCGCCGACGATCCGCCTGCGCCCCGGCGACCGGCTCGATCTGACCCTGGTGAACCGGCTGGGGGAGCACACGAACCTGCACACGCACGGCTGGCACGTCTCCCCGGGCGACAGCTCCGACAACATCTACCTGCACATCATGCCGGGGGAGAGCTACCACTACACCTACCGGCTGCCCAAGGACCTGGCACCGGGCACCTACTGGTACCACTCCCACGCGCACCCGATCTCCGAGCCGCAGGTGTTCGCGGGCCTGTCCGGCGCGATCGTGATCGACGGGCTGGACCGGTACCTGCCGCGCGACCTGCGGCACGTCACCGAGCGGCTCATCGCGCTGAAGGACTTCCAACTGCACGCCGGGGCCATCCCGACGGCCAACATCGACAGTAACGCGCCCACCACCCGTACCGTGAACGGGCTGGTGGATCCGGCCATCGACATCCGTCCCGGCGAGACGCAGCTGTGGCGGCTGGCCAACATCGGGGCCGACATCGACTACAACGTGCGGCTTCAGGGTGCGCGCTTCCACGTGCTGGCGCAGGACGCCAACCCCGTCTCCACGGTTTGGAGCTCCGACACGCTGCTCATGCCCCCGGGCAGCCGGTTCGACGTGCTCGTCCAGGGGCCGCCGGCCGGTCGAACCCGGCTGGTGACCACGCCCTACAACACGGGTCCGGACGGCGATTCCTATCCGGAGGCGACCCTGGCCACCCTGGTGTCAGGCGGGCGCGCCATGCCGCCCACCCGCCTGCCCACGAGCTTTGCCCCGTTCGACGACCTGCGGAAAGACCGCGTCGCCCAGCGGCGCACCATCACGTTCTCCGAGAACGACAGCACCAACCAGTTCTTCATCGACGGCAAGTTGTTCGATCCGGACCGGATCGACGTGCGGGCGAAGCTGAACACCACCGAGGAGTGGCGGGTGCGCAACGTCTCCAACGAGCAGCACACCTTCCACGTGCACGTCAACGATTTCCAGGTGATCAGCGTGAACGGCCGGCCGTACGACTCCCGCGGCTGGCAGGACACGGTGCAACTGCCCACCCGCGGCGAAGTGGTCATCAGGATGAGATTCCGCGATTTCCTCGGCAAATATCCCTTCCACTGCCACATCCTCAACCACGAGGACCGCGGCATGATGGCGAACATCGACGTCGTCCGCTGACTCCCTGACGTGCCGGCCCGGTGCTGTCGCGGGCCGACCGGATCCTGGCCCTGGTCACGGCGCTTGAGTCTCCTCTAAGGGGAGACGGGAGAGTGGAGGTATGAACGGCGACACGCTCTACTCGATCGGTGAGCTGGCTCGGCGGACCGGGCTGACGGTCAAGGCCATCAGGTTCTACTCCGATCGCGGGCTCGTGCCGCCGGCCGACCGCAGCCCGGCCGGCTACCGCCGCTACGACCGCGATGCCGTGGCCCGCCTGGACCTCGTGCGAACGCTGCGCGACCTGGGAGTGGACCTGCCCACGATCCGGAAGGTCGTGGACCGGGAGCTCTCACTCCAAGAGGTCGCCGCGGCGCACGCCGAAGCGCTGGCGGTACAGATCGGTACGCTGCGCCTGCGGCGCGCGGTGCTGACGGCGGTGGCCAGGCGCGGGTCCACCCCGGAGGAGCTGGATCTCATGCACAAACTGGCCAAACTATCCGAGTACGAGCGCCGCCGCCTGGTCGACGACTTCCTCGACGCCGCCTTCGGCGGCCTGGACGCCGACTTCACGGGGATCAGGCGGTCGCTGACCCCGGAACTGCCCGACAACCCCGAGCTGGAGCAGGTCGAGGCATGGGTGGAGGTGGCCGAGTTGTGCCAGGATCCGGATTTCCGGGCCGGCCTGCGGCGCCTGGCCGAGCAACACGCGGCCGATCGGGCCGAGGGCGATGCCACGCTCGCGCGCCCCGACGCCGCCGCGATGGTCCGCGGCCCGGCCGGCCCGGTCCTGGCGGCGGGCGTCGCACCCGCCTCGCCCCGGGCCGATCCGGTGGTCGCGGCGGTCACCACCCGGTACGCGCGGGATCTGGGCCGTCCCGACGACGCCGACCTGCGACGCCGGCTGCTGACCCGGCTGGAGACCGCGAACGACCCCCGCAGGGAGCGCTACCTCCGGCTGCTCGCCGTGATCAACGGCTGGCCGGCGCCGGAGAGCCTGGCCCCGGCACTCGACTGGTTCATCGAGGCTTTGCGAGCCCGGACACCCGAGTAGCACCCAGCCAGGCATACGTTTTCCGCATGGCTGATGACATCTTCGAACATCCGCGTCTGGCCGCGATCTATGACGCACTCGACCCCGACCGCGGCGACCTGGACGTCTATGTAGCCGTCGCCGAGGAGCTCGGTGCGCGGAGCGTGCTGGACGTCGGATGCGGTACGGGGACGTTCGCGCTGCTCCTGGCCGGCCGCGGTGCCGAGGTGACAGGCGTCGACCCGGCCGGTGGCTCGCTCGACGTCGCGCGGGCCAAGCCGGGTGGCGAGCGGGTGCGCTGGATCCACGGTGACGCGACGAGCCTGCCCTCGATGCGGGTGGACCTGGCGACCATGACGGCGAACGTCACTCAGGCGATCGTCGATCCGGAGGACTGGGACGGTACGTTGCGCGGGATCCACGACGCGTTGGGGCGTGGCGGGCATCTCGTGTTCGAAACCCGCGATCCGGCGAAACGGGCCTGGCTGGGGTGGAATCGCGAGGAGTCGTACACGATCGCCGAGATCGAGGGGGTCGGCGCGGTCGAGACCTGGTACGACCTGATCGACGTCAGCGGGCCGCTGGTGACGTTCCGCGGGACCTGGGTGTTCGCGGCGGACGGGCAGGTGTTGACCTCGGACTCCACGCTGCGCTTCCGCGAGCGTGACGAGGTCGAGGCGGCGCTGATCGCGCAGGGCTATGCGGTGAAGGAGGTCCGCGACGCGCCCGACCGGCCCGGCCGGGAGTTCGTGTTCTTCGCGCAGCGGCCGGACGCGTGAGACGGCTTCACGAAGTGGTCCGGTGCTGGTGCACGCGTAGTTGCAGGGTGGCCAGGTCGAGCAGCGGTGTGGGCACCGACAGGGTGCGGGCACGCCGCACGAGGTCGCCGAACACATGCTCGGCCTCCGTGGGCAGACCGGCCACCACATCGCGGTACATCGACGGGGTGAAGCCGGAGCCCGCCTGCGACACCGTACCGGTGATCCAGGCGAGCTCGTCCGCCGGGACGGGGTGGCCGGCGGCGGCCGACACCGCCGCCGCCTCGGCGAGGACGGCGGCGCCCAGTTCCCGGCCGCCGGGGACCGCGACGATGTCCCCGACCGAGCCGCGGGCCAGGCAGGTCAACGCGCCGACGGTGGTGATGAAGACCCACTTGTGCCACATGGCCGCGACGATGTCCGGCGCGACGGCGGTGCCGAAGCCCGCGCCGGACAGCAGCTCGCACAGCTCCCGCACGCGCGGGGTGGGCCGGCCGTCCTGCTCGCCGATGACCAACTCCGCCATCGGGGCGAGGCGGACGATGTCGCCGTCCTGGTCGACCGTGGTGGCGACCTTGACCACGCCGCCCAGCACGGACTTCGTGCCGTACCGGGCGTTGAGCGGGTCAAGGTGGGCCACGCCGTTGAGGAAGGGCACGATCGTGGTGTCCGGGCCGACCGCGGGTGCGATGTCGTCGATCGCCTGCGTCAGCCCGGTGGCCTTCACCGACACGAGGACGACGTCGTAGGCGCCGGTGATCTCTTCGGCGGTGATCAACCGGGGTTCGATCACCGTCCGCTCGTCCAGGCCGGTGATCCGCAGCCCTCGCTCGCGCAGGGCGGCGGCGCGCTGGGGGCGTACCAGGAAGGTGACGTCCCGACCGGCCTGGACTAGGCGGGCACCGAAGAACCCCCCGGTCGCGCCGGCGCCGACCACCAGGATTCTCGCTTCGAGGTCCACGACCGCCCCTTCCCTAGAGCTGGCTTGCAACTGGCAAGCTTATCCTCAGCCCGCTGGTACTGTCTGCGGCTGCCAGGAGAAGACGGCGGGTGCCTTCGGGTCGGCGGTGACGCGCAGCCATTGGGTGGCGGTGTCGCCGTACGTTTCCAGGCGGGTCAGGTTGGACACCCCGGCGTAGCCGGGCTCCACCTCGTAGACGTGCTCGTCGCCGTGCACCAGGAGGACCGGCTTGCCGTAGGCCCGGGTCTGTTCCACGATGCGGGCCCTGATCTCGGCGAATCCGGGGGTGTCGGTGGGCTCGGCCTGCATCATCAGCAGCACGCCCGGCGCGTGGGTACGGCGGGCGACGGCGAAGGCGTTGTCGATCCAGTCCAGCGCGGCGGACTTGCGCGCCTCGAACTCGGCCTGCCGTGCCTGGGGACGGTCGCCGCCGGGCAGTTCGTTCCACGGGGCCAGGTCGTTCTGGCTGCCGACCACGTGCACTGTGGCGAAGACCACACGTGCCCGGGTGAACAGCACGTTCTCCCGGTAGTCGCGGTGGCGTCGATCGCGGGCCTGGGTCCGCACGCCCATGGGGTGCTCGCCGAGCGTACGTCCCGCGACGGGATAGAAGACCCGGCGGACCGCTGCCAGCCGCTCGGTGGGAAGGTAGCCGCCGGCGGCGGTGCGGTGACAGTCGGTCCACTCGTTGTCACCGGGTGTCAGCACGAACGGGTCGTCGAACGTGCTGAGCAACCCGGCCAGCGTGTTGAAGCGGGCGTCGTCGCAGGTGGTGGAGCCGTTCTTGACGTCACCCGCGTGCAGGACGAAACGTACGCCGGAGTCGGCGTCGATGGACTCGACCAGGCGCGGGAACGCGGCCTGCTGGGCGTCGCCGTACGGCGTGTCGCCGATCAGGGCGAAGGTGACGGCGGGCCCGCCGGAAGCGGCGGACGCCGGACCTGACGGTACGACCAGCGCCGAGGCGATGAGGGCGGCCATGAGCAGATATTTGCGCATGACCGATTCTCAGCAGGCGCCGGACACCAGCCGATGACAGCGAGCCGACGGCCCGGCAAACCCTGACAGACGGGCGTTAGGCGAGCCGGAGACCGGCGGGCCGCATCATCGACGTGGCGAGGCTCTGGATGAAGCGCATGATCAGGGCCTCGAGGAGCATCATGGCGGCCTTGGCAAGCAGAGAGGCCAGGAATTCAGACAACTGTCTACCTCACGGGGCGAAACGACATTTAAGGTCATATTTCGGTACAAAGGTGTCTATACGGGACCTGATAATATATCGATTCGGTGAACAGTCGGTGACTACTCCGAAGCCGGTCGTTCGATCATGGCGGCCAGCACGGCCGCGGCGGCGGCACAACCGAGGCCGATCCCCCAGCCGAACGGGCCCACCGGACGGCTGCCGAAGAGCTGGCTGAGGCCGGGCACCGTGACGATCACGCCCAGCGCGGCCAGGGACGACACCGCCGCGAGCACCACCGTGCGATCCCGCTTGCCCAGCATCAGAGTCTGCACCAGCTGGGCCGCCACGAGCCCGATGAGCCCGACGGTGTCCGCCCGCCCGCGGGTGCCGGTCATCCGCGCGAGCAGCCACGCCGCGGTCGCCGCCGCGGCCGTGGTGACGGCGCGCAGGTAGATGTTCCGGTTCAGGGCTTCGCCGAGCGAGGCCTCCGGTCCTTCGGCCAGCAGCCTCTCGGGGCTGGCGGCGCTGGGCGGCCGGATGGCCACCGCCATGGCGGGCAGCATGTCGGTGAGCAGGTTGACCAGCAGGAGCTGGCGGGCGTTCAGCGCGCTGCGGCCGGTGAGCAGGCTGGAGCCGAGCGTGAAGGCGATCTCTCCGACGTTGCCGCCGAGCAGGATGCCCAGCGCGTCCCGGACGGAGGCCCACATGGCCCGGCCCTCGACGATCGCATCGATGATCGTCTCGATGCGGTCGTCGACCACGACGATGTCGGCGGCGGCCCTGGCGGCGGGTGCGGCGCGCGACCCGAGGGCGACGCCCACGTCGGCGAGCCGGATCGCGGGCACGTCGTTGGCGCCGTCGCCGGTGACGGCCACGACCCGGCCCGCCTTCCGCAGGCTCTTCACGATCCGCGCCTTGTGCTCGGGCGTGACCCGGGCGAAGACCGCCACCCCTGGCAGCGCCGCGGTCAGAGTGTCGTCGTCCAGCTCGTCGAGCTCGGGGCCGGTCATCACGCGCATGCCGTTCAGCGCGCCGGTCTCCGCGGCGATGGCCTCCGCCGTGCTCGGGTGATCGCCGGTGATCATGACGACCTGGACGCCGGCCCGCATGAGCCCCTCCACGCTGCGCTTCGCGGTCGGGCGTACCGGATCGGCCAGGCCGAGGAACCCGAGGAAGCGCAGGCTCTCGATGCGGGACTCGTCGAGGTCGGCGCGGCTGGAGGCGCGGCGCTCGGCGACGGCGAGCACCCGGTAGCCCCGCATGGCGAGCCGCTCCACCTGCTGCTCCAGCTTCCGCCTGGTCCGATCGTCCATCGGGACGGTCTGCCCGTCCACGACGAGGCTCGTGGACCGGGTGAGCACGATTTCGGGAGCGCCCTTCACGCTCAGCAGTTGTCCCGATTCGGACCGGCCGAGCACGGCGTGGTAGCCGCGGGCCGGTTCGAAGGGCAGCTCGTCCACCCGTTGCCACGTCCCGAGCCCCTCGTCGGGGGTGACGCCGAGCGCCTCGGCGCCATCCACGATCGCGCGGTCGGTGGGGTGTGGAATGGCGCGCCCGCCCTCGAACCTGGGCCCCGCGCGCAACGCCGCGCCCACGATCGCCCTCAGCTCGGGCGTGGCCTCCTCAACGGGCTGCTCGACCTGGCCGTCCGACACCCGCCGCAGGCTGATGTGGCCCTCTGTGAGGGTTCCCGTCTTGTCGAAGCAGAGCACGTCCACCCGGCCCAGGGCCTCGATCGTGGACGGATTGCGAACCAGCGTGTTCCGGGTCGACAGCCGCTTGGCCGAGGCCAGCTCGGCCACGGTGGCGACGAACGGCAACCCTTCCGGGACCGCTGCCACCGTCATGCTCACCGCCGGGGCGAGCGCCTGCGACAGCGGTGAGCCGCGGAGCAGCTCGACGACCATCAGGAGCGCGCCGGAGCCGAGGGCGGCCGGCAGGATCTTGCGGCTCAGCTCGCGCAGCCGCAGCTCCACCCCGCTCGGCGGCGGTTTTTCCTGGGCCAGCCTGGCGGTCCTGCCCGCCTCGGTCGCCTCCCCGGTGGCCACGACCACGGCGAGCCCGTGGCCCGCCGCGACGGTCGTGCCCTCCCACACCATGGAGGCCCGATCCGCGATGGCGGGCGCCGCGGTCGGCTCGGCGGTCTTGGTGACGAGCTGCGACTCGCCGGTGAGGGTGGACTCGTCGATCTCCAGCCCGGCCGCCAGGATCAGCCTCCCGTCAGCCGGTACGGCGTCGCCGGCCCGGAGTTCGATCACGTCCCCCGGCACCAGGACATCGGCGTAGCCCGACACACCGCCTGCGGGGCGGCGGATCCGTACCCGGACGGCGGTGGTCTCGGTGAGGTCGTGCAGCGCCCGGCCGGCGCTGCGCCGCTGAGCGCCGCCGAGCAGGGCGTCCACCACCATCACGCCGCCGATCAGCACGGCGTCGAGCATCGAGCCGACCGCGGCCGACACGCCCGCCCCCGCGCCCAGCACCGGGGTCAGCGGGTTGGCGAGCTCGTGCACGGACGCGCTGACCAGGGACTCCGGTCCGCTGACCACCGGATGCGCCGGGGCCGTCCTGCGGCGTTCGGCTTCGTCCTCGGCCAGCCCGCTCGGCGAGGTACGCAGCCGGTCCAGCACGTCACGGGACGCCATGGCGTGCCACGGCGTGTGGTCGGCGCGGACCGGCGCGGCTTTCCGCCCGACGCCCCGTCCCGCCCACTCCCCGGTCGCGAGGGCGGCCAGCGACGTGCAGTCGCGTACCAGGGAGGCCCGCCGGACCGAGGTCGCGGCCGGGCCGAGCAGGGCCAGCCCGGTCCCGGCGATCGAACCGGCGGCCGCCACGTAGACCCCTCGCAGGCTCGCTTTCCTGGCCGACGGCAGGCACTGGAGCAGCAGGTGCACGCCGTCCAGGTCGCCGATCACATCTGCGTCCCACGGGACCCGCCGCGCCTCGTCGAGCACGCCGATGCCCAGGTCGGCCTGCCGCAACCCGCGCCGCCCATGCCGCGACACCACGGCCACGCCGTGCCCCTCGGACTGCAGCGCCCGCACCGACGTGGCCAGCCGGGGCCCGGCCTCGACCACCTGGTCCACGCCCAGCCGCCGGGCCAGGCCGGGCGCCCCACCGGCCAGGACCACCTCGCACGTCTTCTTCGGTGCCGCGACCATGGCCTCGGCGAGGGGATGCAGCTCGCGGGCCAGGCCGACCAGCGCGATCGGGATCCCCTCCCGCGCCACCGCGACAGGCCGAACCCCCAGCTCGCGCCACTCCTCGGGCAGAGCATCTCCCGCATAGGGCGCCGCGCTCCACCCGTCGCGCTCCCGCCGGGCCGCGGGGTCGGTGAGGTCGAGCAGCGAATACAGCCGGGCGTGCAGTTCGTCCCGATCCACGTCGGGGGCGAGCGGGACGACGCTGTCGATCGCCCACGCGCCCGTGGTGAGCAGGGCGGCGTCGAGGACGACGGTGTCGATGCGGTCCATGCGGCACAGGGCACCGCGGTCGAGCACGATCGTGCCACGCTCGGCGAGGCGGCGGGCGGCGGCGCTGGTGAAGGCGTCCCGGCCGAGGTTCGCGGCCTTGGGGATGCCCGTGATCAGCATGGAAAGACCCCGCTGGCGATTACGGCTGATGACCGTGGTCAGGCCGTACCCGGCCAGCGTCGCCGTACTGGCCGCGTCGGCGTAGCGTTCCACCGGCCCGCGGGGCAGCGGGGCAGGGCGCGGCGGCGCGGCGGTCCTGGTGTGGCGGTACGCCCCCTCCTCGGCGGCGAACTCCGCCTCACGTCTTTCCCACGCCCGGCACCCGGCCCGCGAGTCGACGTACCGGCCGGCCGCGGCGACGGAGTCGACCAGCAGCGACATGGGCCGCATGGCCAGCGTGTGCGAGACGATCCGGGTCATCGCCAGTACCGCGTCCGTGCCCGGCTTGCCGATGCGCTGCTCCAGCTCCCTGCGGATCCGCGGGGTGTGCTCGGCCAGCGCGAAGAAGCTGGGCACCGCCGTGGACAGTCTCGGCACCCGGGCCAGCCAACCGGCCGCGGCCAGCCCGGCGCCGGCGAGGTGCAGCCCGAGGCTGATCGCGGCGCGGGCCTGCTGCTCCGCGCCGTCGATCACGCGCTCAGGGCCGGACGTCGCCCCGTCCTCGCCGGGCTCCTCGTCCGGCGTCTCGCCGCTCTCTTCGAGTTCCTCGTCGGGCTCGTCGAACTCCTCGACGATGGCCACGAGCTTGTCCATGTCGTCGGTCGAGACATCGCAGGCCACGAACACGCAGCCGAGCGCCCCGTTCACCTCCGCGCGCGGCATGCCGACCGCGCGCAGCCGTTCTTCGAGAGCGCGGGCGAGCGGCTCGGTGCGTGGCCCGCCGATGTTTCGTAGCTCGATGCGGACTCCGCCAGGGCACGGTTGCACCCGGCGGGAGCGCGGGAGGATGCTCCTCATCGGTTCGGGGAGCAGGTTCAGCAGCATGCCAGCGTTAAGCGGGGCGAACACCGCCATGTGGCCTCCCGTCTAAGGCGTCGCGGATCAACCGCTCGGCGAAATGTTCGTCCGCATGCCGGTGGAACTTGCGGTCGAGGTGGTCGTGTCCCTGGTGGTGGCGGGCTTGCCCATGGTGGTAGCGCCGGCCGTGGTGGCGGGCTTGCCCATGGTGGTGGTGCTGGCCGTGGTGGCGGGCTTGCGCGTGGTGGCGGGTTTGCGCGTGGTGGTGGTCCTGCGCCTGGTGGTGGTGCTGGCGGTGGAGGGTTTGCGCGTGGTGGTGGCGGCGGGCTTGCGCGTGGTGGTGGGCTTGCGCTTGGTGGTGGTATCGGTCGTGGTGGCGGGTTTGCGCGTCGTGGTGGCGCCGGCCGTGGTGGCGGTCCTGCGCCTGGTGGTGGTGGCGGCGGCGGTGGTGGGCTTGCGCCTGGTGGTGGTGCCGGTCGTGGTGGCGGGCTTGCGCCCGGTGGTGGTGCCGGCGGTCGTGGTGGTCCTGCGCCTGGTGGTGGTCCCCGTGGTGGTGGCGGTCCTGCGCTTCGTGGCGCCGGCGGTCGTGGCCCGCTTGGTCGGCGCGGGCGCCTTAGCCGGTGCCGGAGTCTCGCGCGGCTTGCCGAACGCCGGCGCCTCCTGACGCTGTCGCCGCTGCGCGATGACCGTACCGGCACCGATGGCTGCCGCGACGGGCCAGTCGAGCACCCCGAAGGCCGCGAGCGCGCCGAGCGCCCCGTAGTAGGCCATGCGGTCGGGCGACGGGAGGAACGTCCGGGCCACGTCGACGTAGTGGCCGACCTCCTGCATGCTGACGTGCGGCATCTCGACGTGCGGCATTCCGATATGCGGCATTCCGATGTGCGGCATCCGCATCTCGGGTTGGCGGACCTCGATGCTGAGCATGGGCAGATCCAGCGTGAACCGCTTGGCCTCTTTCCCATTGGGTGCGGCGGTGGTGCGAGTTCGCGGCCGGGTTTCGGCCATGATCCCTCCTCCAGGACGAGGAAATCTCTCCTGTGTCCCTTTCCACCACCAGGGCCTTTATTCCGGACAGGGGAGATTTGGTGATTTTTGCGGTCCTATATCCGTCCTTGACTCCAGCGCTCTCGGCGGCGGTCCGGTCGACTACCTCGCCCGGCAGGTCAACGCCGACAGCACCGGCACCGTGATGGGGTAGAACGGGGTTCGGACGATGAAGGAGAGAAACATGTGGCTTGCCGGCGCGATCGTCGTCGACGGATCCGGCCGTGACCCTGTGGAGGCGGCCGTACAGGTCGAGGACGGGCTGATCACCCGGGTCGGCGGCGCGCCTCCGGCGGGGGCGGACGTGCTGGACTGCTCGGGAATGACGTTGACGCCCGGCCTCATCGACGCTCACGTGCACCTGGGCATGTCCAGCTCGATCGAGGCCAGCCTGGCCGGGAGGGTGCCGGTGGCGGAGCTGGCCGCCGACATGTTCGCCAACTGCGCGCGGACGCTGGACGCGGGCTTCACGACGGTACGCGACACGGGTGGCATCGACGCCGGGCTGGCGGGGGTGGTGGCGAGCGGGAAGATCCCGGGGCCGCGGATCCTGCACTGCGGGCCGCTCCTGTGCCAGACCGGCGGCCACGGGTACCTGGCACCCGAGTGGGAACCGTCGGCCGTGTGGGATCGGCACGAGATCCTCGGGCTGCGGTCGTTGTCGCTGCTGTGCGACGGGCCCGACGAGATGCGCAAGAACGCCAGGGAGGCGTTCCGGCGCGGAGCCGGATTCCTCAAGCTGTGCGTCACCGGTGGCGTCGTGTCGTGGCACGACAAGCTCTCCGACACGCAGTTCTCGGTCGAGGAGATCGCGGTGGCCGTGCGGGAGGCGGCGGCGCGCGGCACGTACGTGACCGTGCACGCGCACAACAACGCCGGGATCCGCAACGCCGTCGCCGCGGGCGTGCGCTGCGTCGAGCACGGCTCGCAGATCGACGCCGAGACGGCGGCGCTGATGGCCGAGCACGACGTCGCGCACGTGCCCACCCTGGCGGTGGTACGCGCGCTGCTCGACGACGCCACCGCCGCCGGGCTGCCGGCGGAGATCGCCGTGCGGGCCGAGGGCGTCTGGCAGGGCCAGATCGACGCCATTCACGCTGGGCGGGAGGCGGGGGTGCGGGTCGGTTCGGGTTCCGACCTCATCGGGCCCCGCCAGGACGGCCGCGGCCACGAACTCGTGCTGCGCTCGCAGGTGGAGGACCCGATGACCGCGCTGGTCTCGGCCACCCGGGTGAACGCCGGCATCCTCGGCATCGAGGACGAGACCGGCACCATCGAGGTGGGCAAGCACGCCGACCTCGTCGGTTTCGCCGGAAACCCGCTGGACGACCCCAAGCTCTTCGCCGACCGCGACCGCGTCGCCCTCGTCATCCAGCACGGTCGCGTGGTCAAGGACCGCCGCTGAGCGTCCTCCAGGCCTCAGGATTCGGTACGGGCGTCGATGAGGTGCTGGAACACCGGGGTCAGCAGTTGAACGAGTGCGGCCGGGTCGGCGTCCGTCAGCGCGGTAAGGCCGATCATCTGCCGCATGGCCTGGACGCCCGCGACCAGGGCGAGCACCAGCGCGGCGCGTTGCGGTGCGTGGTCTCCGCTCAGGGCGGCGGTCAAGGTCCGGTGATAGTGGTCCTCGATCTGCTCGCGGCCGATCTCCGCGGCACGTTCGCTGGACGAGGAGTGCAACATGATCAGGAAGCCGTCGAGCGGGGTGGCGCCGGCCTTGGTGATCTCCACGAGCACGGCGGCCATGTCCGCGCCGGGGTGGGGTGAGTTGAGTATCTCCTCGGTGAAGATGTCCGGTGTCGTCATGATGTTGGCGATGACCTCGGCGAACAGTTGCTCCTTCGAACCGAAGTAGCGATTGACCAGCATGGCGGTCACGCCGGCGCCCTTGGCGATCTCGCGTACCCCGGCCCCGTCGTAGCCCGCGCGGGCGAAGGCGTGCCGCGCCGAGGCGAGGATCGCCGCGCGGGTGGCGGCGGCATTGCGGCGTCGTGGGGCAGTGGGCTCGTCCGTCACCGTCAGCACTCCAAGTATACAGTCGTAGACTTCTTTCGATTCGTGCCTTAGTCTACGGCTGTATACAAAATTTGGTGGAGGCTCACATGAGCGAGACAGTCCTCGTGACCGGCGGAACCGGGTTCGTCGCCGGCTGGTGCATCGTCGAGTTGCTGCGGCGCGGCTACACGGTGCGCGCCACCGTACGCGACACCGCCAAGGGGCCGGCCGTGCGGGCCGCCGTCGCGACCGCCGTGGCCGCCGGCGACCGGCTGACCTTCTGGACCGCCGACCTCACCCGGGACGAGGGCTGGGACGCCGCGATGGCCGGCTGCGACTACGTGCTGCACGTCGCCTCCCCGCTCGGCGGCGAGGCGAGCGGGGACCCGGACGCGCTGGTCGTACCCGCCCGGGAGGGCACCCTGAGGGTGCTGCGCGCCGCGGCGAACGCCGGTGTCAAGCGGGTGGTGATGACCTCCTCCACCGCCGCCTGCACCCCGCCGCCGGCCGGTACGGGCACCGTCGGCGACGAGAGCGTGTGGACCGACCCGGCCGGCCGGGGCGTCAACGCCTACCGCAAATCCAAGATCCTCGCGGAGCGGGCGGCCTGGGACTTCATGGCCGGCCACCCCGGATCGACCACGTTGACGACCGTCCTTCCCGGCGCCGTGTTTGGCCCGGTGCTCACCACGGCGAACCTCGGCTCGGTCGGACTCGTCAAGAGCCTGCTGGACGGCCGCCTGCCCGGCACGCCCCGCGTCGGCTTCTGCGTCATCGACGTACGCGACCTCGCCGACCTGCACATCCGCGCCATGACCGCCCCCGAGGCCGAGGGCGAGCGGTTCATCGCGACCGGCGACTTCATGTGGATGCGAGACATCGCGCGGACGCTGCGCGCCAGGCTCGGTGAGCGGGCGAGCAAGGTTCCGACCCGGAACCTGCCGGATGTCGCGGTCAGGACGATCGCCCTCGTCGCCCCCATGCTGCGGTCCATCACCCCGCTGCTCGGGCAGAAGCGAGTCTTCAGCTCGGCGAAGGCGCGGCGGATGCTCGGTTTCGCGCCGCGCCCCGCGACGACGACCGTCGTCGACTGCGCAGAAAGCCTGGTCGCCGCGACGCCGGTGGCCGCCTAGACGAGCCGGGTGACCTCGCCGGTGTCGAGGGAGTAGTAGCCGCCTACGATCTTGAGCTGTTTGCCGGCGATGCGCCGGGCGAGCAGTTTGTCGGCCTTCAGTTCGGCCACGACCTCGGCGGTGTTGATCCTGATCATCTTTTCCACGTTGCCGTGGGCGCGTTTGTAGGCCGGGCGCAGCTCCTCGACGATGTGCTGGAGCTTGCCGGGGAGCGTGGTGCCTTCGTGCAGCGCGTGCGCGGCGGCCGTCACCGCTCCGCAGCGCTGGTGGCCGAGCACCACGATCAAGGGGGCGCCCAGTTCGGCGGGGCCGTACTCGATGGCCGCCGACACGAGCGGATCGATCGTCTGGGCGGCGCTCCGCACGCTGAGCAGGTCGCCGAGGCCGGCGTCGAAGACGATCTCCGGAGGCACGCGGGAGTCGATGCACGACACGACCACCGCGTAGGGCTCCTGCTTCGCGGCGACCTCGGCCCGCCTGGCGAGGTCCTGGTGCGGATGGATCGCGGCGTCGGCGGCCCAGCGCCGGTTGCCTTCCCTGAGCGTCGCCCAGGCCTCGTCGGGGGTGGCGCGGGCGAGGCCGTGAGCTGTCCCGCTGTCTAACAGCAGGCCGCCGGCGAGCAGGCCGGCGGTGCGGAGGATTGCGCGACGGTTAACGATCTTCGCATGCATGGATCCAGTATGCAGTATGCAAAAGCCAATTGGAGCGGCAATCCTGACATATAACACCCGTCCCGGCTCGGGTGTCGCGTTCTCGAATCGCCGACGCGAGGAGGCATACGATGGGCTCGTGGATCTCCAGTCGTGTACGGGGCCGGCATGGACGTGCTGAGCAGTCGCCTGCTGCTGCGGCCCAGCGATCCCGGACGCAGCCGCCACTTCTACGCCCACACGCTCGGCCTGGCCGTATACCGGGAGTTCGGCCCGGAGGATCAGCCGGGCGTGGTGTTCTTCCTGGGGCAGGGGTTCCTGGAGGTCTCCGGGCGGTCCGACGCCCCGGCGGCCGCGGAACGGTTGTCGATCTGGCTGCAGGTGCGCGATCTCCGGCGCGAGGAGGAGCGGCTGCGGCAGGAGGGCGTCACGGTGCTGCGGGAGGCTCGGCTGGAGCCCTGGGGCCTGATCGAGATGTGGATAGCCGATCCCGACGGTCATCACATCGTGCTGGTGGAGGTTCCGCCCGGCCATCCCCTGCGCCGCGACCCACGGTGAAACGCGTCTCATGGAGAACGCTGTGACCATCGTGTTGTCGATACTCCTTGGCCTGTCGCGGCCCTGCACGCCGTAACCTGATCAACGGTCTCAGCGGCGGGCGACGCCGGGCTCGGTCAGGCGTTCCGGATCGACCACCCTGTCGTAGAGGGCCGGGCTGACGCCGGATCTGAGTGCCGCGTCCTTGAGCGTGAGGTTCTCCTCCAGCGCCCGGTGCGCGATCCGCGCCGCCTGGTCGTAGCCGATGACCGGGCTGAGCGCGGTCACCATCATGACGGACCGATCGACGTTCTCCTTCAGCCTCGCCGTGTCGAGGTGCGCGCCCTCGACGAGGTAGGCGCGGAAGTGATCCATCATGTCCGCCAGGATCCGCGCCGAGTGCAGGACGTTGTTGATGATCACCGGCCGGAAGGCGTTCAGCTCGAAGTTGCCCTCGGCGCCGGCCATCGAGACGGCGCTGTCGTCGCCGATCACCTGGATGGCGACCATCAGCATGGCCTCGGCCTGGGTCGGGTTGACCTTGCCCGGCATGATCGAGGAACCCGGCTCATTGGCCGGCAGGATCAGCTCGTGCAGCCCGGTACGGGGCCCCGAGCCGAGCCAGCGCAGGTCGTTCGCGAACTTGAACAGCGACACCGCCAGTACGCGCAGCGCCGTCGAGACGCGCACCAGCGCGTCGCACGAGGACTGCGCGGCGAACTTGTTGGGCGCGCTGACGAAGGGATACCCGGTGAGCTCGGCGAGCTGCGTGGTGACCTCGTCGGCGAACCCGGGCGGCGCGTTCAGCCCGGTGCCGACCGCCGTGCCGCCGATCGCCAGCCGGTACAACCCGGTGAGGGTGTGTTCGAGGTGATCGGTGGCGTCGTCGAGCTGGGCGACGTAGCCGGACCACTCCTGCCCGACGGTCAGCGGGGTGGCGTCTTCCAGGTGGGTACGGCCGATCTTGACGGCGTGCTCCCATTGGCGGCTCTTGGCGGCGGTGCTGTCGCGTAGCCGGTCGAGCGCCGGCAGCACCTGCTCCCGGATGGCCCGGACCGCGGCGATGTGCATGGCGGTGATGAAGGTGTCGTTGGACGACTGCCCCATGTTCACTTGGTCGTTCGGGTGGATGGGGTCCTTGCTGCCCAGCCGGCCGCCGAGCAACTGGATCGCCCGGTTGGAGATCACCTCGTTGACGTTCATGTTCGACTGGGTGCCCGAGCCGGTCTGCCAGACGTACAGCGGGAACTCGCTGTCCAGGGCGCCGCGGATGACCTCGTCGGCGACCCGGCTGATCAGATCGGCCTGCCACTGGGGCAGGCGGCCCGCGCGGCCGTTGACGATCGCCGCGCTCTTCTTGATGTAGCCGTAGGCGTGGTAGACGGCCTTGGGCATCCGGTCGTCACCGATGCTGAAGTGGATCAGCGAGCGCTGGGTCTGCGCGCCCCAGTAGTGGTCGGCCGGCACCCGGACCTCGCCCAGGGAATCACTCTCGGTACGGGTGCCGGCGGCCTTGAGCCCGATCGGCACGTTATGAATCCGCGGCGCGGCCCTGCGCGCTCTGCTCCGGAGACGCATGCTCATTCCCCCCTGACCGGACGGTAGCGCGGCTGCCACATCGCGTCCTGGACCTGCTGGACGGGATCGCGCAGGTCGGTGCGGGCCAGGCCCTCCTCGGCCGCCTGCTTCGCGACCGCGACGGCGACGGTGGCCGAGACCTCCCGGAGGTTCTCCACCTGCGGCAGCAGCGACGCGCCCGGGGTCGAGACGTCCACCAGGCCGCCGACCGCGTCGGCGGCGGCCTGCAGCATGCGCTTGCTGACCCGCCGCGCCCGCGACACGACCACGCCCAGCCCGAGCCCGGGATACAGCAGGGCGTTGTTGGCCTGGGCGATGGCGTAGGTGACGCCGTGGTAGGTGATGGGGTTGATCGGGATGCCGGTGGCGATCAGGGCCCGGCCGCCGGTCCAGCGGATGAGGTCCTCCGGCATGGCCTCGATCCGGTCGGTCGGGTTGGAGATCGGGAAGATGATCGGCCGGTCGACGCCGGCGGCCATGGCTCGCACGATCGGCTCGGTGAACGCGCCGTGCATGGTGGAGGTGCCCAGCAGCATGGTCGGCTTGACCCGCTCGACGACCTGGGCGAGCCCGATGCCGCCCTCGACGTCGGCGACCTCGGCGGCCGGCCGGGCGTAGGGGCGCTGGAAGTCGCGCAGGTCGGACATGTCATCGGTGAGCAGGCCCTGCTTGTCGATCGGCCAGATCCGGCGGGTGGCCGCCTCCTCGTCCAGGCCGTCGCGGACCATCGCGTCACGTAGCTGGTCGGCGATGCCGATGCCGGCCGTACCGGAGCCGAAGATGACGATCCGTTGTTCGCGCATCGGCGTGCCGGTGACGCGGGTGGCGCCGAGCATGGCGGCCAGGACGATGGCGCCGGTGCCCTGCATATCGTCGTTGAAGGTGGCGATCTGGCCCGTGTACTTCTCCAGGATGCGGCGGGCGTTGGACGGGCCGAAGTCCTCCCAGTGCAGCATCGCGTCGGGGAACAGGCGGGTGGCCACCGTGACGTACGCGTCGATGAAGTCGTCGTATCGCCGGCCGCGTACCCGTGAGTGCCGCTCGCCGACGTAGAAGGGATCGTTGAGCAGCGCCTCGTTGTCGGTGCCGACGTCGAGGGCGACCGGGATGACCCGGGCGGGGTCGATGCCGGCGGCGGCGGTGTAGACGGCCAGCTTGCCGACGGCGATCCCGGCCCCGCCGCCCACTCCCCAGTCGCCGATGCCCAGGATCTGCTCGGCGTCGGAGGCGACGATCAGGTCCACGTCGCCGGACTCGAGGCCGAAGTTGCGGAAGGCCTGCTCGATGCCGCCCAGGTCGTCGATGGACAGGTACACGCCGCGCGGGCGGCGGTATTCGTGGCTGTAGGTCTTGATCGCCTGGGCGACCGTGGGGTCGTACACGATCGGCAACATCTCGCGCAGGTGATCGGCCAGCAGCCGGTAGAACAGCACCTCGTTGCGGTCCTGCAGCGCCGTCAGGAACACGTTCTTGAGCAGATCGGTGGGTTGCGCCAGGTACTGCGTGTACGCGCGGCCCGCCTGCTCCTCGAGCGTCTCGACCACCGGCGGGATCAGCCCGTCCAGACCGAGTTCGGTACGCTCCTCCCGGCTGAAGGCCGTGTCCTTGTTCAGCAGCGGATTGTCCAGGACCGCCAGACCGCCCCCAGAGGTGACGTAGCCACCCTCGGCATCCTCCACGTATCCGCGGTGCCTTCCGTTCGAGTGCTTGCTCATCGACATCGCTTCTCCTGGAAGATGGGTGGGGATTCCCTTGCCAGGCTGCCCGGACCGTGTTTCACGGGCAACAAAGGGGCGACAAAGAGAGGTTTGCCGGAAATATCCGCTTATCGGGTTACTGAACGCCCGCCTACTACGGCGGCTCGAATAAATCTGGAATTACCGCAGCCCATTACTTTCCGTGATTCTCAATTACTCGATGCTATCGTCGGTGAACCATGGAGAGGATGGCTGGGGGCGCGTTGAGGGCACTCGTACGGATTGTTGTGATGATGGTCGTAGTGGGCTGCGGCATGCTGATGGCCCCGAGCGGCGCGTCCGCGGCCGAACCGCCTCCCGAAGGCTCCGCGCTCACCCGGTTGGTCGGCGCGGACCTCGGCACCCTGATCGAGGCGCTACCCGGCATTTTCTGCGGCAATCGCCTGATCAGCTACAACTCGCCGTCGCCCAATTCGCCCACGAAGTGCGTCAACGGCGCGGAGAACAGCGGAAACTCCACCAACAGCGGAAACTACTGGAGTGAAGGAGATCCCATCAACAGCGGCAACTTCTCCAACACCAACGGTTCCAATGACAGCAGCAACACCATCAACGGCGGCAACACCGCCAACGGAACCCAGTCCATCTCCCCGGCTTGGTGACCGGTGATGAGGGGCTTGATGCGGACGATCGGAGTGGTCGCGGCGCAGCTCGGGCTGATGCTGACGACTGCGACCGAACCTGCCTTCGCCGCCGCGATGCACGGAGCTCCCAAGGACAGCGGGAACACCTGGAACAGCGGCAACTTCCGGGGTAAGGGCCGCCTGGTGAACAGCGGCAACTTCGACAACAACAACGGCACCGTGAACAGCGACAACACCCACAGCGGCGCGAACTTCGCCAACGGACCCCAGCTCATCAACGAGCGCAGGGGCTTCGTCAAGCGAGGGCGTTGACACCTCACTGGTAGCGAGCGCGTTTAGACCACAGATCCGTCTCTGCCGGCCGGACACCCGATTTGACCAGCTCTTTGGACAACGTTCGTTAGGTTCTGGTCTAAACGGATCCGCCCCGTGGTCTGGTCCCGCCCCCAACCCGGGCCTAGCGTGCTGGACAGGGAGGTGAGGGCCGTGTCGCTCGGAAGGTCGGCAGATCGTACGGGCGAGACGCGCGCACGTCTCCTTGACCTGATCCACTCGCTCCCGCCGGGAGAACGCATCCCATCGGAACGCGACCTCGCCGAGCGCTGGGGCGTGGCCCGGATGACTCTGCGCAAGGCGATCGACCGGCTCGTACTGGAGAGCCTGCTCGAACGGCGGCACCGGCGCGGCACCTACACCTGCCGCCCGAGGGTGCGACGCCAGCTCACGATCTCCTCCTTCACCGAGGAGATGACCCGGCGCGGCATCGAAGCCAGCAGCAAGACCCTGGCCATGCGGCGGATCCGCGCGACCACCGAGGTGGCCAGGCGCCTGAGGGTGCCCGAGGGAGAATCGGTCATCCGTTTCACCCGCCTACGTCAGGGCGACGGCGAGCCGGTGGCGATCGAGACGAACTACGTGCCCGCCAGGCTGTTCCAGGACCTGACCGAGGCCGACCTGGACGGCTCCTGGTACGCGGTGATGGCCGAGAAGTACGGCGTGGACATCAGCGCGGGCACCGCGGAGGTCCAGCCGGCCCTCCCCGACGAGCGCACGGCCGAGCTGCTGGGCATCACCGCCGGCGAGCCGTGCTTCCGGATCCGCACGGTCGTCAGGGACCGCAGGGGCAGGGTCGTCGAGTACGGCGAGTCGGTCTGCCGGGGCGACTACTACACGATCACCGTCGAACTCATGCCGACCTAGCACCGCACACCCCCACTCCGCACGACCTGGAGGAAACCATGCCCAGGTACCGTAAGCATCGGCGTCTACTCGCAATTACGGCCGTCCTTATTTCCACCGCCAGCGGGGTCGCGGCCTGTGGCAGCGGCGGCGGCTCCGGCGACGGAACGGTCACGCTGACCTTCTGGACCCACACCCACCCCCCGATGATCGACCTGAACAAGAAACTCATCGCCGAGTACGAGGCCAAGAACCCCAAGGTCAAGATCGAGTACCAGACCATCCCCAACACCGAGTTCGGCACCAAGATGCTCACCTCGCTCAGCACCGGCGCCGGCCCGGACATCATCAACATGGACGACAACGCCCTGCGCGGCGAGTACATCCCCAAGAACCTGGTCGCGCCGGTCGACCCGAAAGCCCTCGGCAAGTCGTCGGCCGCCGAGTTGGAGAGCGGCTACGTGCCCGGCACCCTCGACGGGGCCAAGGACGCCAAGGGCACCCTGTACGGCGTGCCGAGCGAGTTCAACGGCACCGCCTTCGCGATCAACACCAAGCACTTCAAGGACGCCGGCCTCGACCCGGCCAAGCCGCCGAAGACGTGGCAGGAGGTCATCGAGGCCGGCCGGGCGCTCAACAAGGCCGGGCACAAGCAGGCGTTCAACTTCCTCTACCTGCACTCCGGCTGGTACAGCCAGTGGTTCCAGACCCTGGCCAACCAGACCGGCGGGGCGATCCTGTCGCCGGACGGCAAGACGCCCGCGCTCCTGTCGCCCGGCACCAAGCAGGCGCTCAACCTGTGGGTGGAGCTGGCCAGGACCTCGGGCATCGCCGACCCGAAGACGTCCTCGCGGGACGCGACCGTGCCGTTCCAGGACCTGGCCAGCGGCACGCAGTCCATGGCCGTCGTCTACCCCTGGGCGATGGAGCAGATCCGCCAGTCCAATCCCGACACCTACCAGGACCTGGCCGTGGTGCCGCTGCCGCAGGCGAACCCGGCCAAGCCGGTGAGCCGGATCTACGGCTACTTCTGGGCCGTCAACAAGGCGAGCAAGCAGCAGGCCGAAGCCTGGCGCTTCATCTCCTACCTGGCGAGCCAGCACGATCGGTGGCTCAGCGACGTCAACTTCGTCCAGCCGGTGACCGGCTGGCAGGACAGCGCGCCGGCCAAGAAGATCCCGTTCATCGACGTGATCGCGGCCGCGTACGGTCAGGGCCGCTACGACCAGGTCGGACCGCACTGGAGCGAGGTGCAGGACATCCTGCGCAAGGCCGTCGACGAGGCCGTCTTCGACGGCAAACCGGTGGACACCGTGCTGGGCGAGGCCGACCAGGCGGTGCGGCGGAGCCTCAGTTGACCGTCACCGCCGCACCGCCGACCACCCGCCGGCCGTCCCCGACCAGGCCCCGGGTGAACGGCAGGAACCTGCTCGGTGCGATGCTCTCGTGGCCCGCGCTGGCGTTGTTCGCGGCCTTCGCGATCTATCCCGGGCTGCGGGTGTTCTACCTGAGCCTGTTCGACTACAGCCTGACCGCCCCGCCGACGTTCGTCGGGCTGGCGAACTTCACGTTCCTGGCCGAGGACCCGCGCTTCCACGAGGCGCTGCTCAACTCGCTGATCTACACCGTGGGGACGTACCTGCCCGCGCTGGCCCTGGCGCTCGTGCTGGCGCTGGCGTTGTCGCGGCGGATGATGGGCGCCGGCTGGGTCAGGCTTCTGTACTTCCTGCCGGTGGCGACCAGCTGGGTGGCCATCTCGGTGGTCTGGCGGCTGGTGCTGCACCAGGACGGCCTGCTGAACCAGACGCTCGGACTGGACGTGAGCTGGCTGACCAGCTCGGCGGCCGCCAAATGGGCACTGGTGATCATGGGGATCTGGAAGGAGACGGGGTTCTTCCTCATCCTGTTCCTCGCCGGGTTGTCCCGCCTTCCTCCCGAGGTGTACGAGGCCGCCAGGGTGGACGGCGCGAACGCCTGGCAGAGCTTCTGGCGGATCACCTTCCCGCTGCTCAAGCCCATCACCGCGATCTGCTCGGTGATGGGCGTCATCAGGGGGTTGCAGGCGTTCAGCCCGCAGGTGGTGCTGACGGACGGGGCCTTCGGCACCGAAGTGGTCAACCTGTTCGTCTACAAGACCGCCTTCGAGAACGCCCGCATGGGACGGGCCAGCGCGGTGGCCGTGTTCATGTTCCTCGTCCTGGTCGCCGTGACCCTGCTGCAACTGCGCGCCTTCCGCAGGGAGGACAGATGAGAGCCAGGTCCTGGGTGCTCCTCCTCGTGGTGGCGGCCGGCGGCGTCGCCTTCGCGGCGGTGCTGGCCTACGCCGTGGTCTCGGCGCTGAAACCGCCCGGCGAGGTGCTGTCGGTGCCGCTGCGGTGGTGGCCCAGCCAGGTGGACTGGCACAACTTCGCCCGGCCGTTCCTGGAGACGCCCTTCGCCCGCTACTACGCCAACAGCGTGGTCGTCGGCGTCACCGTGACCCTCCTGAACGTCCTCACCTGCACGCTCGCCGGCTACAGCTTCTCCAAGTTCAGCTACCCGGGGCGCAACGTCGCCTTCGTGGTCGTGCTGGCCACGCTGATGGTGCCGCTCGAGGTCATCTACGTGCCGCTGTACTCGCTGATCTACGACCTGGGCTGGGTCAACAGCTTCGCCGGGCTCATCGTTCCGGCGGGCACCAGCGCGTTCGGCATCTTCCTCATGCGGCAGAGCATCGACGCCGTACCCGACGAGCTGCTGGAGGCCGCCAGGCTGGACGGCGCCGGCGTCTTCGTCAGCCTGGCCCGCATCGTCATCCCGCTGGTACGGGGTCCCATGGCGGCCCTGGCGCTGTTCATCTTCATGATGAACTGGGACAGCCACCTCTGGCCGCTGCTGGTGGCGGCCGACGACGACCACCGGACGCTGCCCGTCGGCCTGGCCGCGATGCAGGCCAACAATCTGGGCGCCGCCGGGGTGCCGATGATGATGGCGGCGGCGGTCCTGGCCATGGCGCCCACGGTCGCGCTGTTCCTGTCCCTGCAGCGGCGGTTCGTCGAGGGCGTGGCGATGAGCGCGGGGCTCAGATGAGCGGCCGGTACGTGGGCGTGGACGGCGGCCAGTCCACCTTGCGGCTGACGGTCGCCGACAGCGGCGTCGTCCACGAGGCACCCGGTTTCACCTATCCCAACCCGGATCCGGTGTCCGCCATGTGCGAGACCGTACGCCAGGCCTGGGCCGCGGTGGACCGCCCCGGACCGGTCACGCGGGCCGTGCTCGGGCTCACCGGCCTGCCCGCCAGGCCGGAGCAGCGTGAGCTGCTCGCCGGGAAGATCGCGTCCGTGCTGCGCGCCGAAGAGGTCGTCCTGTGCGCCGACAACGTCACCGCGCACGCCGGCGCCCTGCCCGGGGGGCACGGCGTGGTGCTGACGATCGGCACCGGAGTCGGGTGCCTGGCCGTCGACTCCGCCACCGGCACGAGCAGCCGGGTCGACGGCTGGGGCCACCTGTTCGGCGACGACGGCAGCGCCTTCGCCATCGGCCGGGCGGGGATCGCGGCGGTGCTGCGCGCGCTCGACGGCCGCGGCCCGCGCACCGAGTTGTCAGAACTGGCCCGCCGCCGGTACGGACCGGCCAGGGAGATGCCGGCCCTCCTCTACACGTCCGGCGCCACGGTCGACGGCACCGCCAGGTTCGCACCCGACGTCGTCGCGGCCGCCGGCCTCGGGGACTCGGCCGCCGGGGCCATCGTGGCGGCCGCCGGGCGCGAGCTGGCCCACACCGCGGCCACGGCGGTACGCACGGTGTCCGGTGACGCGCCGGTCCCGGTCGCTCAAACCGGGCGGCTCGTCGAGTCGGGCGGGCGGCTCGTCGAGACGTTCCTGGCCGAGCTGGCCGCCACCTGTTCGAGGGCCAGGCCCGTACGGGCGGCGGGCACCGCTCTGGACGGCGCGTGCCGCCTGGCCACCACCTCCGACCCCGCCCCCTACCGCTCCCGCCTGCACATTTATCGAGGTCTGTGACCATGTTGCCCTTTCCCGCACGATCGCTGGTCGTCTCCTGCCAGGCCACCGCGACCAGTCCCCTGCACGGCCCGGGCCCGATGGCGATGATGGCCAGGGCCGCCGAACTGGCCGGAGCCGTCGCGATCCGCGCCAACGGCCCGGCCGACGTCGCGGCCATCGCCCGCGCCGTCCAGTTGCCGATCATCGGGATCAACAAGACAGGTGACCGCGACGGCGTCTACATCACCCCGACGCTCGCCGCCGCCGCCGAGGTGATCCGCGCGGGAGCCGCCCTGGTCGCCCTCGACGGCACCACGCGCCCCCGCCCGGACGGCCTGACGCTCGCGGAGCAGATCTCCGCGATCCACGACGAGTACGGCGTGCAGGTCATGGCCGACGTCGACGGCTACGAGGCGGGCATCGCCGCCCGCGAGTCCGGTGCCGACCTGGTGGCCACCACGCTGTCCGGCTACACCGGCCCGGGTCCCGTCCCCGACGAACCCGACGTGGAACTGGTGGCCAAGCTGGCCGCGACGCTCGGCTGCCCGGTGATCGCCGAAGGCCGCTACACGACGCCCGAGCTGTTCCGCGCGGCACTCGACGCCGGCGCCTACGCCGCCGTCATCGGCACCGCGATCACCAACCCGGGCGCGATCACCCAGCGCTTCCTGCGGGCGGTGGCATGAGATCCGGGTACGGCCGGAGCACACTCCCCACGCCTCCCGGCACCCCGCTGGGCGGGTACGCGGCCCGCACCGGCACCGCCACGGGCGTGCTCGACGAGCTGGAGGTGTCCGTGGTCACCGTGGGGCGGCTCGTCTGGGTGGTGGCCGACCTGCCCTATGTCCACACCGACCTGGCCGAAGCGGTCCGCCTGGCCGTCCTGGAGGTGGCGACCGGCCGGGACGTGTGGGTGTCGGCCACGCACACCCACTCGGGCCCTGAGACGTCCTGCTCCGCTGACACGTCCAGGACACCGGCCCGGTGGCTGGCGGAGGTCCCCGCCGCGGCGGCCGTCGCGGCTCGCGCGGCGGTGGCGGGGGAGCGGGACGTCGAGCTGAGCGTGCGCAGGCAGCGGCTGTCCGGCGTCGGCGGCCAGCGCTCCGGCGTCCGCCCGCTGCGCACGGTGCCGGTGGACGTGCTGTCGTTCACCACGCCCGCCCCGCCCGCCGCCGCGTCCGAGGGCGTGCCCGGCGACGCGTCCAGCACGTCCGGCGGTGCGCCGTGCGGCGTGCTGGTCGTGTTGCCGGTCCATCCGACCGTGCTCGGCGCGGACAACCTGCTCGTCAGCACGGATTTGGCCGGCGCGGTCCGGCGGGCACTGGCCGAGCGGCTCGGCGGTCCGTGGGTCGTGGTCGCCACCGGCGCGGCCGGCGACGTCAGCACCCGCCCGCACCGCCGTGCCCAGACGCCCGAGGAGTGCGAGCGCCTGGGCACCCTGGTGGCCGACTCCATCCTGCGCTGCCTGCGCAAACCCGCCAGGTCGATCATTCCCGCCCACGCGGCCGTACAGGTGCGACGCGTACAGGTGCCGCTGCCGCCCAAGCCACCGGGCGAACCCGCGGTCGACCGCCTGGAGGAGCGGCTGCGCGAGGCGGAGCGGGGCGGCGACCCGGCCGTGATCCGCACAGCCTGGACCGCGCTCCAGGCCGCCCGCCTGGCCACCGGACAACCGCCTCCCGCCGACCCGACCTGCGCCGTGTCGGTCGCCAGGATCGGCCCGCTGTCACTCGTGGCCCTGGGTGCGGAGCCGTACCTGGACCTGGCCGCGCGGCTCGACCGCGCGGTCGAGGGACCCGCCGTCCTGGTCGGCTACACCAACGGCTACCTCGGATACCTGCCGGTACGCGAGGCCTACCGGCACCCCGAGTACGAGGTGCTCCGCTCACAGGTGGCCCCCGGCGGCGCGGAACACGTCCTGGCCCAGGCCACTGAACTGATAGGGAAGGAGCACTCGTGACCCTCGACCGCCCGATCGCCCTGCAGGTGTTGCAGGAGGCCGTGGACCGGGTCATCGCCACCCAGCTACCGGCGATCGGCCAGGCGGCGCGCCTGTGCGCGGACGCGCTCGCCGCCGACGGGATCGTGCAGGTCTTCGGCACCGGGCACTCCCGCTCGTTCGCCATGGAGATCGCCGGCCGCGCCGGCGGCCTCATCCCCACCAACCAGCTGAGCGTCAAGGACCTCGTCATGTACGGCGGAGCCGACCCGGTGGAGATCCTCGACCCGGCCTGCGAACGTGATCCGGCCCTCGCGCACCGCGTGTGGGCGCTGCACGACGTGCGCGCGGACGACGTGTTCCTGATCGCCTCGAACTCCGGCATCAACGGCGCCGTCGTCGAGATGGCCGAACTGGCCCGCGCCAACGGCAACCCGGTCGTCGCGGTCACCTCGCTGGCCCACAGCACGTCGGCGGCCTCCAGGCACCCGTCCGGGCGGCGGTTGTTCGAGGCGGCCGACGTCGTGATCGACAATTGCGGCGTACCCGGCGACGCGGCCTACGAACTGGCGACGGGAGCCACGATCGTACCGACCTCGACCATGACCGGCGTGCTGGTCGCGCAGCTCATCAACGCCGCCGTCTGCGCCGACCTGCTCGACCGCGGCATCGAGCCGCCGATCTACGTGTCGGCGAACATCGACGGCGGCGACGCCCACAACGAGCGCCTCCGCGCCCACTACGGGACCAGGATCCGCACCAGCGAACCCTGAGCCCCAGCCGGGGTCGCGATGATCAATGCTCGGCGCCGGCGCGCAGGCCGTCATCCTTGGATACTGGGCGCGGTATTGAAACCTGTTGCAGTTCGTTCGTAGGCTGCGGGCATGATCCTGGACCGTTTCCAGATCGCCGGCGCCGCCGCCGTCGTCACCGGCGCGGGCAGGGGCATCGGCGCCGCGACCGCGATCGCCCTGGCCCAGGCGGGCGCGGACGTGGCGATCTGCGCCCGTACGGAAGAGCAGCTACGCGAGGTCGCGGTCCAGGTGGAGAAGGCAGGCCGGCGGGCGTTGATCGTCCCGGCCGACCTGCGCCGGCCGGGCGCGGCCGAGACGCTGGCGGAGCGGGCCGCGGACGCGTTCGGCCGGCTCGACGTGGTCGTCAACAACGTGGGTGGTGCCCTTCCCCGGCCCTTCCTAGACACCACCCGGCGGCATCTTGAGAACGCGTTCCAGTTCAACGTCGGTGTGGCGCACGAGCTGACCCTGGCGGCGGTGCCGTACCTGCTCGAAACGGGTGGCGCGGTCGTGAACGTCTCCTCCGCCGTGGGCCGCGTGCCGGGCCGGGGCTACCTGGCGTACGGCACCGCCAAGGCGGCGCTCGCGCACTACACGCGGCTGGCCGCGCTCGACCTGGCCCCCAAGGTGCGGGTGAACGCGGTCGCCGTCGGCGCGTGCGCCACCTCCGCCCTCGACATCGTCATGAACGACGAGGGCATGCGTACTCAGATGGAGCAGGCCACGCCGCTGCATCGGATCGGGGAGCCGGAGGACGTGGCGGCCGCGGTGCTCTACCTGGTGTCCCCGGCGAGCCGCTACGTGACGGGCAAGGTGCTGGAGGTGGACGGCGGCATCGACCGGCCCAACCTAGACCTCGGGATCCCGGACCTCTGAGCTCACGAATGGACCGGGCTCACCCGGTGCGAGTTGTCCCTGGTGACGGTGTCGGCCAGCGTTCTCATGGCCGCCTCGGAGGGGCTGCCGGGCTCGGATGCCAGGACGACGAGCTGCTGGGAGGTGCCGCTGACGGTCAGCACCTCCCAGGTGAAGGTGAGGTCGCCGAGCTTCGGATGGCGGAACTCCTTGACCTCGTTGCTGCGGATCTGCACGTCGTGCCGGGCCCAGGCGCGGCGGAACTCCTCGCTGTGGGTGGAGAGCTCCTCCACGAGCCCGTGCAGGTACGGGTCGTGGGGGTCGGTCGCGAGGGCGGCGCGGAGCTGCGCTGTCTTGGAGTGGGCGGCCTTCTCCCAGTCGGGGTAGTAGTCGGCCGCCCCCGGGCAGAGGTAGATCATGCGCAGGCAGTTGTCGAGGTGGGTCATGCCCTCGTACACGGCCTCGATGAGGGGGTTGGTGGCCAGCACGTCCAGCCGCCGGCCGATCACCAGCGCGGGGATGTGGCGCCAGCGGTTGAGGAGCTGCAGCAGGCTCGGGCTGACCTGCTCCACCTGTGCGGACGGCACGCGGGCCTGCGCCCAGGGATGGGCGAGCGTGTAGAGGTAGTCGACGGCGTCGGCGTCCAGGCACAACACTCGTGCGAGGGCGCCCAGCACCTGGTAGGAGGGGCGGCGTTCGCGTCCCTGTTCCAGCCGGATGTAGTACGAGGTGCTGACTCCGGCGAGCATCGCCACCTCCTCCCGCCGCAGCCCTGGTGTTCGGCGGGAGCCGGCGTGCAGGAAACCTGCTTGTGCCGGAGTGGTGACCGCGCGCCGGGCGCGCAGGAATTCGCCGAGCAGCTTGTCGCTGTCCATGTCATCTCCGTATATCGGTCAGTACTCCTCGGGAACTGGTAGGCGTCCACCGCCTCAAACGTGATTCGCGGATTACAGGCCGCGTGTCGCGTTTCCGCCGATAAAACAATCACCGTAGCATTGATATACATCGTTGATATTAAAGATTAGTTATCGTTGGAACCATGACGACCACAAGAGACCGGGTGCTGGCCGCGGCGGCGAACCTGCTGGCCAGCGGCGGCCGGGAGGCGGTGTCCACCCGGGCGGTGAGCGCGGCGGCGGGTGTGCAGCCGCCGACGCTGTACCGGCTGTTCGGCGACAAGGAACGCCTGCTCGACGCGGTCGCCACCTACGGCTTCCAGGACTACCTGGCCGACAAGCAGGCGCTGGCCCAGAGCGAGGATCCGGTGGCCGACCTGCGCCGGGCCTGGGACCTGCATATGGGCTTCGGCCTGTCCAAGCCGGAGTTCTACATCCTGATGTACGGCGAGGCCCGCACCGGAGAGGAGTCCAGAGCGGGCCGCGACACCGTCACCATGTTGCAGGGCCTCCTCGCGCGACTGGGCAAGGCGGGCCTGCTGCGCATGAGCGTCGAACGCGCCACCCGCCTGGTACACGCCACCGCGATCGGCGTCGTACTGTCCCTGCTGGCGCTCCCGCCCGACGAGCGCGACCCGGAACTACCGGCGGTGGCCCGCGAGCACGTCCTGCGCGCGATCACCACCGGCGACGCGCCCGCCCCCGCCGCGCCGGCCGCCGCCCGCGCCGTCGCCCTGCGCGAGGCGCTCCGCCAGAACGGCGCCGTCCCGCTGACGCCCGCCGAAAGCTCGCTCCTCGCGGAGTGGCTCGACCGCATCGCGAACGCCACTTAGACGTCCTCGCATGCCCGTTGACGTGCGGATACAGGGTCCGGCTTGCCTAGGTGTCGCACGGTCACCTTGGCGGAGAGATTCCGACGTACGGTGACGAAATGGACAACAGTCAGCTTCTCGGTGACTTCCTCCGGACCCGGCGCGAGGCCCTGGCGGCCGGCCAGGTCATCGGCCCTCGCGAGACGTTGGGACTGAGCAGGGAAGAGATCGCCCTGCTGACCGGGATCAGCACCGCCTCCTACGTCCGCCTGGAGGACGGGACCGAGCGTCACCCGTCCGAGCGGGTGCTCGGCTCCCTGGTGCGGGTCCTGGACCTGAATCGCCCTGCGACGGCGCGGCTGTGGGAGCTCGCCCACCCGCTGTTGCGCCCCCGGCCAGAGACGGGGGAGCGCGAGCGGATCAGCCCGCGCCTGCGACGGCTGGTCGACACCTGTGCCGACACACCCACCCTCCTCTGCGACCGCCTGATGAACGTGCGAGCCGCGAACTGCCTGGGCACCGCGCTCCTGGACGGGCTGGGGCACGCCGACAACCTGTTCAGGCTGGTGTTCCTGGACCCGGCGGCACCCGACTTCTTCCAGGAATGGCAGCACATCGCCGGCGCCGCGACGGAGTCCCTGCACACTGTCCGGGGCCAGCTCGAAGACCCCCACGTGACCGCGCTGGTCGGCGAACTCTCCGAGCAGAGCCGCGACTTCCGCCGGCTGTGGGCCGGGCACGATCTGGTCACCGACGCGCACAAGGTCAAGCGCCTGCGCCACCGCGAGGTCGGCAACCTCACCCTCATCTGCGACCTGTTCGACATCGACCACGTCCCGGGCCAGCATCTCGTCGTCTTCCACGCCGAACCCGACAGCCCTACCGAGCACGCGCTCGCGCTCCTGGGCAGCCTCGCCGTCACGACGGTCTGAGCGGTGCCTCTTACCCCATAACTCCCTTCCCGAGAGGAAGACCGTGACTGTGATCCGCTATCCCCGATCCCTCCGTGGGCGTTCCACCATGGCAGCGTCGCTGCTGGCACTGATCATCCTGGGTGCGCTCGCCGCCACCACCGGCCTGGCCCTCCGCTATTCCCAAAGCGAGCACATCTACGACCAGGCCGAAGACGTGGCCGGCCAGTGGACCACCGCCGCGCGTACCATCCCGCCCAACGCGCTGCTCGACCCCCTGCCCGCCTCCGGCGACGTCGACCTGATCCAGATCGTCGACTCCCGCGGTGCCGTACTGGCCGCCAGCCACGCCGCCCGCGGGAGACCCCCGCTCACCCACACCCGCCCCACTCCCGACGACCCGGTGGCCCGCCTGTCCGACGGCCGGCACGTGATCGTCGCCATCCGCACCAGCCTCGCCGCCGCCGCCCCGGTCGTGGTGGCCGGCCGGAGCATCCCTGCCGTGCTCCGCGGACACAACCTCGAATTCCTGCTGGCCGCCCTGGCCCTCGCCCTGGTCGCCGGCGCCGGCGCCATCACCTGGACCGCCGTCGGCCGCGCCCTGCGCCCCGTCCAAGCCCTGCGCACCCACATGGCCCAGATCACCCTGAACGACCTGAGCCGCCGCATGCCCGTCCCACCCGGCGACGGCGAGATCGCCGAACTCGCGCGTACCGCCGACCACACCCTCGCCCGCCTGGACGAAGCCGTCGCCCAGCAACGCCGCTTCGCCAGCAACACCAGCCACGAACTCCGCAACCCCATCGCGGGCCTGCGTGCCCAGTTGGAGGACGCCCTGGAACACCCCGAGGACACCGACACCCACGACACCCTGCAAAGCGCCCTGACCACCACCGACCGCCTCGACGCCATCGTCACCGACCTGCTCGCCCAGGCCCGCCTGCACGCCACCACCTCCCACGAACTCATCAATCTCACCCAACTCGTCACCCAGGAAACAACCCAGCCCAACGGCGCCTACAGCCAACCCACCAGGATCGCCACCCGTACGAAGAGCGCCACCACCTACGCCACCGGCAACAGCCTCAAAGAGGCCACCGGCATCAAGACCACCGGTACCCACCACGGACCGCAAAAGGCCGTCCCGGTCCGGCTGCACACGCATGGCGACGTGTGGATCTGCGGATCGCGCATCCAGCTCATCCGCGCCCTGGCCAACCTGGTCAGCAACGCCCGCCGCCACGCCACCACCGCCGTCGACATCACCCTCACCTCTGTCGACGGCCAAGCCGTGATCGCCGTCACCGACGACGGCCCCGGCATCCCACCCGCCGACCGTCAGCGCGTCTTCGAACGCTTCACCCGCCTCGACGACGGCCGCCGCCTCGACACCGGCGGCAGCGGCCTCGGCCTGGCCATCACCCGCGACATCGCCCACCACCACCGCGGCACCCTCACCCTCGAAGACTCACCCGGAGGCGCCCGCTTCGTCCTGCGCATCCCGCAACTCGACTCCTCGGCCATCCCTCAACCCCAACCGCCGCGAGCCATCGCCGAACCAGCGCCACCCGCCGCGAGGAAATCCAAGGAGCTCATGCGGAACAGCGCGCAGAGCGCAAGGGGCGCCGCGTGACCGCCGTACGAGGTGACACGTCGATCTGGCGATCCGCCATTCGCGCCGCTCCGACGTACTGGTGACCCTGAAACTGCGCGGGAACGCTGATCCGGGCCGCACGCCCGCAGAGCCAGGCACGGGGCCTGCGCTGCTATGGTGGAGAACGCTTGTGAGCGGAAGCTAGGGAGACAGACGTGGCAGGTGACGACGACATTTCCGGGTGATACCGGAAATTGATCGGCCCGGGCAGGCGTGCACGACACGCCGCCGTCGCGGCCGTCGTCGTCGTTTCACGAATCCCTGTCCCATCGCCGGGCGGCCGCGGCGCGCGCCCGGATCACGTACGAGGTCTCTCGCATGTCCGACGCATTCATCATCTGCTCCAACCTGTCCTTTTCCTGGCCCGACGACACATCTGTCTTCCAGGACCTGTCTTTCACAGTGGGCGGCGGCCGTACGGGCCTCGTCGCCCCGAACGGCGCCGGTAAGAGCACGCTGCTCAAGCTGATCGCCGGCGAGTACCGGCCCGGCGGCGGGGCGGTGTCCGTCCAGGGAGTGCTCGGCTACCTGCCGCAGACTCTGCCGCTCGTCGGTGACCTGACGGTGGCCGAGGTCCTGGGGATCGCTCCGGTGATCCGCGCACTGGACGCCATCGAGTCCGGAGACGCCAGCGAGGAGCACTTCACCACGATCGGCAACGACTGGGACATCGAGGAGCGTACCCGTGCCCAGTTGGACCGGCTCGGCCTCGCCGAGGTCGGCTTCGCCCGGCGCCTGCACACCCTCAGCGGTGGCCAGGTCGTCTCGCTCGGGCTGGCGGCGCAGCTGCTGAAGCGGCCCGACGTGCTGCTGCTCGACGAGCCGACCAACAACCTCGACCTTGCCGCGCGCCGCAAGCTCTACGACGTGCTCGCGGACTGGAACGGCTGCCTGCTGCTGGTCAGCCACGACCGGGCGCTGCTCGACCGCATGGACCGCATCGCCGAACTCGACCAGGGCGAGGTCAGGTTCCACGGGGGGAACTTCACCGCGTACGAGGAGGCCGTGCGGGCCGAGCGGGAGGTCGCCGAGAAGAACATCCGCAGCGCCGAGCAGGAGCTGAAGCGTGAGAAGCGGGAGCTGCAGCAGGCTCGCGAGCGGGCCGAGCGGCGGGCGAGCAACGCCGCCCGCAACCTCAAGAACGCCGGCCTGCCCAGAATTTTCGCCGGGAACATGAAGCGGGGCGCCCAGGAGTCGGCGGGCAAGGCGAGCCAGACGCACGGCGCGCGGGTCAGCGACGCCAAGGCCCGGCTCGACGAGGCGGGCCGTGCTCTGCGCGACGATCAGAAGATCGTGCTGGAACTGCCCGGTACGAACGTCCCCGCCGGACGCACGGTCTTCCTCGGTGAACGCCTGCAGGTCCGGCACGGTGAGCGGGCGTTGTTCGCCGGGGCGGGCGTCGACCTGACGATCCGGGGACCCGAGCGGATCGCGCTGACCGGCCCCAACGGCGTCGGCAAGTCAAGCCTGCTGCGCCTGATCAACGGCGAGTTGGAGCCGGAGGGTGGCCTGATCAAGCGGGCGGACGGCCGGGTCGCGTACCTGTCCCAACGGCTGGACCTGCTGGACCTCGACCGCACCGTGGCGGAGAACCTGGCCGCGTTCGCCCCCGCGATGCCGGAGGCGCAGCGGATGAACCTGCTCGCCCGCTTCCTGTTCCGGGGCTCCCGCACGCAGCTCCCGGTCGGGGTGCTGTCCGGCGGCGAACGGCTGCGCGCCACCCTGGCCTGCGTCCTGTGCGCCGAACCGGCACCCCAGCTGTTGCTGCTGGATGAGCCCACCAACAACCTCGACCTGGTCAGCATCGGGCAGTTGGAGAGCGCGCTCAGCGCGTACGAGGGCGCGTTCGTGGTGGTCAGCCACGACGAGCGGTTCCTCGCGGAGATCAAGGTGGATCGCTGGCTGGCGCTGTCCGACGGCCGCCTGCTGGAGACCGGGGGCCCCGACCGTGCCTGAAGCACATACGGACGCCGGTCAGGCGCCCTCCACCGCGTACGTGACCAGCGTCGTGAGCACATTCTTGACCGACTCGCGCTCGCGCACGTCGCACAGCACGATCGGGATGGCCTCGTTCAGCCCGAGCGCCCGCCGTACCTTGGCCGGGTCGTGGCGGCGGGCGCCGTCGAAGCAGTTCACGCCGACCACGAACGGGATGCCGCGCTGCTCGAAGTAGTCCACCGCCGGGAAGGAGTCCTGCAGGCGGCGGGTGTCGGCCAGCACGACGGCGCCGAGCGCGCCCAGGGCCAATTCGTCCCACATAAACCAGAACCGGTCCTGCCCGGGCGTGCCGAACAGGTACAGCCACAGCCCCTCGCGGATGGTGATGCGGCCGAAATCCAGCGCCACAGTGGTGGTGGTCTTGGACTCCACGCCTGAGGTGTCGTCCACCCCGATGCCTGGCTCGCTCAGCAGCTCCTCGGTGTGCAGTGGCCGGATCTCGCTGATCGTGCCGACCATGGTCGTCTTGCCGACGCCGAAGCCGCCGGCGATGAGGATCTTGATGGCCAAGGCCGAGACGACCGCGGTCGTCCCCGGCTCAGAGGCTGCGGAGTCCATGCAGCACTTCCCTGTAGATGCGTTCGTCGATCGTCTGCGCCGCGGGGCGCGGGCGCTCGATGGTGATCAGGCCCTCTCGCCGCAGGTCGCCCAGGATCACCCGAGTGATGTTGAGCGGCAGCCTGAGGTGCGCCGCGACATCCGCCACCGGCGTGGGCGCGCGGCACAGCGACAACACTTCGCGATGCTCCGGGATCAGGTCCGGAGGCTCGTGGGAGCCGGAGCCCGCGCCGACCGTCGTCACGATGGCCACCAGGTCGAACGCTTCGCCCTGCGGGCGCGCCCGGCCCCCGGTCAGCCCGAACAGCCGGATCAGCGGCCCGGGATCCTCCCCGGTCACGGTCTCGTACCGTTCCAGGCGGGTGCCGGTGCCGCTCCCCTCGGCTGCGCGGAGAGGTGCTCGCCGACCCGCTTGACCATGAGCGCCATCTCGTACGTGACCATGCCCAGCTCGGCGTCGCCCGAGGCGAGCACCGCCAGCCGGGCACCCTGGCCGGCCGCGGTGACGAACAGGAACCCGCCGTCCATCTCGATGATCGTCTGCCGGACGCCGCCCATCCCGAAGTGCCGTCCCGCGCCCATGGCGAGGCTGTGGCTGCCGGCGGAGATGGCGGACAGGTGCTCGGTGTCCTCCCGGGTCAGCTCCCGGGAACCGCCCATGGCCAGCCCGTCGGCGGACAGCACGATGGCGTGCCGGATGCCGGGGACGCGCTGGGTGAGGTCGTTGAGGAGCCAGCTCAGTTCACTTCTGGGGTCGGGCATCGGGATGGTCGTCCTTTCGGTTCCACACGTCTTGTCCCTGCTCCGTCTGCCGGCGGCCCTGCTGCCAGCCACGTTGCATGGACGACATGAGTTGTGCGAGCTCCTCGGGGGAGCGCTCCGAGACCGTACGCGGTTCGGCGCGCGTGGTGTCACGTAGCTGGGGAGCCAGGTTGGCCTGCGGTACCCGCATCGGCAGACCGTCGAGATCCTCGTCCGCCTCCTCCGCCGGTACGGTCACGCTCCACTCGACGGACGGACCCGGGGGCGTGGCAGAGTCGGCAACCGGACTCGAAACAGGCCCGGTTTCCGGCCTCGGTGCGAGGCGGGCCTCGAACCAGGTCGGCCGCTCGGGCTCCGGGGCGCGGACGGGCACGTCCGGCCCGACAGGCGGGAAGGGAGCCACGGCCACCGCGTGGCGTCCTGCCTCGGCAGGCGCCGCCCCGAGCGCGCGCATGGGCCGGCCCGCGCGGGCGGCCGCGTGCTCCGCCGCGGCGACGGCCGGGGTCTCGGAGCCGGCGAGCAGGGCGGAGGGCACCAGGACGATCGCGGTCGTCCCGTCGTACGGCGACCGGCGCAGCACGATCTTGATGCCGTGCCGGGCCGCGAGCCTGGACACCACGAACAGGCCGAGCCGGTCGCTGTCGGCCAGGTCGAACTCCGGCGGGTCGGCCAGCCGGGCGTTGAGCTCGTCGAGGATGACCTGGCTCAGCCCCAGGCCCCGGTCCTCCACCTCGAGCGCGAACCCGTTGGCCGCCGTGATGCCGCGGATGTGCACGCTCGTGTCGGGCGGGGAGAAGACGGTGGCGTTCTCGACCAGCTCGGCGACCAGGTGGATCACGTCGGTGACCGCGGCCCCGAGCAGCAGCGGGGCGTTCGGCATCGGCGCGACGGCGACGCGGGTGTAGTCCTCGACCTCCAGCGCCGCCGCGCGGACGACGTCGAACAGCGGCACCGGGTCGCGCCAGCGGCGCGCGGGGGCGGAGCCGGACAGGATGATCAGGTTCTCCGCGTGCCGCCGCATGCGGGTGGTCAGGTGGTCGAGCTTGAACAGGTCCTCCAGGACCTCCGGCTCGTCGATCCGGCGCTCCATGGTGTCGAGCAGCGCGAGCTGGCGGTGGAGGAGCGTCTGGTTGCGCCAGGCCAGGTTGAGGAAGACCTGACCGACGCCCTTGCGCAGGGTCGCCTGGCCCACCGCGGCCTCGACCGCAGTGCGGCGTACCGCGGAGAACGCGTTCACCACGCGATCGACCTCGGCGGTGTCGGCCGGGTCGAGGCCGGGGGCCTCGGTGGCCGGGTCCACGTCGTCGCCGCGGCGCAGCCGCTCGACCAGCCGGGGCAGCCGCTCCTCGGCCAGCTCCACCGCCGACGCCTGCAGCCGGCTGAGCTCGGCGATCAGCGAGCGGCCGAACCGGTACGACAGCGCCACCGACACGACGACCACCGCCAGGCCCAGGAGCAGGACCAGCCCGATCCGCCAGTACGCCCCGCTCTTCTGCCCCTCGGCCTCCACCGCGGCGCGGCCCAGCTCCGCCTGCGTGTCGCGGTTGATCGCGCCGAGGATGGCGTCGGCGTCGCTCTTCCACACGGCGGGGTCCAGCGGCGGCGCGCCGCCGCTGGTGTCCCACGAGAACAGCTCGTCCTCCGCCTCCAGCAGCCGTTTGTACGGGGCGCCGCCGACCAGCTTGTCGAAGTTCACCCGCAGGTCGGGGCCCACGTCGCGCTCGGCGTTGGCGAAGACGATCCGGCGGCTGGTGGACGCGGCGACGAACGCGGCCCGGTCGGTGGGGGACATCTTGCGGTGCACGAGCGTGCTGGTGAGCACGGCGTGCTCCCGGCCCAGGTACTCGGCCGTGGCGCTGTACGCCGCCATGCCGCGTACCGAGCGGAAGGACGAGACGTCGCTCAGCGCGTCGCGGTCGGTGAACTGCCGGTTGACCACGCTGATCAGGTTGTCGTACGCCTGGATGATCGTCAGCGGTGGGGCCAGCACGCCGCCGTCGGCGGAGGCGCGCAGCGACTGCAGCCCGTCGAGCGCCTGCACCAGCGCCCGCACCTGGGCCGGCGTGTCGGCGCCCTCCGGGGTGGCGTCAACGGATCCGATGACCTCGCGCAGCCGCTCGGCCTTGCCGTCGGTGATCCGCCGCTGCTCGGCCAGCGGCGCGTACGCCGCGGTGCTGCGCGGCGCCTCCGCCGAGAGCTGGCGCTCCCGCTGCAGCTCGACGATCAGCTGCAGCACCGGCGACCCGATGGCCTCCCAGCGGTCCTGCGCCTGGGAGACCGTGACGATCTCCGCCACGCTGGAGTAGGCGATGAACCCCCACAGGACGACCATGGAGACCAGCGGAAGCAGCAGGATCCTGAGCAGCTTGGTGCGGAGCGGCAGGGGCGAGCTATCCATGATGTCCAATTCCGCGCGTGATGATGCGCCGCTGGCAGTCGTGAACGGGTACCGGCCCCCGAGGTGGTCCGTCCACTATGCCTATGGGGCAGATGTACTTCAAGCTACGGATGCGAAGAATCATCTCGAAAGGTGGGTTGACTCTTTGTCAGCACACGATTCGTGACGGTAACCGTTGGCGTCTCACATACAGTGACGGTCGAGCGGCCGCTGACGGCTCGCAGGCTATCCGTGCACGCCGGCCAGCTGGGTGGCGACGAGGTGGGCGTAGCGCCCGCCGAGAGCGAGGAGCTCCGCGTGGGTGCCCTGCTCGACCACGTGCCCCTGGTGCAGGACCAGGATGAGGTCGGCGTCCTTGATCGTGCTGAGCCGGTGCGCGATGACGACGCGGGTCTGCGTCAGGCCGGCCAGGCGGGCCTCGATCTCCGCCTCGGTCGCGCTGTCGAGCTGGCTTGTGGCCTCGTCCAGCAGGAGCACCCTGGGGCGGGGCAGCAGCGCGCGGGCGAGGGCGAGGCGCTGGCGCTGTCCCCCGGACAGCCCGCCGCCCTCGACGAGGATCGTCTCGTACCCCATCGGCATCTCGACGACCTCGTCGTGCAGGCAGGCGAGCCCGGCCGCCGCGGCGATCCGCGCCAGGGGCGCCTCCGGGTCGTTGAGGGCGATGTTCTCCCTGATCGTCCCGGTGAACAGGGACGGCTGCTGGGTCACGACCCCGAACTGGCGGCGCAGTGAGTGCGGGTTGAGCTCGGGTGCGGGTACGCCGTCGTACCGGAGCTCGCCCTCGGTCGGGGGGTGGAGGGCGAGCAGCAGCCGGGCCAGGGTGCTCTTTCCCGAGCCGGAGGCGCCCACCAGCGCGACCTTCTGGCCGGGCCGTACGGTCAGGGAGACGTCGCGCAGGACCCACGGGGCGTTGGGGCCGTGGCGGAAGCTCACGCGGCGCAGCTCGATCGCGCCGCGCAGGCGGAGCACCTCGATGCCCTCGGACGGCTCGGGTTCGGCGGCCAGGATGTCCGACAGCCGGTCGAAGTGGGCCCCCGCCTGCTGGAGGTTCTGCAGGGCGGTCATCAGCGAGCCGAGCGGGGTGAGCGCGGCGGCCGCGATGGAATTGAGCGCGAGCAGCGTTCCGAGGCTGAGCGACCCGTCGAGTACGCGCCACGTGCCGACCCACAGCAGCCCGAGGGGCGCCAGGTAGCGGATCGCCGCGAGTGCCGAGTCGACCAGGCCCTTGACGAGGCCACCTCGCACGTCGGCGTCCAGCTGGACGGCGAACAGCTCCGACCAGCGCTTCATCGCGCCGGTCCATCCATTCGCGCGTCCGCTCGGTGGTGAGCAGTCCCCTGGCGCGCCGGAAGGCGTCCACCGCCTCCTGGAGTTCGCCGTCGGTGAGCTCGACGGGCGACTCCTCCAGCTCCACCTGCAGCAGGGCGGCGGTGACGATCCGGTCCACCAGCCGGGCCTCGTTCCACAGGAAGTCGAGCCGGGCCACCGCGTCGGCCACCTGCACGCCGACCCCGTCGATCCGCAGCAGGAGCATCTCGCCGGCCCGGTGCACGCTCCGCAACGGCCACGGCAGCGCCCGGTCCGGGCACCAGGACAACGAGATCGTCCCATTGTCCGCTTGCTTGATCAGCAGGTCGTAGTGGAGCGAGTCGTCGTACTCCTCGCGCTGCCGCAGCAGCCGGAAGCGTACGTCCGGATGGCGCTCCCGCAGGTCCCGCACCCGTTCCCGGGCCTCATCGGGGTCAAGACCGGCCAGGTCGCGCAGGGTGTCAAGCGCATCGGACAACATGCCTGGTCTCCTCTTTGACTTCGCCGTACAGCAACAGGTCGCAGAGCGCCTCTCCGATCGGCAGACCGGTGGCCCGCTCGATCCAGAGCCACTGGCCGGTCGGGTTGACCTCCAGGAAGACGTAGCGTCCTTCGGGGGTCAGGATCAGGTCGATCGCGCCGTAACGCAGCCCGAGCCGCTCGACGATCTCGACACAGCGGCCGGCCACGCCGGCCGGGAGCCGGTGCACCTCATGGCGGGTGCTCCCCAGGTCGTAGCGCCGCCAGTCGAAGCGGGCGTGGTTGCTCTCCTGGGAGTGGATCTCCGCGGCGAAGACCGCCCGGCCGACGACGGTCACGCGTAGCTCGACCCGTTTGGCCACGTACTCCTGGATGATGACCGGGCCGAACCTGATCGCGTCCGCGTAGGCCACGTCCCGGGTGGACACCGGCTCCGACAGCCGGCCGACGTTCTCCCCGTCAGGACGGGGCGTCACGGGAGTGCCCAGGGTCTTGGTGATGATCCGGCCCTCGTGCCGGTCGTAGAAGTCCAGGAACTCCCCGGGATCGTTGGTGATCAACGTGTCGGGCAGCTCGAACCCGAGCCGGCCGGCCAGCCCCAGCTGGGACGACTTGCGCTGGGCGAGCTTCACCTGCTCTCTCGGCGCGGGGACCATCCGGCAGTCGAGTTGCTCCCACAGGTCCCCGGCGAACGCCGCGCACTCCTGCTCGATGTGGGCCCGTGCCGCCGCGTCCACGATCTCGGCATGCGCCACGGGTGGCTGGGGACGGCGGAACCACACCGCCGTCAGGTGGTCGAGGTCGACGTCGGCCGTTCCGGTGCGCAGGCGCCGCCGTACCTGGCCGTCGCGGCTGTAGGCCGCGTCGAGCACCGCGCGGACCGGATAGTCCGCCGGGTCGAAGACGACCGCTTGCGCCCCCCGCGCGGCCAGCAGTCCGGCCACGTGCTCCGCGTGGGGATCGTCGTCGACTGTGAGGATGAGTATCTCGCCCGCCATCTCTCGCTCTCCCGCAGTAGGACGCGGGGCGCCGTCCGGCGCCCCGCGTCGCCCGACCGGCTAGAAGTCCTCGTCGCGCGTGGTGGCGCCGGTCGAGACAACGATCTTGACGCTGGACAGTTCCGGCCTGATGCCGCCGTTGACCAGCCGGAGGTCGCCCTCGTTGAGCTCCGCCCCGGCGGCCGCGATGTCGTCAATCTTGATCTTGGACACTGTGTTCCCTTTCATGTCCCCGTCCGGTACGGCGAGGCGCCGAACCGGGGTTCCGGCTGCCCGGTCGGGCAACCACGGAGAACGTTAGGGGCCACGGCTTAACGTCGACTTCGCCGCGTCTTGGACCGGGCCAGGCCCTTCTCACCAGGTCGGCCACAAGTCAGCGCCAAGTCGCCCATGAGCCCGCTTTGTCGCCACTTAGTCCAATGGAACGCGAAAGTCGCTCGATCGAGCGTGATTAGGCCCTCCTCGATCGGCGTAACTCGGGTTACATTCACGTTAATTTGCCCTCTCTTATCCCCCGAGTAGACCGAAGGGAGAGGCATGAGAGCGAGAACCGCAATCGCGGCGATGACTGCTGCGGCGATCCTCATGCCGGCCGCCGCCGTACACGCCTCCGGGAGCGCCGGTGCCCCGCCGCCCGACGACGACTTCCAGAAGGTGACCCTCAACGACAGCCCAGGCGAGCCGATGGACCTGGCGGTGTTACCGGATTCGAGGGTCCTGCACACCACCAGGACCGGCGTGGTCTGGTTACACGATCCGAAGACCGGCCTCAACACGCAGGCCGCCCGGCTCGACGTCTACCGGCATGACGAGGAGGGGCTGCAGAGCATCGCCCTCAGCCCCGGCTTCGGCACGGGCTCCAAGACGGACGACTGGGTCTACCTGTACTACTCCCCGCCGCTGAACACCCCGATCGACGACCCGGCGACGCCCGACGTCAACGAAGGCGACGCCCCGTTCACCGGCACACCGGCGGACTTCGCGCCCTTCAAAGGGCTGATCCGGCTGTCCCGGTTCCGCTTCACCGGTGCCACCATCGACCTGCGCACCGAGCAGCGCATCCTCGACGTGCCGGTGGACCGGGGCATCTGCTGCCACGTCGGCGGGGACATCGTCTTCGACGCCGACGGCAACCTCTACCTGTCGACCGGCGACGACACGAACCCGTTCTTCTCCGACGGTTACGCCCCGATCGACGAGCAGACCGACCGGAACCCGGCCTTCGACGCCCAGCGCAGCGCCGGCAACACCAACGACCTGCGCGGCAAGATCCTGCGCGTCAAGGTCCGTACGGACGGCTCCTACACGATCCCCCGCGGCAACCTCTTCCCGCCCGGCACGGCGAGCACCCGGCCGGAGATCTATGCGATGGGCCTGCGCAATCCCTTCCGCATCGAGCTCAACCGGTCCACCGGGGATCTCTACGTCGGCGACTACTCGCCCGACGCGCAGGAGGCCGATCCCCAGCGCGGCCCGGCGGGGACCGGTAAGTGGACGACGATCCGCAAGGCCGGCAACTACGGCTGGCCCTACTGCGCGACGGCGCGGCTCCCGTACGTGGACTACGACTTCGCGACCGGTGCGTCAGGCGAGCAGTTCAACTGTGCCGCTCCCGTCAACGAGTCGCCGCGGAACACCGGCCGGCGCGCGCTGCCGCCGGTCGTTCAGCCGGTGGTGTGGTATTCCTACGGGCCGTCGCAGGAGTTCCCACAGCTGGGTACCGGAGGTATCGGCCCGATGGCCGGCCCGGCGTACCACTTCGACCCGCGTAACACGAGTGGCCGCGCTCCCGTGGCCTGGCCGAAGTACTACGACGGTGTTCCGCTCTTCTACGAATGGACCCGCGACTACGTCAAGGCGTTCCACCGTGACGGGCGGATCGAGGACGTGCTGCCCTCGTTCGTCTTCGACAACCCGATGGACATGGAGTTCGGCCCCGACGGCGCGCTCTACGTGCTGGAGTACGGCGACGGCTTCTTCCAGGAGAACCCGGACGCCCAGCTCGCCCGGTTCGACTACATCGGCTACACCGGCAACCACACTCCCATCCCGGCCGCCGCGGCGTCGGTGACCTCCGGCCACGCGCCGCTCACCGTCCGCTTCACCAGCGCCGGAACGACCGACCCCGACGGCGACAGGCTCCGCTACGCGTGGGACTTCAACGCCGACGGCACCGTCGACTCCCGCAGCCCCGAGGCGTCGTACACGTTCGAGCAGAACGGCCTCTACAACGCCACGCTGAGAGTCAGCGACGACGGCGGCATGTCCGCGGCGACGTCGGTACGGATCGTGGTCGGCAACGCCACACCGGTCGTGGAGCTGGTCCGGCCCGTCGACGGGGCGGCGTTCACCTTCGGCGACGTCGTCGAGTTCGAGGTACGGGTCACCGACGACCAGCCGGTGGACTGCGCCAACGTGACCGTGGACTACATCCTCGGCCATGACGATCACGGCCACCCGCAGACCACGGCCCGCGGCTGCACTGGCTCCATCCAGACCACCGAGCCGAGCGGGCACGACCCGGAGACCGACCACCTCACCGGCGTCTTCGTCGCCAGCTACACCGACCCGGGCGGCGCCGACCTGCCCCCGCTGACCGGCAGTGACGAGGTCGTACTCCAGCCCACACGTTAGGAGATCCCCATGTGTTACGGCTACGGCCCGAGCAGGCGCTCCCTGCTCGCCGCAGGCCTCGGACTCGGGACGGCCGCCCTCGCCGCCGCTTCCCCCGCCGCCGCGGCGACGCCGCACCAGACCGGCGCGCACCGCGTCCCGCCCGGCCAGATCAGCATCCAGCTCTGGACGGTACGCGACGACCTCGCCCAGAACTACGACACCACCCTCGCCTACCTGGCCGAGATCGGCTACCCGAAGGTCGAGCTCGCGCTCGGCTACTTCGGTCGTACGGCCCAGCAGCTCCGCGAATTCCTTGACGGGCTCGGCATCCGTGCCAGCTCCAGCCACGACGGCCTCACCGCCGACCAGGCCGCGCTGGACACGAAGATCGCCAACGCGCTGACCCTCGGCCAGTCCTTCATCGTCGTCCCCTTCCTGAGTTCCACCAGCGAGGACGAGTGGAAGGGGTGGGCCGAGCGCATGAACGTCGAGGCGGCGGCCGCCCGCTCCGCCGGGCTCAGGTACGGCTACCACAACCACGCCCACGAGTTCACGACCGACCTCGGAGGCGGGAAGACGCCGTGGGACGTGCTCACCTCCGAGCTCGATCCGCGCCTGGTCCATCTGGAGATCGACATCTACTGGGCGGTCACCGGCGGCATCGGGCGTGGCGTCGCCGACCCGGTCCGCTTCACGCTCGACGTCATCCGCAGGGCGCCGCAACGCGTGCTGCAGTTCCACGTCAAAGACCGGCACCTCGACGGGGACATGGCCGACCTCGGCACCGGGACCATCGACTTCCGGCGGATCTTCGACAAGCACCGCGTGCTGGAGTACATCGTGGAGAACGACACGCCTGACGTGACTCCCCGGCGTACCTCGGAAGTCGGATACAGCTACCTGCGGAAGGTGAGATTCTAGGGATCATCACGCCGAGCCCGGCCCGGCCGACATCGCGGGCCAGGCTCGGCGGCGCGGGTGGTGGGCCTCGGCCCGCCTGCGTCGAGTTCGATCAGCGCCGCTTTCCGCGCCAGAGCAATTCCTCCGTCAGGTGGAGCCCTTCATCGCGGCGGCACTGGCGGACGGCGGCTAATACCTGTCCCCCTCGATCGCGGTGGATATGAGCGGCACTACAGCCGTCATCGTCCGCACCGGTCAATAGATCGGCGACCAACCGCAACCGTCTGTCGTATGAGTACCTGATGATTCAGGTTCGTTTAGTGGGCTGCCTCGTACTGCTGCACGACGGAAGCGGCGATGCGGCCTCGCTCGCTCACCGGCAGGCCGTGGGCCTTGGCCCACCGCCTGATCTCAGTGGACTTCTCCCGGATGGCCCGAGTCGAGGTAGCGGCTGCGCGCCGGCCACGGACGCCCCTCTCGGCGCGGACCGCGCGAGCCTTGGTGATGAAGGGGGCAAGGGCCTTCTCCAACTTCTCCCTGTTCCCGCTCGACAGGTCGATCTCGTAGTTGGCGCCGTCGAGGGCGAATGTTGTGGTTCCCTCGGCGTCACTGCCGTCGATGTCATCGATAAAGGATTCAACGATGCGCTTCGCCATGATGGTGCTCCAATTGCGTTATGGTTGCAGGTACTGTATCGCTCTTCAGCACCCTATGCATCCTGTAGGGGTTCTCTGCCCTCGAAATTGAACTCCATGAACTGATCTTGGACTACGAAGTCCGTCACCCATGCGTCGCAGTTCTCGAGCTTGGCATTCATGGCGAACTGCTCGACCCGTGACCGGGCAGGGGCATCTCAAGCCCTGACTCACAGGCGTCGCGGCTCCCAGACCGGCACGAGTTCCACTTTTGACCTCCTCACCAGTCATGGCCCATCGACAGTCGAGGACATCACCGCGGGTAGACGCCATGCATCTCGATAGCTGAGATCATCCCGCATCCAGCTCCGAGGCGTGCCCGGGCCGGTGTGGGAGGCGCTTGTAGCGGTCACGCGCGTCCACGCTGATCCTTCGGTCCAACTCCCCGTCTCGGGATTGCAGTCGAACGGGTATCCGTCCCGCAGTCAATGGCGATTCGATCAACCGTGTTGAAGTCGAATTCAAAGTTCGCCCCGCGGTGTAAGTATTGGCCGAGTGCTGTTACCGAAGCGGGAGCGCGCGCTCACGCGGGAGCCATGGAACGAAATGTCACGCCCTTGGTGGAGGAATGTTACCCGCAACCTCGCGTGCCTGTTCAACGCCCTCGTGCCAGTTGCCCATCGGAGCCGGACCCTGCTGCCCGCTGCCTCGTGGCGCACGGGAACGGTGCACGGGGTAACCGGTCCGCTGTTGGATCGCCTTCGGCGCCGCCGAGGTCGTTTCCCGGCGCGTGACACATCCCGCTGACCGGTAGCGGCGGGGAGGCGACCCGGCCCGGCCGTCTCACGTCTGGACGGCGGTGACGCGGTCGAGGATCTCCAAGAGGTTGGACGTGCTGGTCGCGAAGTTGAGGCGGGCGAACGCGGCGGTGTCGACCATGGTGTGCTGGGAGAACTCGGCCCCTTCGCTGAGCTTGACCCGCGCCAGGCGTTCGAGGCGTTCGGCGGGCGCGGCCGCCCCGATCGGGCTGCCGGTGAAGTCGAGCCAGCTCAGGTACGTGCCCTGCGGCGAGTGGTAGCGCGGATCCCACGGCAGTCCCGCCGCCCACTCCTCGACCAGGCGCCGGTTGCACTCCAGGGTCCCCATCAGGGCCGCCAGCCAGGCCTCGGATCGCCGCCAGGCGGCCACGGTGGCGACCCGGCTGAGGGTGCTCGGCGTACCGAAGAAGTCGAGCGGGGCCCTGTCCAGCGCGGCACGCAGCCGGTCCGGGCCGATGTGCGCGACGGCGCAGCGGAGCCCGGCGATGTTGAACGCTTTCGTCGCCGAGGTGGTGGTGACCGTCCGCGCGGCGGCCGTACCGACCGAGGCGAACGGCACGTGCCGGTGCGGCGCGAACACCAGATCGGCATGGATCTCGTCGGCCAGCACCACCAGGTCCAGCTCCTCGGCCGCCGCGGCGAGGTCGAGCAGTTCGGCGGGGGTGAAGACGCGGCCGGTCGGGTTCTGCGGGTTGACGACCACGAGCAGGCGGCAGCCCTGCTCCCGTAGGTGCCCGGCGAGCCCGCCGGCCGGGGCCTGCCATCCCGTCTCGCCTCGCGTCATGGGCAGCGGCACGATCCGCCGGCCCGCGCGGGCGATGCTCGCCAGGAACGGCGGGTACGCGGGGACGTGGATCGCGACGCCGTCACCCGGCTCCGTGGCGTACTCGATCATGACCTGGAGAACCTGCAGCAGGTCGGTGAACACTCGCGCCCGCCCGGGCTCCGGCCGCCACCCGTGGCGGGCGACCATGCGTTCCTCGAACGCCTCGATCACCGGGTCCTCGCCCGGCCAGTACGGGTAGCCGAAGTCCGCCCGCTGCGTGACCTGCAGGATGCTCTCGCGTACGGCGGGCGGGACGCCGAAGTCCATGTCGGCGACCCAGGCTCCGATGGTGTCCGCGGGCAGGGACCCCCACTTGACGCCGTGCCCCGAGCGCAGCCGTTCGACGTCGATGGCCTCGAACGCGGGCTTCACGGCGTCACCCCGGCGAGGATGGCGTCGCGCAGGATCTCCATCTGGCCGTGGTGCTGCGCGAGCTCCTCGTAGACGTGCAGCAGCGCCGCCCCCTGGGTCAGCTCGCGGTCGGGGCCGAGGAAGGCCGCGGACGGCGTACCTCGGAGTTGCCCGGCGGGAACGGCCGCGTGCACGTCCTCGGCGAGCCGGGCCCGTACCGCGGCCACCCTGTCAAGCAGCGGGCCGACGGGGCCGGCGCCGGCGAACTCAGCGTCGCGGTCGCGGACGACCTCGCGTCCCGCCACGAGCTCCCCGGCCCAGTACGACACCACTCCCAAGCAGTGGGTGAGCAGTGCGTACGGCGAGTTGGCGCCGGGCAACGGCGGCCGGGCGTTGGCCAGCCGGTCCCCGAGGTCGGCGACGATGCCGGCCATCCCATCGAGGGCACGGTCGACGTAATAGAGGTAGTCGTCATCGGTGATCACATGGGGCTCCCGTGTAACCGGCTCAGCAGGTGTACGCAACATTGCGGCAGCCTTATGTAACCTGTCAAGATGGTGTCGTGAGCTTCGTCTTCGTCAGCGGCAACCTCGCCCTCGACTTCATCGGCACGCTCAAGTGGCGGCGCAGCGAACCGGAGGAGCTCCTCGCCACTCCCGCTGACCTCGGCCGATGGGCCGTCGAGGCCGGGGTGACGACCGAGGAGCCGGCCGTCGGCGCCGCCGACCTACGGCGGCTGCGTACGTTGCGGGAGGCCGTCTACCGCCTCGTGACCCAGGCCATGGAAGGCCGTCCCTGGCCCGAGGACGACCTGCGCATCGTCAACGAGGAGGCGGCCGGGGCGCCGCCGCGGGTGAGACTGACCTCCAAGGGGCTCGTTCGTTCCGGAGACGCGGGGGCGGTCGCCGCCGGCGTGGCCCATTCCGCGGCCGAGCTGCTCGGCGAGCTGGGCGAGCTGCGCATCCGGGAGTGCGCCCTGGAGGATTGCACGCGTATCTTCATCGACCGCTCCCGGGGCGGCAACCGCCAATGGTGCGGGATGGAGGAATGCGGCAACCGCGTCAAGGTGGCGAACTACCGCTCCCGCAAGAGCAGGGCCGCCGCCCGCAGCTGACGAGCACCGGCGATTCATCGCGTACGCAGCGACTCCAGCAGGCGGTCCAGCGCCGTCCTGGTGTCGGAGAGGCTCTCCGGCGAGGTGGCGACGAAGCGGTACCTGCGCTGTGGCGGCGAACGGCCAGACCCGGGGATCGAGGGCCGGCGCCATGGACCTATGGTGGAGGGAGAGGGGCCATCAAACCGAACAGGCGTTCGGGAGGAGGCTGCGATGAGGGAGCACTTCATCTGGGTGACGACGCGCCGCATCAAGCCGGGCACGTTGGAGGAGTTCGAAAGGGCATGGCGCCCGGACCCGTACCCGCAGGGCCTGCGCCACGCTTACGCGTACTGGTCCGAGGACGAGCAGGAGATCATCGGGGTGTCGTTCTGGGATACGAAGGAGGCCTGCGACTCCTGGCGAACCTCCGAGGCTGAGACCCGCCGACGTGAGGTCATGGCCCCTTACGTCATCGAGGAGCGGGAAGGCTTCTATCGCGGCCGCGAGCTCGCCGTCCCCGTACGGTAGCCGCGGGTCGGCCGGTCCCGCCCACCTCACACCACCTTGGTGTTCACCTCCGGGAAGTGGCACGCGGCAGGGTGTCCGGTTCCACGGTCGACCAGGGCGGGCTCCTCGGCGGCGCAGATCTCCTGGGCCTTCCAGCAGCGGGTGCGGAACCTGCACCCGCTCGGCGGATCCAGCGGGCTCGGCACCTCGCCGGTGAGGATGATCCGCTGCCTGCGGCGCTCCTCATCCGGATTGGCCGTCGGCGCCGCGGACAGCAGGGCCTGGGTGTAGGGGTGGACCGGCCGGTCGTAGACGTCGTCACGCGGCCCGGTCTCGACGATCTTGCCGAGGTACATCACCGCGACGCGGTCGGAGATGTGCCTGACCACCGAAAGGTCGTGCGCGATGAAGATGTATGACAGCCCGAACGCGTCCTGCAGATCTTCGAGCAGGTTGACCACTCCCGCCTGCACCGACACGTCCAGTGCCGACACCGGCTCGTCCAGCACGAGCAGCTTGGGCTCCAGTGCGAGTGCACGGGCGATGCCGACGCGCTGGCGCTGGCCGCCGGAGAACTCGTGCGGGTACCGGTTTCCGTGCTCGGGGTTGAGACCGACCAGTTCGAGCAGCTCGGACACCCTGGCCGGGCCGCCGTCCCGCCATCGGTCGTGGACCTTCAGCGGCTCCGCGATGATGTCGTTGACCGGAAGTTTCGGGTTGAGCGAGGCGTAGGGGTCCTGGAAAACGATCTGGATGTCCCGCCGTACCGCCCGCAACCGCCTGGCGGTCAAGGTCGTCAGCTCCATGCCTTCGAAGCGCACCGAGCCCGACGTGGGCTTGTGGAGCTGGAGGATGGCCCGGCCCGTGGTCGACTTGCCGCACCCCGACTCGCCTACCACGCCGAGGGTCTCGCCCGGGTCGACGTGCATGGAGACACCGCTCACCGCCTGGACGTGGCCCGCCACCTTGCGCAGGAACCCGGCGCCGTGCACGGGGAAGCTCATCACCAGGTCCTTCACCTCCAGCAGGTGCGCCTGCACGGTCATCTGACCCCCTCGCTCTCGGTACGGAAGAGCGCGGTGGGATCCGCCACCGCGGCCAGTTGGTCCCAGTGATGGCAGGCGGTGTAGTGCCCGCCTTCGCCGGCCTCCGCGAGGCCGGGCTCCTCGCTGTGGCACGCGCCGTCGGCCAGCGGGCAGCGCGGCGAGAACGGGCAGCCAGGAGGCAGGTTGATCAAGGACGGCGGAGCGCCCCCGATCGGACGCAGCCGCCCTCCGCCCGAGGTCTCCAGGGACGGCATCGAGCCGAGCAGCCCCGCGGTGTACGGCATGCGCGGCCGGTAGAAGATCGTGTCGGTGTCGCCGATCTCGACCGGCTTGCCGGCGTACATGACGAGCACCCGGTGCGCGATGCCCGCGACGACGCCGAGGTCATGCGTGATCAGCACGATCGCGGCGTTGACGGCGTCCTTGACCTCCAGGAGCTTCTCCAGGATCTGCGCCTGGACGGTCACGTCGAGAGCCGTGGTCGGCTCGTCGGCGATGATGACGTCCGGGTTGTTGATGACCGCCATGGCGATCATCGCGCGCTGCCGCATGCCGCCGGAGAACTCGTGCGGATAGCTGCGCAACCGCGCCTCGGCCTGCGGGATGCCGACCAGGTCGAGCATCTCCTTGGCCCGGGCGAGCGCCTGTTTCCGCGGCACGAGGCCGTGTGCGAGCACCGCCTCGGCGAGCTGGTCGCCGATCGGGTGCACGGGGTTCAGCGCCGACATCGGGTCCTGGAAGACCATGGCGATGTTGCGCCCGCGCAGGCCGCGCCGCCTGCGGGTGGACAGCGTCAGCAGGTCGTCGCCGCGGTACAGGATCCTGCCCCGTACGCGAGCGCCGCGAGGGAGCAGCCCCATCACGGCCAGGGACGAGACCGACTTGCCCGAGCCGGACTCGCCGACGATTCCGAGCACCTCCCGCTCGTGCAGCGAGTAGGAGACTCCGCGGACCGCGTGGACGACGCCGTCCTCGGTGGGGAACTCGACGGTCAGGTCTTGTACGCGGAGGATCTCGTCAGGGGGACTAATCATCAGGCACGCACCCGGGTCTGTCGAGGGTCGAACGCGTCGCGCAGGCCGTCGCCGATGAAGTTGACGGACAGCGCGATCGCGATGATGAAGACGCCCGGCCACCAGAACAGCCACGGGCGAGTGGTCATCGCGCTGCGGTAGGTGTCGATGAGCTGGCCGAGGGAGACATCGGGCGGTTGCACGCCGACACCGAGGAAGGACAGCGCCGATTCCAGCAGCACCGCGTTGGCGACGGCCAGGGTCGCGCTGACGATGATGACTCCGACCGTGTTCGGCAGGATGTGCCGGAAGATGATGCGGCCGGCCGAGGTTCCCAACGCTCGCGCCGCCTCGACGAACTCCTTCTCCCGCAGCGACAGGAACTCGCCGCGGATCAACCGGCCCAGCGTGGGCCAGGTCACCAGGCCGATGCAGATGGCCAGGATCACGATGCCCGAGTCGCCGAACGACCGCCCGACGATGGCCGCGATGATCAGGACCGGAATGGTGATCATCACGTCGGTGAGCCGCATGATGATCGATTCCGTCTTTTTCCTGAAATATCCGGCGAAGGCGCCTGCCAGCGTTCCGACCGTCGTGGCGACGAAGCCGACGATGAACGCGACGATGATCGACTGCTGGGTGCCGCGCATGGCCAGCGCGAAGTAGTCGATTCCGATGTTGTCCTGGCCGAACGGATGCTCACCCCAGCGGATGCCCGCGCCGCCGAGGAACTCCGGCACCAGGCTGAGCGTGGGCCTGCCCTGGTTGACCAGCGATCCGGTGGCCAGATAGGTCTTGTCCCACCAGCCGGGCACGGGCCCGAACCCGATGGAGGTGAACGCGAGCAGGACGACGGAGCCGAAGACCACCATGCCGGCGAGCGCCGCACGATGCCGGAAGAACCGGCGACGGACCATCTGACTCTGGGTACGTGCGACGACGGTCATGCCCTGCGCGGCCCCTGGAGCCTGCGCGCTGATCGTCATGAGTGGTTCTCCTTCATGACAGCCTGATCCGCGGGTCGAGGTAGGCGTAGACGATGTCGGCCAGCATGTTGAAGAGCACGATCGCGCTCCCGGAGACGATGAAGAACGCCATGACCGGAGCCGGATCCACCTGTTCGAGCCCCTTGAGGAACAGGCTCCCCATGCCCTGCCAGCCGAAGACGTTCTCGGTCACGATGGCACCGCCGATCACGCCCGCGAAGTCGAAGGCCATCAACGTGGTGATCGGGATCATCCCGTTACGGAAGGCGTGCTTGGTGACCACCGTGCGCTCGGGCAGTCCCTTGGCCCGTGCGGTGCGTACGTAGTCGAGATTCATCACCTCGAGCATGCTGGAGCGGCTGTAGCGCGTGTAGGTGGCCAGCGAGATCAGGATCAGCGCCATGGTCGGCAGCAGGAGGTGACCCGCCACGTCCAGGTTGGTCTGCCAGAAGTCGCCGGTGAAGTTCGGGGTGCTCGAACCGATCGTGGCGATCGGGCGGCCGCGGACCCGATCGCTGTAGGCGGCGAAACCGCGCAGCATCCGATCGAGGAAGATCAGCCCGCCGGTGATCAGGCCCGTCAGGACGGAGCCGATGACCGCCTGGCGGCGGAGCAGCCCGCCGAGGCCGTAGCCGAGTCCCACGCAGACGGCCACCGTCACGACCGCGAGGCCGAAGATCCCCAGCCAGCTCGGATCGGCGAGGACGGGATCCAGGACCTCGGACAGGAGCACGCCGATCCCCGCGGCCGAGAGGGCGGCATAGAGGGGGCCGCGATACCGCAGTCCGGAGATCAGCATGGTGACGCCGATCGCCGTGCCGCCCGCGAGGGCCGCCAGGGCGATGAGGCCGATGCCCGGGTCGGCGAACCAGCGAGTCGCCGAGAGCAGCGTCAGCGTCACGGCCGTGGCGGCGGCGCCGGCACCGAACGCGGCGAGCCGGACGCGTCGTTCGCCGACGACGAGCGCGGCCCAGATCAGCCCTCCGACCAGGGCCGCCGCACCGATGACGGCAGGAGAGATGGCGGGATCGCGCAGCCAGTCGTTGAACTCGATGGCGATGTACTGCTTGAGCATCACCGCGACCCAGAAGAGCGGGAGCGAGAAGCAGACGAAGGCGGCGAAGGTGACCGAGTAGTCGAAGGCGCTGTACTGCCGCAGCGCCGAGACGATGCCCACGATCACGCCGATGACGACCGCGAGCACGGTGGCGGCCACGACGAGCTGGAGCGTGGCCGACAGGGCGTGGCCGAGCAGCACGGCGACATCCTGGCCGTCGCGGTTGACGCCGAGGTCACCGCGGAACAGATGGCCGAGCCAGGTCAGGTACCTGAGCGGGAGGGGAACGTCGAGGTTCATCCGCTCGGTGCGGTCGGCGATCTTCCTTTCCCGGTCCGGACCCGGGAGCTCCCGGAGGTCCGCCAGCGGGTCGCCCGCGAGCGCCGTCAGCCCGTAGATGACCATGGTGGCCGCCAGGAGGACGAAGAAGGAGATGATCAGTCTTCGTGCGATGAAGGCGATCACTCGCTACCCCCCTTGGTTCATGAGTGGTCCTGGCGCGGAGCCGAGGACCCGCGGGTCCTCGGCTCGCGCTGGTGTTTCAGAGTGATCGGACGGCTACGATGCCAGGCTCCACTTGTCCATGTTCCAGGTCATCGACGACTGCGCCGGGTTCGGCACGATGCCCTGCAGCTTCTCGTCCCACGCGAGCATGTTCGGGTGGGCGAACAGCGGGATCGTGGCGAGGTCCGTCCAGAGGGCCTTCTCGATCTCGGCGATCATGGCGGGGTGCTTGGTCTTGTCGACCTCACCGTTGAGCTTCTTGATGAGCGCGTCGACTTCCTTGCTGGAGTAGCAACCGTTGTTGTTCTCCTTGCCGGCCTCGCTGCACTCCTTGGCCGTGGTGAACTCCGAGCTCCAGCCGCTGACCTCGGCCGAGCCGCTCCACGCGAACAACGCCACGTCATAGCTGTTCGTGGCCAGCGGACCGCCGGCCTCGAAGAACTTCTCGTCACCAACGTCAACGATCTTGAAGCCGGCCTTGCCGCAGGAGTCCGAGATCAGCTGCACTTCCTGGGTACGGCGCGGGTTGGGCAGGTTGTGGCCGATCTTCACTTCCATCCCGGCCTTGCCGGCCTTCTCCAGCAGCGCCTTGGCGCCCTCGATGTCGGGCTGGCCGTAGCTCTCCGAGCCGCTTCCCTGGGCGACGGTGGCATAGTCCGCCTCGAACGGCAGCTTGGTGCGAACCTGCAGCACCTGGGCCTGCGGCGCGAGCGGCTTGATCAGGTTGTCCACGATGAGCTGCCGGGGCACGCACTTGGCGAACGCCTCGCGCAGCGTCTTGTCCTTGAACGCGCTGGAGTCGAAGTTGAAGTCCAGGTGCTCGTAGGTGTACGCGTCGCCGGTCTTCACGGTGATGCCCTGCATGCCTTCGAGCTGGGCCAGCAGGTCGGGGTTGGGCTGCGGCTCGATCAGGTTGACCTCGCGGTTCTGCAGCGCCTGGGCCTGCTCCTCCTGCGAGATGACCCGCATGACGATGGTCGGGGTCGCGGGCTTGGGGCCCCACCACTTGTCGTTGGCGGTGAGGGTCAGCGACTGGCCTGCCTCCATGGCGGAGATCTTGTAGGGGCCGGAGGCGGGGAAGAGAGACAGGTCCTTGATGCCGCCCTCGATGACCCAGCCCTCGTTGTAGAACTTGATCACCCCCTCGAGCTTCTTGGCGTCCTCCGCCTGCACCGCGGCGATGAAGTCCGCCTCACTCATGCCCGCGGCCTTGTAGGCCACGTGGGCGGGCAGCAGGTCCGCGGCGCCCGGGCCGTTGCTCTCCCAGTCGGCGAACGGCTCCGAGTACTCGAAGGTGAACTTCTTGTCGCCCGCCTTGCAGTCCGGGGCCTTGGTGAGCTCGACGCCGCTGCTGCCGTCGATCTGGAAGCCCTTGACCTTGCCGGACTTGGCCGCCCAGAACAGCAGGGCGTCGTCACAGTCGATGGGGGTGCCGTCGGACCAGACGGCACTGGCGTTGAACTCGTAGTTCACGGTCAGCGGATCGTCGGAGGACTTCGTGTACGTACCGAAGTCCTTGTCCGGAGTCACCACGCCGTTCTCGCCGTAGTACCAGAAGCCGGCCAGCACCCGCTGCATGGCCGTGCTGTTGACGAGGTTGTTCACCGCGGTGCTGTTGTAGGAGTTGAACTCCTGCTCGCCGGCGTAGGTGATGGTCTGCGCCGCACCGGCCGACGCCGACGCCGAGGGTTTGCTCGCCTCGTCGCTGCTCTGCCCGCAGGCGGACAGCAGAAGCGCGCCTCCTGCCACCGCCGTGAGGAATCTCCCAAGTCTCCGCCTATGGGCCACGACAGCTCTCCTTTGTCCGAACTAACGTCAGCGCTGCTAGTTAGTGCGTAACAGGATCATTGACCCATGTTTCGGACAAATAGCCAAGTCCATAATGTTGCAGATTTGTGATCTGTAGCTGCCCGATCTGTAATCCTGCGTTAGCGAAATCAGCAGGTCGAAGGCCCCCGTAGACAGGAGGGGGTGGTCTGTGCGAGGGTTTTGCGCGACAGCCGTCGGGCGACCGAAACCCGGAGGGTGCGCTTTTGTGCCCTGAAAACGGCTGCTGCGAAAAACGGCCTTTTGCACCTTCGATAAGGCGGCCTTCCCGCCATGTGTCAATGCGATCAGGCATTTACGAGTTTGGCGAGCCTTTCCCCTCCGTTCACTGATGCCAGCGCACGCCCACCCGAGGTCCGTGCGTACCCCCTTCAAAACGCCACCGGCCGGCAGGAGTTGCACTGTGCGCGGCGCGGACACTCAGTAGCGGACGGGGCTCTGCACCAGCGGCGGGTAGACGGTCGATGGTTCGCCGTCCACCGTGGCTCCGGCGAACTGCAACATCGCACGCAACGCGCCGTGCATCGGTGCCGGGTAGTTCAGGGTCGGGGCCGACACCTCATCCAGGACCCGGAGGTGCTCCGGGCTGAGGGTCACTTCCAGGGCGGTGAGGTTGTCCTGGAGATGTTCCACGCGCCTGGCGCCGAGGATGGGCACGACGGTGCCCGCACGGGCGAGCAGCCAGGCCAGCGCCACCGCCGCGGACGTGGTCCCGAGCTCGCCGGCGACCGCGGCGACGGCGTCGATGACCGTGAACTCGTCCTCGCTGGGGCCGCCGACGAAGGCCGTGCGGGCGGAGTCGGTGACCTGGGTGTCGCGCCGGTACTTACCTGACAGGAAACCGTTCTTCAGCGGGCTCCAGGGAACCAGCGCCATGCCCTGGTCGAGCGCGAGTGGCGCGAGTTCGCCCTCGACGGTGCGGGCCAGCAGCGAGTACTCGACCTGCAGCGCGATCAGCGGCGTCCAGCCCTTCAGCAGCGCCGTCGTCTGGGCCTGTGCGGTGACCCAGCCCGGGGTGTTGGAGAACCCGATGTAGCGGATCTTTCCGGCCCGGACCAGGTCGTCGAGGGTGCGCAACGTCTCCTCGATCGGAGTGTGCCGGTCCCAGTTGTGCAGCCAGTACAGGTCTACGTAGTCGGTGCGCAGGCGGCGCAGGGTCTCGTCGAGCTGGGCAATGATCGAAGAGCGGCCCGCACCGCCGCCGTTGGGGTCGCAGGGGAAGAGGTTGGCGAAGAATTTCGAGGCCAGCACCACCCGCTCACGCCGGCCGGGGTGGGCGGCGAACCAGTCCCCGAGGATCTTCTCGGAGTGGCCGTTGGTGTAGAAGTTGGCGGTGTCGATGAAGTTCCCACCCAGATCGAGGTAGGTCGCCAAGATCTTCTCCGACTCCTCGACGCTGCACCCAGCACCCCCCGGATCCTCCCCGAAGGTCATGGCGCCGAGCGCGAACGGGCTGACCCGCAGCCCCGACCTGCCGAGGGTGACGTAGTGATCAAGCGGCATGAACGCCTCCTGTGTGTCGGAATGTCCCCACCATGCAAGCGCGATCGGCGTGGTCGGCGGTAGACCGATCCGCGCCGGGGGTTGCACAATCCTCTCGATTTCGCCTGGATCGGGCTTGCCTCAGCGAGTTCGCGGATGCTTCCGTGGAGTGTGCGCACCACCTCCCAGTACCTCCAGGAGCTTCGCGGCCTGATCGCTGCCCATGCCCGAGCGGACCTGCGGACGTCGATCGGCACGCTGCTGTTGTCGCAGGTGCAGACGTCGATGCCGGACCATTCATTGACCGAGCCGCTGCTGGTCGTCATGGCCCAGGGCGGCAAACGCCTCCTGCTCGGCGACCGGGTGTACGAGTACCGGGCGGGGCAGTGTCTCGTGGTCACCGCCGACCTGCCCGTCACCGGTCACTTCATCGACGCCACCCCACAGACCCCGTCACTGGCCATGGGGCTGGTGCTGCGCCCTGCCGCCATCGCCCCGCTACTGCTGGAGGCCCCGGTCGCGCGGTGGTCCCGCACCACGACCGGGCTGCCCGCGATCGCGACCGGCGAGGCCGGCCCCGCGTTGCTCGACGCCGTGACACGGTTTGTGCGCCTGCTCGACCACCCCACCGACGCGCCCGTGCTCGCCCCGCTGGTCGAGCGGGAGATCCTCTGGCGATTGCTCACCGGCTCGTACGGCGGCATGCTCCGCCAGATCGGCCTGGCCGACAGCAGCCTGACTCACGTCAACCGGGTGATCAGCTGGATCCGCGACAACTACGCCGAACCGATGCGGATCGAGGAGCTCGCCCGGCTGGCCGGCATGAGCCCGTCCGCGTTCCACCGGCACTTCCGCGCGGTCACCGCGATGAGCCCGTTGCAGTTCCAGAAACGCATCCGGCTCCAAGAAGCCCGCACGCTGCTGATCGCCCGTCCCGACGACGTCGCCGGCGTCGGACATCTCGTCGGCTACGACAGCCCCTCACAGTTCAACCGCGAATACCGACGCCTCTTCGGTGCCCCACCCGGCCAGGACGCGGCGCGCCTGCGCGCGGCCGCCGACCCGTACAGCATCCGCCACCTGCCCTGAGGCGCGTTGAAAACGGGGATGGCCCTACCCGGCCGGGGAGCTGGGATCGCGTGCGGCCCGCGCTCGAAGAGGCAGGACATCAGGCCCGCCGAAGGTCCAGGCCATGCGCCGCCGGCAGCGATGGTCTCCCGGCGCGCGTCAGCCGGCCGCGTTCAACATGTCGAAGGTGGCCTGCGCATGCTCGCGCAGGGCCGTGCGCACGGGCGCGGGCATGTCGCCGAGGATGATCTCTACTTCCTCCGGGGTGCCCACCTGCTCCAGGAAACCCACCAGGAGGTGCATTCCCACCGGGGGCGTCGTCGCGATGACCCGCTGGGAGAAGTCCGCCCAGGCGTCCTCGGAGACATGATCACGCAGGGCTGGGAAGAGGGCCGGTTCCTCGTGTTCCAGATGTAGATGGACCAGGTCGCGTACGGCGATCGCCGCTTCGATGAGCGCGACGCGTTCGCCGTCTATCGGAGCCGCGGCAAGCGCATCGAGTGCCGCGTCCAGCCGGTCGTGCTCATCGCTGAGGCCGCCGAGCGGGTCAACGGCCTCAGGGGCTTTGGCGAGGATCATCGGCCAGAGGATGTCGTCCTCCGACTCGTGGTGGTGGTGCAGGTGCGCGACGAGGAAGTCGCGGACGCGGCGCTCTCCACACGCGCGGCGATCCTGGAGAGCGCACGCAGACTGTTCCTCGCCGACGGCTACGCCGACGTGACCGTCGCGGACATCGCCTCGGCGGCGCGGGTGGCCGTCCAGACCGTGTACGCCAGCACCGGCGGCAAGGCGGCGATTCTGTCGGCCCTGGTGGCTCCGGCGGTCGAGGACCCCTCCGTCGAGCAGACCCTCACCGCGATCACGCGGACAGAAGACCCGCGCGCGGTCATCGCGATCACCGCGGCCGGCACCCGGCAGGCGCATGAGCGGCACTGGGAAACCAACTGGGGCCTGATCCACCGCAACCTTGCGGAGCCTTCCGCCGCGGCCGTCATGGAGGCGATCACAGCGGCCTACGTCGGCGCACTCACGGCAGTGGCCGACCGGCTTACGGTCCTGAACGCGCTGAGACCCGAGCTGGACCACGCCGGCGCCTTCGACCTGCTCTGGTTCTTTCTCGGCGAGTCCGCCTGGATGACCCTCGTGGGGGAGCGAGGCTGGGACTTCGACCGGGCCGAGGCCTGGATGGCCGGTGCAGCCCAGCAGGCCCTGCTGCATACGCCTTTCGTCCCATCGGTCGACTGCCGCTGTTCGGGCCGCTCGTCCGAGTCCGCGACGTAGGACGCGTCAGGACAGTGAAGTGCCTGTCATCCACACCCCACAGGTCCAAAGCGTGCCGGTGGGCCGGGGCACGGAGACTCCGGCCCACCAGGACAGGCGGCCCTACGGGGCCGGGTACTCCGCGACGTACACCGGCGCACCGACCTTGGTCGTGTCGGCCGCATCGCCCACGCCGTTGACGACGTGGTCGATCGTTCCGGCGCTGAGGTTGACGGTCATGATGTGGTGCAGCTTGACGCCCGGGGTCTCCGGAACCTCGAAGCCGTTCTCGGTGTGGATCTGCGGGTTGTTCTGGTTGAAGACGTAGACACCAGCGCCGTAGAGGCTGTGCGTCTTCACGTGGTTGCCGACCTTGTAGCCGGCCCAGCCCTCGACGTCGCCGTTCATCCAGTCGGCCTGGGTCGGCGGGTCGTACGGCAGCTCGTTCTGGTACAGGATCGTCGTGCCGTCGTCGCCGTTCCAGACGGTGTTGTACTGCTGGAAGTGCTCGACGAACAGGCCGGTCGCGGTCACGTGGTCGCCGTTGATGACGGCGCCGGTGCGGCCGGTGTTGGTGTTCCAGCGCTGGGTGTCGGTGAAGCCCTCGACGCCGTGGTCGGCGCGCCACACCCAGGTGTGGTCGATGAGCACGTTGTCGCTGTTCACCTCGAGCGCGATGTCGGTCTTACCGACGTGCGGTCCGCCGACGCGGAAGTACACGTCGGACAGAGTGGTGGGGTTGTTCGCCGAGCTCCGGCGCTCCCCGTGCTTCTTGCCCACCCTCAGCAGAACCGGCGACGTCTTGAGACCCGCGTCGATGGTCACGCCTGCGACGACGACGCCGGGGACGTCGGCGACGTCGAGCGGGGTCGAGCCGTGGACGGCGGTGAGGGTGGCGTGCCCGAGACCGAGGACGACCGTGTTCGGGCGCTTGACCTCGATGCTCCGCGCGATGTCGTACACGCCGGGCGTGAGCAGCAGGTTCTTGCCGCGTGCGAGCTGGTTGTTGATGACCTGCACCGAATCCGACGGCTTCGCGATGAAGAAGTCGGTGATCGGCAGCGTACGGCCCGGCGTCATGCCGGTGGCCCACGAGATGCCACGCGTGCCTTTCCGGGCGGCTGGCACGCGGACGTTGTACCTGCCCTGCGCGTCGGCGTACAGGTAGGGCTTCTCGCGGCTGACGGGAGTGGCGTCGAGGGTGGTGTACGGCGGACTCGGGAACCCGGCCTCGTCCGGTGCGCCGACGACGCCCGAGAAGACCTGGTTCCACACGCCGTTCGACCAACCGGCGACCTCGCTGTTGCGGGTCAGCCACTGCTGTTGCGATCCGTTCGTGACGGACGGCAGCTTGGAGTCGGCGATGAAGCCCCCGCTGGCGAACTGCGGGCCGGCGGTGCAGTAGTCCATCAGCGACAGGTTGCCGCCGCTGATGTTGAGACGGCGCAGGGACACCGCCTGGGAGACGGCCCAGAAGTTCGCCGACGCCCGGCAGCCGTCCTGGCCGGCCGCGTTGACGTTGATCGACAGGTTGGACAGGGTGCGCCAGAAGTTGACGAGTGCGAGGCAGTTGCTGGTCCCGCCGTCCGCCAGGCAGCGGTTGTAGACCTCGACCTTGCCGTTGATGACGACGTCGGTGGGCGAGGCGCCCAGGCCGGCGATCTCGGTGTAGTAGCCGACCTTGATCTGGAGCGGGTGCTCCGCGGTGCCGTACGTGCCGGGCTTGAAGAGGTAGGCGTGGCGCGTGCTGCCCATCTCGTTGTCGACCTGAGCGGCATGCGCCGCGTCGAGGGTCGCCTGGATTTCGCTGACCGGCATGCTCGGATCGAAGACGGTGACGTTCGGCCCGAGATCAGGGGCGCCGGGGGCCGGCGACGCGGCGGTCGCGGCCGTTCCCGCCGTCATGACGGCGGTCGCCAGCACGAGACCGAACGTGAACGCCCGGCCGATCTGTAAGCGGCCGAGGCGCCGCCTCGTGAGACTCCCGTTGCCGGAAGGCTGGGTCGTCATACGGTTCGTCCTTTCCGCTGCAGGTGCAGCGCTCCACGGACAGAGGACATCGGGGTGGATGCGACCCTTCGACGGGCAGCCGGAGACCACTGCACCCTGAGAGAGCGCTCTCTCGCGGTGCGAGGCTTGTATCAAGGTTTGAAGGATGTTTCGGACGTTTCTATCGCGTGACCGGTCGAATCACAAGTGCACGGACTGCGTCTGCTGGTAGCCGGTCGTGTCGGGCGATGTCTCCCCGCAGAAATCGGGGTTGGCCGGAAGCACGGTACGCCGCGGGCAACCTGGCCGCACTCAACCAGGAGCTCACCTCAGTCTTCGGTCCGCGGCTGTCCGCGACGCGTGTACGGACCGCCGCCGGTCGTCAGAATCGGTCGACGTCGACGACGGCCTGGGCGAACTCCTCCGGCGCCTCCTGTGGCACGTTGTGGCCGATGCCCTTCAGCGTCCGGTGCGTATAGGGGCCCAGGAACCGGTCCCGGTACGACGACCCGTCCCCAGGGGCAGGTGTGAAGGGATCCAGTTCGGCGTCGAGGGTGACGGTCGGTAGCGCGATCTTGGGCCGGTCGGCGAGCCGGTCCTCGAGCCGGTCGTAGCGCGGGTCGCCCTTGGCCAGGCCCAGCCGCCAGCGGTAGTTGTGGATGACGATGGGGACCCAGTCCGGATTCTTGAAGGATGCGGCGGTGCGCTCGAACGTGGCGTCGTCGAAGGCCCAGGTCGGGGAGACGTTCTCCCAGATGAGCCTCGCGAAGTCGGGGCCGTACTCCTTGAGTCCTGCCACACCACGGTCCGTGGCGAAGTAGTACTGGTACCACCAGGCCAGCTCGGCCTTCGGCGGCAACGGCGTCTTCTGGGCCTCCCGGTTGGTGATCAGATAACCGCTCACCGAAACCAGGGCCTTGCAGCGGTCCGGCCAGAGAGCCGCGATGATGTCGGCCGTTCGCGATCCCCAGTCGAAACCGGCGAGGATCGCCTTGCGGATCTTCAGGGCGTCCATCAACGCGATGACATCGAGAGCGACCACCGACTGCTGGGCGTTCCTGAATGCCTTGTCCGACAGGAAGCGCGTCGTGCCGTGACCGCGCAGGTACGGGACGATCACCCGGTAGCCGGCGCCCGCCAGCAGCGGCGCCACGTCGATGTAGCTGTGAATGTCGTACGGAAAGCCGTGCAGGAGGATGACCACGGGACCGTCAGCGGGACCGTCCTCGGCGTAACCGATGTCCAGGACGCCGGCTTTGGTGTGCTTGAGCGATGCGAAGGCCGTGTGCGTCCCCGGCTTGACGGTCGGCAAAGCCGATGGCTTCTCACCTCCTGGTGCGGCCGCTGCGGCTGATGACGCCGAAAGCGCGGGCAGCACAGCCGCTGCCGCCCCGACGGTGAAAATCTTGGAGAATGTGCGCCTGTTAATGGTCTTGACCTTTTCGTGCTCGTGTGTGCGCCGATGCCGTTGCCGGCCCCGGTGATGACGATGGTCTTGGGTGACGTGGTCTTGCTCATGGAGGTGGCTTGCTTTTATCTCCATGCCGGCTCTTCGCTCAACGACCAGGGTGGCGCTCGGTGATTTCCTGCAGCACGAAGCCGTTACCGTCGGGATCGCTGAACGAGGCGAACGAGCCGTACGAGCGCCGGCCGGGGTAGAGGCCTGGCACCCGCTTCTCGGTCCCCGCGTGATGGAAGACGCCCCCCTCGTCGTGGAAGATCTCGCTCACCTCGACGCCGCGGCTGATCAGCTCGGCCCGCGCCTTTTCGATGTCGTCCACGATGAGGTGCAGGTTCTGCACGGAGCCCGGCTGGGCCGTGCTGATCCCAGTGCCGACGATGATCGAGCACTGGGAGCTCGGCGGGGTGAAGTGCACGACCCGGAAGTCGGCACCGTCCACGTAGTCGAGGTCCTCCCGGAAACCGATCCGCTGGTAGAAGTCCTTGGCCCGGTCGACATCCGCGACCGGCAGGACAATCACCTCAAGCTTGTACTCCACCATGTCCGCTCCTCAGCGATATCGGACGCCGGTCGGCATCCGGCATCTACGATCGCTGCCGAAGCGGTACCTCGCCCCAGGGAGACTCCCTGGGGCCGGCCCTGGGGTCACCGGTCACGCAGCGCCGCGGCTAGTTCGCGGCGTGATCCGATGCCCAGCTTGATGAAGACCTTGCGCAAATGCCACTCGACCGTTCGCGGGCTGAGGAACAGCACGGCGCCGATCTCGGGATTGGTCCGGCCTGACACGGCCAGGCGGGCGATCTGTGCCTCCTGTGAGGTGAGGTCCTCGCGCGCTCCCGGGGTCCGTTTGCGGACGGTCTCGCCGGTGGCGACCAGTTCCCGGCCGGCTCGTTCAGCGAAGCCCTCCGCGCCCATGGTGGTGAACGCGTCGTGGGCGGTGCGCAGCTGGGCCCGGGCGTCACCACGGCGGTTCTCCCGGCGCAGCCACTCGCCGTAAAGCAGGCGGGCCCGGGCCAGTGGCAGCCCCATCCGAGTGGTGGACAGCCGCTCGATGGCCTCGCGGTAGTGCTCCTCGGCCCGTCCTGGCGGACCGGCCAGCGCGTCGGCGACGGCTTGGACGCCGAGGGCCCAGTCCGTCCCTGCGGCTGCGGTCCGTTGCGCAAGCCGCTCGCGCGCCTGCGACGCGACCGTCGGCTCGCCGCTCCGCACCGCCGCCTCGATCAGCTCACCGAGCGTCCAGTTGAACACGGCGAGGTCCTCGTACTCGGCGGCCTGCCGGGCGGCCGCCAGGGCTGCCGGATAGCTGCCGAGCCCGTTGCAGAGCGCTGCCTTGGCGTAGCCGGCCAGGCCGAGCAGCCGGCCTTCACCGCGTGCGTCGGCGTCCTTGGCCGTGGCCTCGATCAACTCCACCGCGAGGAGTTCCTGGCCACGGTGGGCGGCCAGGGTGAGTGCGGCAGACGGATGCGCGGCCAGGCCGGTGGCCCGTCCGAGGGCGCCGGCCTCGTCGAGCAGATCCGACGCGTCTGCGAACCGGCCCTCGAACAGCAGCGCGCCGGCGCGGAAGACCAGCGCGGTGGGCAGCAGTGAGAGCGCCCCGGTGGCGCGGGCGAAGCCGACCGCCTGCGCGGTGAGGCGGTGCCAGGTCTCGTCCTGCCACACCTCGTGCGCGACGGGTCCGGCCAGCCACAGCAGGCCCGGATCCTCGTTCGTGGTGACCGCGTCCAGCGCCCGGCGCAGCAGCGGCGCGGCAGGCGCGTACCCGTCCAGGCTCCACGCCGTAAGACCGGCCAGCAGGAGACCGGCCGGGTCCTCGCCAACCGGGACAGCTCGGGCGGCCTCGGCCGCCCGTCGCCGGTCGTCTCCGCCGAGCCGACCGGCGTGCACGGCTGCGCCCAGCGCCGAGAGATAGGTTTCCCGCGCTGCGGCGGGGTCCAGCGTCTCGAGCCGGCGGGCGGCCGCGAGCAGCGGCGGGCCGGCCGTCCGGCCGGGGTTGAGCGCGAAGGCGACGTGGGCCCGCAGGCGCTCCACGCCGGCCCGCTGCAGCAGGTCGAGCGGGCCCAGCTCGGCGGCGGCCAGCAGGTCCGGCACCAGGGCGGGGGCACCGGCGGCGAACCGGGCATGCGCGGCGGCCAGAGCCAGCGTCGCCCGTCGTTTGGGGTCCGCGGTCAACTCGGTGGCACGCTCGAGGAAGGACGCCGCCGCCGCTCGGCCGCCGCGAGCCAGTGCCCGGTCGGCCGAGCGTTCCAGTTCGCTTGCGACCTCCTCGTCCGGTCCCACCGCGGCGTGCGCCCGATGCCAGGCGCGCCGGTCGGGATCCTGCCGCGGGTCGGTCACCTCGGCGAGCGCGCGGTGCACCTCGCGCAGCTCGGCCGCCTCGGCCGACCGCCACGCGGCCGAGCGCACCAGCGGGTGCCGGAACCGAACCCGGGTGCCGAGCTCGACCAGTCCGGCGCCCTCTGCGGGCGCGACGGCGGCCGGCCCGATGCCCAGCCGCTCGAGCGCACGCCACAACAGGGTCACGTCGCCGACCGGCTCGACGGCGGCGGTGAGCAGCAGGCGGCGGGTGTCCGCGGGCAGCGCCGCGATGCGTCGCTGGAAGCCCTCCTCGACGCGGCTCACCAGGGGCGTCGCGCTTCGCGCGCCGAACCCGAACGCCAGCTCAGCCGACGTGAGGCCCCGGGGCAGTTCGAGGAGTGCCAGCGGGTTGCCGCGCGTCTCGGCGACGATTCGATCGCGTACGCGCGCATCGACCGGGCCGGTGAGCACCGAGTCCAGCAGCGCCCGCGCGTCCGCGTCGGGGAGCCCGTCGACGCGCAGCTCCGGCAGGCCGCTGAGCACCTGCTCGTCTCCCGGGCTGCGCGAGGCGAACACCAGTGCGACCGACTCCGCATCCAGCCGGCGGGCCACAAAGGTGAGGATCACCTCGGACATCCGGTCGATCCACTGCACGTCGTCCACCACGCAGACCAGCGGCTGCTGCGACGCGGCCTCGGCGAACAGGCCGAGCACGGCCAGCCCGATGAGCAGACCCTCCGGCGGGTCGCCGGGGGTCAGCCCGAAGGCGGTGGCGAGCGCGGCCCGCTGCGGCTCGGGCAACCGGTCGAGTTGGCCGATCAGCGGCGCGCAGAGCTGCTGCAGCGCCGAGTACGCGATCTCGGACTCCGGCTCGACCCCGGCCGTGCGGGTCACTCGGCCGGCCGACGCACGCTCGATCAGATAGTCGAGCAGAGCGGTCTTGCCGGCGCCCGGCTCACCACGCAGAACCAGCACGCGGCTCTGGCCGTCGCGGACGTCGCGCAGCAGTCGGTCGATCGTGTCCCGCTCGCGCTGCCGGCCGCACAGCCGCGAACCCTGGGTGTTACTCAGCACCTCACCCTCCCCCCGCCAGGACGGTACACCCAGCTGGATTGTCTCTACCGTGAACAACTGGTGGCGGGTCACCAACACGGAGGGTAACATGACAAGGTTTGTGCGCCGCAGGTCAGCCAGGCCTCGACAACGGCCGCCATGGTTGCCGCTCGACCGCTCGCCGCGCCGACGGCACGTTGAGGTTGATGCGTGCCACCACGGCCGCGACCCCGTAGACGCAGCTCACTAGGGCGCGGCGCCGGCCCGGACCAGGAACCCTGGGGGACCAACCCCAGGGTGCCTCCCTGGGGCGACGCCGGTGCCCGCCGCGCGACAGTGGCCGGCATGAAACGTCTGATCATGCTGATCGCGGCGGTGGTGCCGCTGTCGGCGGCGCTGGCGCCAACAGCCGCCGGCGCCGCCACCCACCACAGCGGCAACAACGCCGCAACGGTGTGCGCCACAATTCCCGTCTCCGCGCCGTCCGGCGCCAAGGTGGAGTCCGTGACGGCGGCCGCGCACGCCGGAGGAACGGTCACATTCCCCGATGCGCCTCCGCTGCCCACCCCGGCGCCGATCACCGATGTCCCGGCCTGGTGCGACGTCACGGTCACACTGACCCATCCTGGGGTGAACGACCACGTCAAGGTCAAGATCTCGCTGCCCCAGGACCGGCGTAAGTGGACCGGGCGGTTCCAGGCCACCGGCGGCAGCGCGTATCTGGCCGGTGACTTCGGCGGCGCCCCGCTGGTCACCGCGGTCAAGGCCGGGTATGTGGCGGCGGCCACCGACGCCGGCATCGGCCAGTCGCCGATCGACGTGAGCGGGTGGGCGCTGACCGCCGATGGCAAGGTCAACACCCCGCTGCTCAAGAATTTCGCCTCGCGGTCGCTGCACGACATGGCGGTCGTCGGCAAGGAAGTGGCGTTGAAGTTCTACGGCAGCCCAGTGCGATACGCGTACTGGAACGGCTGCTCAACCGGCGGCCGTCAGGGCTTCGCAGAGGCGCAGGACTATCCGCACGATTTCCAGGGCATCCTGGCCCCCGCGCCGGCGACCAGCTGGGACCGGTTCGCGGTCGCCACGCTCTGGCCGCAGGTGGTCTTCAACGAGGAGAAGACCTACCCGACCCAGTGCGAGCTCGAGGCGTTCAACACCGCCGCGGTCAAGGCCTGTGACACCCTCGACCGCGTCAAGGACGGTGTCATCGACAACCCGCAGGACTGCCGCTGGGATGCGCGGCGCCTGATCGGCACCAAGGTCCTATGCGACGGCAAGGAGATCACCATCTCCGCCGCCGTCGCCGACGTGGTCAACAAGATCTGGGCGGGCCCGGTCTCGCCTGATGGCAAGAAGCTCTGGTACGGCCCGAACAGGGGCGCGAGCTTCAGCTATCTGGCCAAGGTCGGCGCGCCGTTCTTCGTGGCGGACAGCTGGGTCAAGTACTTCGTGAAGAAAGACCCGCAGTTCGACACGACCAAGCTGACCTACCAGCAGTTCGCCCAGATCTTCCGGCAGTCCCAGCAGGACTTCAACGGCATCATCGGCACCGACGACCCGAACTTGTCCGCGTTCCGCAAGGCCGGCGGCAAGCTGCTGAGCTGGCACGGCCAGGCCGACCACCTGATTCCCACCCAGGGCAGTGTGGACTACCGCGAACGCGTCAACCGGCTCATGGGCGGTGACAAGAAGGTCGACGACTTCTACCGGCTCTTCCTGCTCCCGGGCGTGGCCCACTGCAGCGGCGGCCCCGGCCCGCAGCCGACCGACGACCTGGGCGCGCTCGTGGAGTGGGTGGAGAAGGGCCAGGCGCCGGCCACCCTCGCCGCGGCAACCACGGCCAACGGCAAGACCATCACCCGCAACGTGTGCCGGTACCCGCAAGTGGCCCGCTACACCGGGCACGGCGACCCGGCGATGGCCTCCAGCTACCGCTGCGCGACCGTCTGATCAATACCAACTGGTAGCGGCGGTCCCGGGAGAAATCCCGAGACCGCCGTGTTTCCGGCGGTCTTGGACCTCCGTCGAACCAGGGCTCCAGCCAGTGTCTTCCCCTGGGGTCTACGGGCGGCCTGGCCGACGAGAGTGATCCGGGTACCCGAACCTGGAAGAAAGCTGGCACCCTCATGTCCATCCTGCTGCGCATCTACCTCGTCCGTGGCCTCGTCGCGATCGCCTGGGCCGTGGGCTTCTCGGCCGTGCACGACTCGCTCTCCGCCGTGTCGGTCGTCCTGCTCATCGCGTATCCGCTGATCGACGTGGTGGCCTCACTGCTCGACGCCCGGGAGAGTCCCGGTACTGCGGCCCGGACGCTCCAGGTGTTCAACACCGCGCTCAGTGCCCTGGCGGCCGTCGCCCTGGGCCTCACGGCTGTCAGCGGCGCCGCGGCGGTGCTGTTCGCGTTCGGCGTCTGGGCCATCGTCTCCGGGGCGGCGCAGTTCACGGTCGCCGTGCGGCGCCGCGGCCCCGAACTGGGCCGGCAGTGGCCGATGCTGATCGCCGGCGCACTGTCGGTGATCGCGGGTGCGACGTACCTCGTCCAGGCGGTGGGCGAGCACCCGAACCTCAACGCCCTGATCACCTACACGGCCGCGGGCGGCACGTTCTTCGTCCTCCAGTCCGCGGCGCTCGCCTGGCGGCAACGCCGGATGCGTAACGTCCCGGCCTAACCCGCCGCCACCAGTGTCAAAACGTGACCCACAAACGATCATTTTAAGGGACATAGTGAGATGAGCGCTCAGAGTACGACAGCGGCGCTGCGGAACGTCGCCAAGGCCGTTCACCTGCCTGGCGACGACGACTACGACCAGGCACGCAGGTGCTGGTCACTCGCCGCCGACCTACGCCCCGCATGTACCTGAACTTCCAGCAGAGCCGGACAGACACGTCGGCGGCCTTCGACGCAGCGACTTGGCAGCGAGACGCCCGTGTGCGTGGGATCGGCGACCATAGGCTTGACTGGCAATGGCACACCCAGTCAAATCCGACATAACGGGGCATATGGTTCATTTATGTCAAGTGACAGGCTGCTCGGCGAGTTTCTTCGCGCCCGGCGCGCGGTCACCACTCCTGCCCAGGTCGCACTGCTGGATGTCGGACTCCGCCGGACGCCGGGCCTGCGACGGGAGGAGGTCGCGATGCTGGCCGGTGTCAGCACCGACTACTACATCCGTCTGGAACAGGGACGCGAACGCCACCCATCCGATCAGGTGATCCGCGCCCTGGCGGGTGCCTTCGGCCTCGGCGCGGACGCCACGGCGTACCTTCACGCGTTGGCGCGCACGGACGCGCGTGCCCGCCAGGGGCCGCGCATTCCGGCCGACTCCATGGCACAGGTCAGCCCGCCCCTGCTCCGGCTGATGCACGGCCGGCACGGTACGCCGGCCTTCGTGATGACCCGATGCATGGACCTGCTGGCCATCAACCCGATGGCCGTGGCCTTCTACAGGCAAGGGCTGCACGTGGAGCTGAAGGCGGGCGACAACTTGTTGCGCACGATCTTCCTCAATCCCGCCGCGCAGGAGTTCTACCGCGACTGGGAGCCCACCGTGCACAACAGAGTCGCTCACTTTCGCGCCACCGTCGGCAGGGATCTCGACGCCCCCCGCCTGACCGAGCTGGTGGACGAACTGTACGACCAGAGCCGCGAGTTCCGCCGCGTGTGGGCCCGGTACGACGTACAGACCGAAAGCAGCCACACCAGAAGCTTTCGCCATAACCTCGTCGGGGAGCTGGCGGTCAACTGCGACCTGTTCTCCGTCGTCGGCGCGCCCGGGCAGCAACTGGTCACCGTCCAGGCCACGCCCGGCAGCCCCTCCGCACACGCACTGGCCGAGCTCTGCCGGGAGCGACCCGTGCCGTGACGCGGGAAATGAGCGCCGGGCCTCTGGATGAGTAGCAGGCGTCGCCACCGCCTGTCAGCTTTGACTCTTCGCCCGGGTTCGGGCCACGGCTTCCGCGACCGCGTTGTTGTTGCCGTCGGACCAGCCGACGTGCTGGATCATGCGCTCGATGCGCCAGCCGTCCGGGGTGCGGAGCATGTGGGTGGTGTACGAACCGCGCAGCAGGTAGAAGTTGTGCTCGTGCCCCGAGAAAGTGATCGCCGCGTTGCGGCCGAAGACCTCACCTGGCTGGCCCATCGCGCGGCCGAGGCACTCAAAGAAGCCTTCAACAAGGTGTCGCGTGCGGCGGGGCTCGCCGACCTCCGCGGCCATCAACGAACGCCTCGCCGCCATCCCCACGTCCGAACACGCCAAGTTCCACAGCATGCTATGGAGCATTGTCGAAGGCACCGCCGTCGCCGATGCGGTCGCAGGGGCGGCGGGCCGGCGGCGGGCCGATGACTGCCTGATCTTGGCGGCGATCGTGTTCGTGGCCACCACCGGCTGCACCTGGCGGCAGTTCGAGCGGGCGGAGAACGTGATCATGGTGTCGAGGCTGATCACCCGACGCCCCAGGTCACTTCCTGGCGAACCCCGCGCGAACGTAGTTGACGCCCTGTCCCCAGGCGCCCATGTGGTCAACGACGATCTCGTTGACGGCGTCGTAGGTTTCCACGCGCGCCCAGTCGCGCTGCAGTTCGGACAGTACGCTCGCGGTGCTGACGGGAACGATGCCCTTCTGGGTCATCCGTATGATCGCGGCGTCGTGGGCGGCGGTGCTGGACCCCGCGGAGGCGTCGATGACGGCGAAGACCTCGTAACCCGCCTCGGTCGCGGACAGCGCGGGGAAGGTCAGGCAGACCTCGGTCCACAGGCCGACGATGAGCAGGCGGCGTCGGCCGGTGGCCTCGACCGCGGTCCGGAAGGCTCCGTCATGCCAGGCGTTGATGTGGGAGCGGTCGATGACCTCGATGTCCGGGAAAGTGCGGGTGATCTCCCGGATCAGCGGGCCGGCGAAGGTGCCGGCGGCGATGGAGGTGAGCACGGTGGGCAGGTTGAACACCTTGGCCAGTTTGGCCAGGGCGGTCACGTTGTTGACCAAGGTCTGCGGGTCGGCGCTGCGAGCCCCGAAGATCATCTGCGGCTGGTGGTCGATGAGCAGGTCCTGGCTGAGCAGGACCTGCCCGGCGTGGGGGCGCGGTGTACGCGGCCTCCGCGCGGTCCGTCAGCTCAGCGAGGGTGAGCCGCCCTCGACCGAGGCGACACGGAACTGTTCGACGACGGCCTCGCGCTCGGTGTCCGACGCGCAGACCTCACGGGGATCAATCACGAAAGCCGACGCCCTGGGGGACGAATCGGATCTGAAGAGCTTGGCGCGGTCAGGCGTCGTCAGTGCAAGTAGGCTTGCGAAGGAACGTGGTCGTGGCGGTGTCGGAGGCGTTGCCGGAGCTGTCCACCGCCCGGACTGCGATGGTGTTGCTGCCGACGGGTACCGTGTTGATGCTGGCGGTCCCGACGCCGCGCACCCAATATTCGCGCATGCCGTTGACGAGGATCTCGTAGTCGATCGCGGACTGGGGATCGTTGTTGTCACTCGATTGAGCCCAGGTCAGCGCGACGGAGAAGCAGGCATACCCCTTCCTTGCCGTAAGTCCGGCGGGAACCGACGGTGCTTGCAGGTCTGTCCGCGGGGGTGTGCTGAGCGTCACGGTGTTGGACGAGGGCGAAGCGCCGAGCGCCTGGCGAACAGCCTGCACCGAATACGAATGCGACGACTGCGGCATGAGTTCCCGCAACGGCAGCGTCACAGTCGGAATGCTGGACCAGGCATAGGCGGGGATTGAGGCGACCACTGCCGCTCCGTCGAAGAACTCGTAGTGATCGATGTCCCAGCTGTCGTCGGGTTGATCGAAGGCGAGGTCAACCCGGGTGGGAGACACCTCGGTGGCGCGCAGGTTCGCTGGTCCGGGCGGAACCACCCCCGGACCGCGGGTGGTGACCGCGATGGTTCGGCTTGGCGGTGAGGTGTTGCCGGCGTCATCGACGGCGACGACGTGGAAGGAATAGCTCGCTCCCGGAACGACTCCGGAGGCGGTGTGGCGCACCAATCGTGTGGTCGTGGCCAGTGCCCCATTCTGGTAGACCCGGGCGCGGAGGATACCGACGCTTCCGCTGGTGTTCTGCGACCAGGCGAAGGAGATCTGGGTTGCGGTGACGTTGGTGACGCGCAGCCGCTCCGGCGCCGACAGGGCAGCAGCCGTAGCCGGAGAGGGTAATAACACCGCAGTCACTGCCACCACCGTAAGAACGGTGGCGATCCTATGGAGGCGCTTGCTCATCTCCGCTTCCCTTCTTGGGCGACGCTTCCCGGATTAATGCCTCCCTGCAACGCGTCATGGATTCCACCGTGCCGAACCGGGGCCACGACCGTGTGGCAGGAGGACTCACCCAAGGAAGAATTGATGGAATTGATCACTTGGCGCAGGCTCACCCGGGGCAGTGGATACCTGCGGCTGCCCGACTGGCCGAACCCTGACGAGATCCGCCCCCGCGTCCCAGCAAGGGCGGGGGCAGTAGACGTCGCCATGCGAGTTCCTTCTGCGATGAGCCGGCCCCGAGGTTGTTTGACAGCAAGGGCTGGCTCCAGCCGGGAAGTGTCGCCGTATGTTAAGCATCAGCCGTGGAGGGCCGACAGATTATCGTGATTGATCTGTAGGCGGGCTACGTATCCCGTCTCGTCATACGCAAGGCGCCCTTGACGATCTGGAAGCACTCACCTGCCATCGCGCCCCCGCACGGCAGAGCTCATCCCACGGGGAGCTTCCTGGCGAGGTCGCGGCCGTGTCCTTCGGCGGCGTCGTGCGCGTTGCGGAGGTTCTTCGCCGCGAGCTCGCGCAGGTCCTCCATCCCTGGGGTCACAGGCGCCAGGGTCAGTTCGCTTTCGATCACCTCCACGTCCAGGCCCCACAGATCGGTGAGGATCCGAAGCAGCCACGCGGTGGCGTGGTCCCAGCCTTCACGCGGAGTGCCGGGACCATAGCCGCCACCGCGGGCGATCACGAGGTATGCCAGACGTCCCGCGAGGGGCGTCGTGCCCGGCGCGAATCGTGGGTCGGTCACCACGAGATCGACCCAGGTCTTGAAGTGCTGGGATACGCCGTAGTTGTAGAACGGCACGGCGAACAGGTACGCGTCCGCCGCGATCAGCTCGTCGGCCAGCGTGGTCGCTAGCGCGACCGCTTCACGCTGGGTGGCGCTGCGCTGCTCGGGTGCGACGAATCCGGCGAACGCGCTGGCTGCCCACGCCGTCGAGGGCAGCGGGGTCAGGCCGATCTCGCGGCGGACGACGGTCACGCCGCCCTGCTGCGCGGTCAACGCGGTCTCCAACGTAGAGGTGACCGCCCTCGTCACCGATCCGGACGCCTCGTCCCGGATGCTCGCGTCGAGCCGGTAGATGATGCTCATCTGTGTTCCCCTCGTTAATCAAGATGATGTTCAGATCCGATGGTCTGATTTTCATAGCATCTTAAGCACAGACCATAAGAGGAAGGTAGAGGAGGGTGGAGTTGCAGAGCATCTTGATGCCAGATAGTCTGACTATCAGACTATCCAACAGATCGTGTACGAGGGCATCGGCGCGATCAGGCGCATACCTGGGTGAGACTCGACACGAGAGACCGTCTCCGTGCACGACCATCAGGTAGCCAGAGCATGCCCCGGACATATGAAGCTAGACTTCTAGGAGATGGCAGCTGAGACAGACGGCACGCAGACACCCGTGGGTTCGGACCAGGATTTGGGATGGGCACTCGGGATGTTGTTGCGCGCCTATCTCAAGGGAGTCGGTGACGTGGTCGCCGAACTGCCTGGAGGTCCACGCGCCTACCAGGTTCTCGCGTTCGCCGAGGCCGGCTCATGTCAAAACCAGGCGCAGATGGCCGACCTGCTCGGCATTGACCGAACCGCGATGACCTACCTCCTCGACGACCTCGAGGCGCTGAGGCTTCTGTTTCGCCATCCCGACCCCGTTGACCGGCGCTCACGACGTGTCGTCCTGACACCCAAGGGCAAGAAGCTTCTCAACCAGCTCACCGAGCAGGTCCGCCAGGTCGAGCAGCATCTCCTCGCCAGCCTAGGGGACGCGCAGGCAGAGCAACTGCGCATCACGCTCGGCCTGGCCGCACAAGCTCTCGCGAATCCCAAGGCCCCCGAGAGCGCCTGCCAGGTCGTCGAGTCCCTCGACCTGCACACCTGAGACCTCTGCCCCTGGGGCCCCGCGCCCGTCATCCGGCGATGTCTTCTTGTGACAAGCGCCGACGTGCCCGTCCTTGCCGGTCGGTGCGAAGACGGTCCCCGTTCGTGCCACGACCCGCGGCCCGCGACATGCTCCCCAACCTCGAGCACGCGACCCAGGCAGTCATCGAGCTGAACCAACGCGCCCGCGCCGAGCGCATCCTCGACGGCGAGACCATGCCGAGTCGCGAGGTGAACTCGGCAAGGTGGCGACGACCGCTCCGGCTTCGTCGTCAACGCGCTGCTGGAGCAGCTCGTCACCGCCGGCTACCTCGGCCGCAAGACCGGCCGCGACTACAGCTGAGCTGCGTCAGTCCAGGCAGAACTCGTTGCCCTCGGGGTCGGTCATCACGATGAAGCCGGCGCTCATCGGGGGAGCGGGCTCGTAGCGACGTACCCGCGTCGCTCCCAGCGCGACGAGCCGGTCGCACTCGACCTCCAGCGCCGCCATCCGCTCCTCTCCCTGCAGTCCGGGAGCCGCACGGACGTCGAGGTGGACGCGGTTCTTGGCGACCTTGTCCTCCGGCACCTGCTGGAAGAACAGCCGTGGGCCGTGCCCGTGCGGGTCCTCGATGGCCGATCTCGTGTTGCGCTGCTCCTCCGGTACGCCGACCTGCGCGAGGAAGTCGTCCCACGCGGCCAGCGGGTCGGCGTCCTCGGGCAGGTCGACTCCGGGCGGGCCGGGGTGGACGTAGCCCAGTACGTCGCGCCAGAAGGACGACAGCGCCCGCGGGTCGTGGGCGTCGAAGGTGACCTGGATGTGGCGGCTCATCGGGTTGCTCCGTTCATAGCGGGTTTCGTGTGCAGGTAGAGGTCGCGCAGCAGGCAGACCTCGGACAGGTGGTGGATCAGCTCGCGGTGGATGTGCAGCACCAGATCGGCCATGGGCGCCTCGGGGAAGGGCTCCTTCGCGCCCATCGGGACCCGGAGCCCGGCCTCGCCGAGGCCGCGCACCCCGGCCAGCCAGAGGTCGAGCTGGGCCTCGAGCTGGTCGAGCGCGGTGGCCGCGCCGGCGGCGTACTCCCAGGTCTCGTACGACGCCGCCGGCGCGCCGAAGTGCGCCGCGTTGCGCGCGGCGAGCACGCCGACGATGACGTGACCGAGTCGCCAGGCGATCGTGGTGAAGGCCGCGGGGACCGGCTTGGGGAAGGCGTAGTCCATCGTGAAGTCCCCGGCACCTACCTGCACGGGCGCCGTCGAGCTGCCGCGCGGCCGCACGCTCCAGGCGTCCGGCACCGGCGACCAGAAGTACTCCTCGTCGGTGAGGCCGTCGAGCCGGGCTCGGAGCTGATGGTTCCAGTGGAACTCCCACTGCTCGCGCAGCGTCCGGTTCCAGTCGAGTTCGTCTGCATCCATGGAGCCACCCTGACGCCTCTAGCGGACAGGATGGGTCCGCTATCTGGCAGGGTGGGCGACATGGACGTGGCAAGCGGTGACGAGCGGAGTACGACGGAGCGGGTGCTCACCCTGCTCGGGCTGCTGCAGCAGCGCCAGGTCTGGACCGGCTCCGAGCTCGCCGATCGGCTCGGGGTCACGCCGCGCACGGTACGGCGTGATGTCGAGCGGCTGCGCACGCTCGGCTATCGGGTGCATGCCAGCCAGGGTGTCGGCGGCGGCTACCAGCTCGGCCCGGGGCAGGACCTGCCGCCGCTGCTTCTCGACGACGAGGAGGCGATCGCCACCGTGGTCTCGCTGCTCGCCGGCGCGGGTGGCGCGGTCGCCGGCGCCGGCGACGCCGCACTCCGGGCGCTGACCAAGCTCGACCAGGTGCTGCCCACCCGGCTGCGGCACGAGGTGCGCGCGCTCTCCGGCTCGGTGGAGTCCTTCGGCGGAGGCCGCACGCCGGTCGACCCCGAGGTGCTCATGACGCTGGCCAGAGCCTGCCGCGACGAGGTCGAGGCCGGCTTCGACTACCCGTCCGGGAGCGAGGTGCGACGGCGGCGGGTCGAGCCCTACCGCCTGGTCGCCTCCGACCGGCGCTGGTACCTCCTCGCTTATGACCTCGATCGCGACGACTGGCGCAGCTTCCGCGTCGACCGGATGACCGATGTGTCCGCACGGACCTGGCGCTTCCGCCCGCGCGCGGCGCCCGACGCGGCGACGTACGTGCAGGAGAGTGTGGCGAGTCGGGTCTACCCGCACCAGGCGCGCTTCCTCGTGCACGCGTCGGCCGACACGGTACGCGCGCAGATTCCAGCGTCGGCGGCCGTCGTACGACGGCGAGGGAGCGAGCTCTGCGAGGTGCTCAGTGGCGCCGGCAGCCTCGACTTCGTGCTCATGCACGTGCTCCTGCTGGGGCACGACTTCGAGGTGCTCGACCCTCCGGAGCTCGGGAGGCGCTGTCGCGCGCTGGCGGAGAGACTGCTGTCGGCCGGTGCGACGATCTCACCGGTGCCGGACATGGAGGAGTCATGAGCCGCAACCCCGCCAGCGCCGAGGAGCGCTTCCGAGCCATCATCAGCAATTCTCGCCTTTGAAACGGTAGGGGCTGGTTGAGATCCTTGGCGCGGGGCGATGCGGACGCGGGCCGTGACCACGGCACGATTGGTCATGCTCGGACTTCTCCAACGTCTGTTCGCGGCGTGGTCTGGCGCCAGTCAGTCCATGATGTGGTTATGGTGTCCGATTCGCTCTGCTGTCGAACTCCGTGCGAGCCGCATCGATCGCGGGGATGTTCTCAAGACTCCATTGGATGACTGGGCGCGTCGCATCGAGGAGCGTCTTGCCCATGGTGGTGAGCTCGTAGGTGACGTTGGGTGGCATGACGGAGTAGACGGTGCGGGTGAGGATCCCGTCGCGCTCCAAAGCGCGCACAGTGACCGTGAGCATCCGCTGGCTGATGCCCTCGATGGAGCGTTTGAGCTCAGTGAACCGCTTTGGGCCCGCGCCGAGGGTGTCAACGACGCCGAGTGACCACTTGTTGGCGACGAGATCCAAGACCTCGCGCGCTCGGCACCCGGGACCACCAGAGAACTGACTGGGCAGGGATGTTGGGGGAGCGGTGGACGCCGCGTCGGTCATGGTTATCTCCGTGGTTATCTCCGAGGAACCGGGGCATTGAAAAGTGCCTGATTGACCCAGACTCCGAGTTCTCTCAAGATACTAGGGAACCGTTGGTAACCGCTAAAGGATCGGCATCGAACGATCTTCGTCGGGGAACATCACGCGATCACGCCTTCGGGCTCGGCGCCGCCACGCGGCGTACAGCAAGAACGAACTGATTCAGAGACTTAGAGAAAGCACTCGCATGCCCATTTTTGCCATTGCCGGAGCTGGTTGCGGCATCCGTCTAAGCCTGGATCCACGGCGTGAATTCTGTTGATCATTTTGGGGTCCAATTCCTCGATGAGGGCCGTTCCCGCAGTTGGCAGCCTGGTTTTGGGCGTGGGAGGGCCGCCGTGCGCGGGTCGCGGCCTGTC
>NZ_JBICRM010000090.1:0-4691 GCF_043197025.1 Nonomuraea marmarensis
CGGGTCGGCATAAGACCCCTTCGACTTGACCCACATCGAAGTACGGCTGGGCGGCAAGCCAGTGGGGGCGGCCAGACCGTTCACGATCGGGCGGCACGCCCACCCCAAGGCCCGCCCCGAACTGCCCGGCGACACCGATACCTCACCGCCGGCGCCGCTGACCAGCATCGACTACCTGCGGCTCGTCGACGCCGAGCACCGCGCCACCCAGCACCAGCCGATCAACTACAGCGCCCTGCTCTCCGGCCACGCCGCTCCCGGCCAGGAGGAAACGCCGTGAACCACGCCACCCATGACGCCCCGGCCTGTGTCCGCGAGATCGCCAACCTGCTCGCCTGGTGCCGCCGCCTGTCCGAACGGGGACCTGGCAACGCCGACCCCGCCGAACTGGCCGCCTACCAGCAGGCCAAGCACCAGCTGCTCGCTCGCCTGACGCACGACACCGACGCTGGGGAAGGAGGTCAGCGATGATCGAGCGTCTGCGATCCCACTACCTATTGACTGAACTACTGAGGGAGTTTCCGCAGTTCAACGGACAGGTTCGGGGTTGTGTGGTTAGGGTCCCTGCTCATGGTTGGAGACGAAGAGCCAGTGCGGGATCTGGCCGGGTTGGTGATCCCTCAGATCGGTTCTCTTGAGGAGACCGGCGACCGGTGGGAGCCCTTTCGGTTGGTCGATCCGGCTGGGGTGCCAGTCGAAGCGGTCGCGGCCTTCTTCCGTGATCTGCAGGCGGCCGGCCGATCCGAGGCGACCTTACGGTCTTACGGAATGGATCTCCTTCGCTGGTTCCGTTTCCTCTGGGCGGGAGCGGAAGTGTCGTGGGACCGGGCGACCCGGTCCGAGGCCCGGGACTTCTGCCGATGGATGCTGGTGGCGGGCAAGCCCGTCCGCCCGCACTGGCGCAGGCTCGCCGGGGGTGAGGGCCCGGGCGCGACGTCCGGGAAGCCGTACTCGCCGTCGGTGCGGGCGCACAGCGAGACGGTGTTGCGCACCTTCTATGCCTTCCACCTGGACGCGGGCACCGGGCCGGTCATCAACCCGTTCCCGCTGGACCGTTCACGCAGAGGGCGGCGGGCGCACGCGCACCGCAACCCGATGGAGCCCTTCCGCAACGAACGGGCCGGGCTCTACCGGCCGACGGTGCCATCCAAGATTCCCCGCAGCGTCCCGGACGAGGAGTTCAACGAGATCTTCGCCCGGCTTCCCTCGCACCGCGACCGAGCTCTGGTCGCCTTCTACATCTCCACCGGCGCGCGAGCGTCGGAGTTGTTGTCGGCCACTCAGGGCGGTGTCGATCCCGGACGGCAGCTGATCTCGGTGGTCCGCAAGGGCAGCCGGGCCGTTCAAGAGCTCCCGGCCTCCACCGACGCGTTCGTGTGGTTGCGGCTCTACCAGGTCGAGATGGACGAACTGATCCCCAACGGCCAGCGGCAACCCCTGTGGTGGACCTTGCGCCGACCAGTACGGCCGTTGACCTATCACGCGGCGCACCGCATGTTCGAGCGGGCGAGCGAGGCGGCGGGCAGTACGGCAACCCTGCACGCGCTGCGTCACTCCGCGGCCTACCGGATGGCCGAGGACCCCGCCCTGCCGATCACCGACGTCCAATACGTCCTCGGGCACGCCCTGTTGAGCACGACCCAGATTTACCTGAATCCCCGCAAGGAAGAGGTCATCCGCCGGATGGTGGCCCATCACGCCGAGCAGGTCCGTCAAGCCGCCCAGCGAACGACCCCCGTCGTCGCGCCCGGCTACCGGCCCGAAACCCTCAACGTCTTGTTCGGGACACCAGCCTCGTGACCGTCACCCTGCACGAGCCGCGGATGTCACCGCGGACGCCGCCGCCCAACCGGCGGCAAGCGGCACGAATCAAGTTCCCCGCCCGGTCCGTCGCGGAGACGTGGCGGGCCACCGAGCAGTCACGCGAAGCGGTCCTGGAGCGGCTGGCCTCACCACCGTTCGTGCTGGCGACGGCCAGCAGCCAGAAGACCCGAGTCCTGGGGCTGCGGCTCCTGCTCGACTGGCTCGCCGACCATCCCGGGCAGACCTGGCAGGAGCGGTGGCAGGCCACCGGCGCCGAGGCGGCGGGATCGAGCTGGCGGCACATCTCGGCCGGTTGGCTACGCGACAACAGCGGCCACGCGCAGTGGCGCCAGCCCGCGCTGTCGGCAGCCCTGGTCACGGCGATCTGCGCAGACCTGGTGCGTCCCGCCCTGTCGTGGCTGGTCGCCGACTCGACCACTGGCAAGGGCGCTCTGCCCCGGAACATGGCCCGCTCCCGCGATCCTGAGGGGCTGGCTCGGCTGCGGACGCTGTGTGAGGCCGACCCCGACGCGTCGCCCGCGGCGGGCAAGCTCGCGCTCTGGCGGAGCAGCCTGATCATCGCTGCTAAGGGCGGCATGCTCGCCGACATCGCCGTCGGAGACGTCCTGGAGTTGCTCGATGCCGAACGGGACGGGCACCGCAAGATCACGGGCGGCACCGCGGTGTTCTACCGCAAGCTGCACGCGATGGGGATCTTCAGCGCGGCTGTCCCGGCAACACTGCAGGAGCTGCGCACCGCGGGCCAGCGCACCCCCGACGAGCTGATCGACCGCTACCAGCTCACCTGCCGTCCCGTCCGCGACCTGCTGGTGGACTACCTGCGAGAACGTCAGCCCGCGCTGGATTACACCAGCCTGGAATCGCTCGCCCACCACCTCGGCAACCGATTCTGGGCCGACATCGAACGCCACCACCCCGGCATCGACAGCCTGCACCTGCCCGCCGAAGTCGCCGACGCGTGGAAACAACGCCTGCGCAGCAAGACCACGACGGTCACCACCCACACCGGCGACAAAAAACAGGTCACCGTCGAACGGATCAGCTACCGCGAATGCCTGACCCCGGTCCGCGCCTTCTACCTCGACCTCGCCCATTGGGCGGTCGAGGATCCAGCCCGATGGGGCCCGTGGGTCGCCCCAAGTCCCGTCGGGCAGGAGGAGATCAACCGGCGCAAGACCAAGCGACGCCACAAGTCCAAGATGGACGCGCGCACCCGCGAACGGCTGCCCGTCCTGCCAGTGCTGGTCGCGGCCGTCGACCGGCGGCGCAAAGACGCTGGCGCCCTGCTGCAGGCCGGCGAGCAGGCCCACCCCGGTGCATCCTTCACCGCAGCCGGGCAGACCCTGCTCCGATCAATTACCCCCCACGCGGCGACCAACAAGATCTGGGCCGATGACCCCGTCACTGGCACACGCCGCGACCTCACCCTCGAGGAGGACCACGCCTTCTGGGCCTTCGCCGCAGTCGAAGTCCTGAGAGCAACCGGCATACGCATCGAGGAACTTCTTGAGCTCAGCCACCACAGCCTGGTGCAATACCGGCTGCCGACCACCGGCGAACTCGTTCCGCTCCTGCAGATCGCCCCGTCCAAGACCGATGAGGAGAGACTTCTCCTTGTCTCGCCGGAGCTGGCCGATGTGCTCTCCACCATCATCTGCCGGATCCGCCGCCCCTCCGGCGCGGTGCCGCTCGTCCCCGCCTATGACACCAAGGAATGCGTGTGGTCGCCGCCGGCGCCTCTGCTGTTCCAACGCCGCATCGAGGGCGAGACGCGGGCCATCACCGATGGCAGCATCCGCACGATGCTCACCGCCGCCCTGGCCCACACCGGCCTGATCGACCCCGCGACCGGAGGCCCGCTGCACTACACACCCCACGATTTCCGGAGACTATTCTTGACGGACGCCATTCTCAATGGGCTGCCGCCACATATCGCCCAGGTCATAGCCGGACACCGGGATATCAATGTCACCCTCGGCTACAAGGCCGTCTACCCTGACGAGGCCATCCAGTCTCACCTGGCCTTTCTGTCTCGCCGCCGAGCACTACGGCCCAGCGAAGAATATCGCGTTCCCACCGACGAGGAATGGCAAGAATTCCTCGGCCACTTCGAGTTGAGAAAGGTCGCGACCGGAACGTGTGGGCGCGCGTTCGGCACCCCATGTATTCATGAGCACAGCTGTCTGCGTTGCCCCCTGCACTGGCCTTCGCCCGACCAGCGCCCCCGCATCGCCGAGATCCGCGACAACCTGATCGCCCGCATCGCCGAAGCCGAACGCGAAGGCTGGCTCGGCGAGGCCGAGGGACTCAGGATCAGCCTGGCAGGAGCCGAAGACAAGCTCGCCCAGATCGACCGCCGTTCCTGCACCTCCGTCGACCTCGGCATGCCGACCATCACCACCCGCTGACGCCACAGCAATCACCCCGCCGAGCACACCAAGATCAAGTTCAGAGAATACGGGTTCACCCGCACGCCCTTCGGCCGTGACTTGGCACCGGGCATGCTGTTCAAACACACCGCCCACGCCGAAGCCGCCGCCCGGCTCACCTGGTGCATCACCGAGAAAGCCATCGGCATGGTCACCGGCGAGGTCGGCGTCGGCAAGACCGTCGCGCTGCGCGCCACCCTCGGCGCCCTGGACCCCGCCCGCTACAGCATCGTCTACATCGCCAACCCCGAAATCGGCATGCGCGGCATCCTCTCCCAGCTGGTGGTCACCCTGGGCGGCCACCCCAAACCGCATCTGGCCACCCTCATCCCCCAGGCCGCCGACATCCTCGCCGGCGAACACGCCGAACGCGGACGCACCCCCGTCCTCATCCTGGACGAAGCACACCTGCTCAACCACGCCCAGCTGGATGCGCTG
>NZ_JBICRM010000091.1:0-4102 GCF_043197025.1 Nonomuraea marmarensis
GGGCGGTTTAGAGCCTCCCCCCGCAGGGCGGCTCTGAAGGGCCATCACCTTCATCTTCCACGCAGCACCGCTTCAAGAAGCTCTACCTACATCACAAGCCCCTCTCCACGTTCGTGGCACACCTTCACCACTACTACGAGCCGGTCCGCCAGCATGCCCGGCGACGGTACTCAACCCCTCACGGCTTTGGACCGCTTCGGAGCGCTCCCTGTCGCCCGCCCGAAGGCGGACAGTACCCGAGCACACCTTCTCCTGTTCCACTCGGACGCAGCAGACCGGACTCGCGCCACCTCCATGCCGGACACCACCTGGCCAATAAGCGGACACCCGCCAGGCTCATCCCGAAGTCGTAGCTACACCCAGGTTTCGATGTCATCTGATTGGGTTTCGACACGTCAGCAGTGGTTCACTCGCGTTCGCCTTCCCGGTCCCCACCTGACACCTCACGGGTGCCTTTCCTCAACGCTCACCACGACGGTCGTCAACCAACGCAGCTTGAGGCGGTTTGGAGCCTCCCTCCGCAGAGCGACTCCGAAGGGCCACAACCTTCATCGTCCGAGCAGCATCGCTCCAGATCGCTCTCCTACATCGAACTCTCCTTCGTGTTTAGGGCACACAGCCACACTCAACTGGATTGGCGTCTATGGTTTCCGGGCAACCCCCGCCCACTGGTCCACTTCCGCCGGGAGGCCGAACGGGTCGAGGTCGGGACGCCACCGTGAGGACGAGACCCACCCGGGCTCGACCATCTCCAGGCCGTCGAAGAACTCCGCGATCCGCTTGGGGCTGCGCGACTTCAGCTTGGGTCGGGCGGTCTCGTTCCACACCCGCACCGCCTTCGCGGCCAAGCCACCGCTGATCGCAGTGGTGGTGTGGGCGACCGCGACATGGCTGCCTGACGGCACCGCCTTCAGCAAACGGTCGATGATCTGCTGGACTTCGTCGTCGTCCCACACGAAATGCAGAACGCCTAGAAGCATGAACGCCACTGGCCTCGTGAGATCCAGAGTCCGGGCCGCGCTGGCCAAGATTTCGTCAGGCTGCCGCAGGTCGGCCTCGATGTAGTCGGTGGTGCCCTCGGGGTAGCTGGTCAGCAGCGCCCGTGCGTGCACCAGTACCAGCGGGTCGTTGTCGACATAGACCACCCGCGACTCGGGCGCCAGCCGCTGCGCGACCTCGTGCGTGTTGTCTTCGGCCGGCAGCCCCATGCCGATGTCCAGGAACTGCCTTATCCCCGCCTCCTCGACTAGGTAGCGAACCGCCCGCCCCAGGAAAAGCCGGTGCTCACGCGCCAGGTCGACGATCCCGGGGAAGATCGTGCGGACTTGGTCGCCTATCGCCCGGTCCGCCGCTAAGTTGTCCTTACCGCTCAGCCAGTAGTTCCAGATCCGGGCCGCATTCGGCACATTCGGTTGGAGCAGAGTCTTGTCGACGTGTTGGTCGTGCATAGTCAGAACATCCCTGATATTAAATGAAGGCCAGAAAAGGCATTCGGTCGCAAATTGCAGGATGGTAAAAGATGATTGCTGCTTAACATTGAATTAAACCTGCGAGATTTGCATGCTTATTTGGATCTTAGCGATCCCAGGGGGCATCCCCCAGGTGAGCCCCTCACCGTCCGCGATTGGTCAGGCTATCGCCATTCTGGACCAATCTGAATCGGCTGCTCGCATACTAGTGCATGGTGGCGTAGCAGGTCGTGGAAGAGTATGGTCATGTTGAGAATTCGAAAGGCGTGAGCGACCGAATTGCCGAGACATGCCCTTGTCTCGCTGGCGAGACGCGCCGTAATTATCAGAATGACGTGTCAGAAGGGTGACAACGAACACGGCGTCGATGTCAGGCGCGGGGCCAATGTCAGGCCGAGTGGCCCGCGGCGCCGAGACGGGAGTGCTCGCGCTGAGCGTCCCGAACCCATCACGCGCTGCTGATCTGCGAGGACGCCGGAGCGCAGTGCGGCATGGCCATGATCTGCCAGACCGTGCAGGGGCACCGGGGGCCGTCGCCGGCAGTGCTTACTGGACTAGCGATCTTTGGTCGCGGGGTGGCGGTGAGGGTCCAGGTGTTGTTGATGTGGGTGAGGCCGAGGTTGACGAGGCGGCGGAGGTTGAGAGCGGCGGCGGGGCGGTAGAGCCAGCGGTCGTTGGCGTGAGTGCCGCGGTAGGGCAGGCGGCGGTTGCCGCGGGCGACCAGCCAGGCCACGGCACGTTCCACCAGGGGTCGCCAGCGTCGGTAGTCGTCCTGCCAGGCGGGGTCGGTGGCGGCTTGGTGGCGGACGGCGGTCTGCAGGTCGTGGTGCGGGCGGATGGTCAGGGTGCGGCCGGTCTTGGCGGTGGTGCAGCGGTCGTGCAGGGGGCAGGCGGTGCACAGGCCGGTGAAGGTGGCGCGGCGTTGCTGGTAGCGGCCCGAGGGGGCGGCGAGCGGGACGGTGTGCCCGGCGGGGCAGGTGACCGTGCCGGCGCCGGTGTCGATGACGAAGTCGTCCAGGGTGAACCCGCCCGGCACGGCGGGTTTGAGCGCGGGTGGCTTGATCAGTAGCCGGCGGCCGTCAGGGCGGCGCGCAGGTCGGCGGCGGCGTAGGCGGCATCGGCCAGGATCTGCAGCGGGCCGCGCTCGGCGGCGGGCAGGTCAGGAGCGACGGCGGCCTCGTGATGGACGGCCCCGGCGCCGGGACACAGGGCGACCGCGGTGAACAGGCCGGTCTCCGGCTCGACAGCCAGGTGACCCTTGTAGCCGTCGTCGCGCTGCTGCGTGCTCTTGTGGGTGTGGCGGGCCTCGACATCGACGGTTGAGATGATCCGGTCCGGTGCGGTCTTCCACCGTCCGTCGCTGCCGTCGGCGGGCTCGACGTCCTGGCCGGCGATCAAGGCCAGGTTAGTGATCGTAAGGGATCGGAGATCGGGTGACCGGCTTGCTGGTAGCTGCGGTCTAATAGCTCCTAACAGAACGGGCCGGTCCTTGCGATCAGGTTTGTGTGCTGAGGGCTAGCGCGACCGTAAGGCTGTCCTCGTAGACGTGGTAACGGGTGATGAGCCCGTCTTCGACGGTCAGGTGCAGCGCGAACGGTGAGGTGTACGCGGTACCGCTGGCTCGTACCGTCTGCGCGATCTTTCCAAACACGACAGCGTGCGTCCCATCGACCAGGATCTGCGTCACCGACGTGCCGTTTAGCTCGGGCACGTGATGGGACTCCAGTGACTGGAAATGGTCCGTCACATCCGCGCGGCTGGACCGAGGCCGGATCCAGGGCACCGCTGGATGCCCCTCAACAGGCCAGTTGAGGTGCCAGTCGATCGACTCGGCGAACAACTGCGCAGTCCGATGATGATCGCCCTCGGCCATCCTGCGTAGCAACTCTTCCACGACGCCACGGGTGTCACTACTCATGCCGCAAACTCTCTCGGTCCACACCACGAGATGTCAATTACCACCCAGGTAAAGGCAGAACCCGCCGAAGTACGGACGAGGCAGGTCACCTCATTCTGTTTCTCGATACTGCGTCCATCCGGTGGGCGGAGAAGTTCACCCGACAACAACACTTGGGCCCCGAGGACGTTGCCTGACTCCTCTCCCTGGATCGAGACGGGCACTCACATCGAGAGGTCTTCTGCAGCAAGGTGCGCGAGCGCTTCGCGCTGACAGCGGCTCTTGTGGAGGCAATGGCGGTTCAGAACGAAAGCGTCACCCTTTGAGAGGTAGCCAGGGAGCGCCCGGCCGCCCGGCTATAGCGTCAGAGGGTTCCCCAAGCGCAAGATCGTTGAGACGGGAAAGATTCATCTTCAGCCTGCCGAGCCTCGCCAAGGAGTGAAATGGGGGCATGCCGGAAAAGTGGGTCATGCGCGCCCTAGTGGGAGTGCTCATCGGGGCCGCGGTGTCGCGAACTTTACGGTCACGAACTGCTGCCCTTAGCCCTGTCGGCCATACGACAGAGAACTCGCCTAAGCAGCTACAGACATTGAAAGGCTGACTTTTGGCCCTACGGCGGTTCGGGTTCGAGGATCAGTTCGGTCTGGGCGATGATGGCGTCGAGCAGGTCGGGCCGGTATTGCAGGTGTTTGAGATGGTGCTTGATGATGGCGGCGAGGTGGTCGATGCCGCCACG
>NZ_JBICRM010000092.1:0-3672 GCF_043197025.1 Nonomuraea marmarensis
GCGCCCCTACCCGCCGCCGCTGCCCTCCAGAGTGTGGATCAACAAGCCACCCACGACCCTCCAGACCGAGACCTCACCACAAACCACACAAGTGGCCTGATGTCTCATTCGGTTTGACAGGTTCCGCGGCCACGTCTCTAGCTTCATAGCCCTCGGCATCGTTCGAAGGAGACGGGTTCGGGTGGACGACAACGTCTGGGTTGTGATCGCGGCGATCCAGGGCGGTGCCGTGGCGTTCGTCGCCACGATGACGTCGGGACTGCTCGTGGCGAACTCGCTGGGAGTCGTGTGAGCGGCACGCGTGCCGATGTGGCCGAGGGCCGCAGGTTGGCCAAGGTGTTGGACGCGGTCGACGGGCTGACCGGGCCCGTCTCCCCGTTGGTCGCGTACCACCTGGCACTGCGTGTGTTCTTCCTGCACGGCTTGAGGAAGCAGCGGAAGCGGAGCCAGCACCGTCCTGGCCGACGTGGGAGAGTCTGGTCGCCCGTGCGGGCGACCAGGGTGCGGGACAGCTGTTGGCTCAACTGCTTTCGGAGGTACGGCTACCGGAAGGAAATCCGCATGGGCGTTCCCGCTCGGCGGAGGACATCGTCTCGCTCGCCCCGTCCTCCGCGCCAGACCGGCAGTTGAGGACGCTCGTTTGGCGCTGGACCCGGTGGACGAGTCTCATAGCCTGCTCGAGGACTGTTTGGAGCGGTTCTCGACTCGGCATAGGGTCAATTGCTTATGGTGCTCCAGACCTGGGACTGGTGGCCGACGTTGCCGTCAGCGTTGCCCGTCAAAGATCCCCCATGCCCGGTGGCAAGGCCCGACGAAGACATCCCAGGAGCTTTGATGTCAAGCAGCGGTGAGGTGCCCCGAACCTTCCGGACTCGGACCCAAGTAGGGTCAGAGACAGTCCGGGAAGGAAGCACGTGGCGAAGAAGCCGAGAATATATCCACCCGAGTTGCGGGCCGAAGTCGTGCGGGCCGTCATCGAAGATGGGAAGACCCCGCACAGGTTGCCCGCGATTTCGGGCTAGTCGCAGAGACCGTTCGCAATTGGGTGAAGGCAGAGCAGTCGAAGAACTCTGGCACCACCGAGGAGGCCCGCGCCGCCATCGACCGCGCCAGGCTCCAGGAGATGGAACGACGCGTTCAGGAACTTGAGCAGGAGAACGCGTTCCTGAAAAAAGCAGCGGCCTTCTTTGCGAAAGAACTCCCGTAAGCGAGAAGTACGAACTCATTCTCGCTGAGAAGGCCAACTTCGAGATCATCATGATGTGCCGCCTGCTTGGCGTATCGAAATCTGGATACTACGACTGGGAGAAGCGCCCGATGTCGGCGACCGAGCAACGGCGCGAGGACCTCAAGCCCTTGGTCGACTTCGTGTTCGCCGAATCTGGCCGAACCTACGGGTACCGCCGTGTCCACGCGGAGCTCAGGCGCGCCGGCGTCGAGGTGGACGACGAACTCGTTCGCAAGCTCATGCGCCAGATGGGCCTGGTCCCGGTGCAGGTCAAGCGGCGCCGTGGCCTGACGATCGCGGACAAGAACGCGGCCCCGGTCCCTGACCTGGTGCGACGCGACTTCAGCGCGGAGGTGCCCGGCCAGAAGATGATCGGTGATATCACGCAGATCGATACGGGTGAGGGTGCGCTTTTCCTGGCGACGGTTATCGACTGCTTCAGCAAGAGCGTGATCGGCTGGGCGCTGGACGCACGATATCCGGCGAGCCTGGTGTGTGCGGCCATCGATATGGCCGCGGCCCGCATTGAGATGCCCGACGGGGCTATCTTTCATTCCGACCGAGGGAGTCAATACACGTCGATCGAGTTCGGTGAGACACTCGGCAAGTACCACATCAGTCAATCCGTCGGGCGTACTGGGAGTTGTTTTGATAATGCGATGGCGGAATCGTTTTTCGGTAAGCTGAAGACGGAGATGGTGCATCACCGGGCGTTCGCCACGCGTGCCGAGGCGCGGCGCGAAGTGATCAGATTTATCGAGGGATTCTATAACCGGCGGAGGCTTCACTCTGGGCTGGGATATCGCCCGCCCTCGGAAGTGCTGGAGGAATGGTTCGATAATTGGGTTGCCGCATGATATAGTTTCATTTGGGTCGAGTCCGGAAAATTCGGAGCCCCTCACTGCTGCGCCCCGCGCTCACGTGTCCCGACCTGCCAAGTGCCCAGACTGAGCACGGCAAGTGGCCCGGACGCAGGACGCTCTTGCTGGATCCGGTTGCGCAGGGATGCGGAGCGAAGCTCAAATGGAGCATGCAAAGACGTACCCGTTACCTTCGCACATTGGTTTGGATGACGCTTCTCTGCATCATCGCAACAGTCGGGACCGCGACGATACACCTACTCGCCGCAGTGCCTGTGCCGGAGTGGTGGGAGCCAATATACAAAATCCTGCCCGAATATCTCCTGCCTCCAATCTCCCCTGGTAACGCCCCTCTAGTTTTCCTAACTATACTTGGAGTGCTTGCTATCCCGATTGGCTCCAGACACTTCCTCCTCTCCCATGTTCCAAAGACTTCGCCAGGTCGCCTGCGCCGACTTACTGAATCCGAGATCAATTCACTAACACCGAAGGAGCGTGCTGACATAATTACGGCCACAAGGGCCACCCGTCTGCAGCTAATCAGCGCCTGGGGTATCATGCTTGGACTCACATTTACCGCCGGCGGCCTCATTTACACTGCTCGCACGCTGGAAACAACCCAGGAAGGGCAGATTACTGATCGATACACGAAGGCTGTTGAACAGTTAGCTTCACTCGCTCCCGATGTTCGGCTAGGCGCTATCTATGCCCTTGAACGTATTGGGCTCGACTCCCCGAGGGATCGAGAAACAATCGTAAACCTGCTTACCACATACGTTCGCAATCGGGATTTCTGCACATCTCGGCCTGACCAAAAGACACTTCCGCGACAGTGCGTCGCCAAGACGTTAAATGAGTTACTGAAAATTCCCCTTGTACCGCTGTCGCCGGACGTAGTCGCAGCCTGGGAGTCTGCTCAGACCTTGAGACGTAGGACCGGGCTTGGGTACGAACTTGTGGACTTAGCCAACGTGCGTTTCCCTCGGGCGGATCTCAGCCATGCCCTGCTGAGCAGAGTTGACCTGCGAGGCGCAGATCTTCGGGGTTCTCGCCTGGTAAAGGCATTAATCACAGATTCAAATCTGGAGGGCGCAGACCTTCGCGGCGCCGATCTCTCCAATATAGACGCTAGAGTTGATGATCTCGAAGATGCTTGGTTTGGCGACGGCGGCGGAAAGGGGGTAAGTTTCTCATTAGCTGACCTGCGTGGCGCCAACCTGCAATGGGCGCGCCTAAACAACGTGTTCTTCTTTGGAGCGGATCTCCGTGGCGCCAACCTGAGCGGCGCATGGCTGACAGGCGTAGACTTAAGCTCGGCCAAATTGGCCGGTGTGATCGGGTACTCGAGAAAAGAGATTCAGACTGAAGCGAAGGTAGACAACGACACATTATTTGATTGACGAGCCTCTTCGCATAATATCCGGCACGCCTTCGCGGCTGATCACCTCGTACGCCGTCTGTCCGTGGCCATGTAAAAGTCCCCACAGGTGGCCAGTTCGAGGTCACCACTGGTGGCCGGTTTAGGTCCCCACTTCTGCTTCGCGTTGTCCGCGTGTCGTGAGGAGGGGTGTGCCCTGAGCGGTG
>NZ_JBICRM010000093.1:0-3493 GCF_043197025.1 Nonomuraea marmarensis
AAGGGGTCTTATGCCGACCCGGGCGTTATCTCGAGTGGACTACCTGCCGGCATGGACAGAGTGGAGCAAGCTCGGCAATAGTCGCGATAACGCTATAGCTTCTCGCGCCTGGTAGTGGTCCGATGACGGTGAGTTGGTCTCCGGTTCGGCGGGTGGCTGCATGCACCGTCACGATCCTCCTGAGGCCCGAGTCGGCGGATCGCTGGCCGTTTGGGCTGCGGGTTTTGCTGCGGATCTGACCGGCCGCGGGTATTCGTGGTCGTCGGTCAAGCACCACTTGCATCTGATGGCTGACCTGAGCGCCTGGCTGGCCGAGCAAGGGCTGGTTGCCGAGGACCTGACCCAGCCAGTGGTCGACCGCTTCTGCGGAGTGCTTCGCGCCCGAGGAAGCTACCTGGTGAAGGCGACCTCGATGGAACCTCTCCTGGGCTATCTGCGCAACCTCGAAGTGCTGCCGCCGCATCGGGCCGACGGTCTCGTATGCCGAGCGGGTGTCCTGCTGCAGGAATACGAGCGATACCTGCGTGTCGAGCGGCGGGCCAGAGAGGTGACGATCATCCAGTACCTGAGGTATGCGGCCGAGTTCTTGACGGCTTTGAGCGAGCCGTCGGACGGGCCGGGGTTCGACGCCCGGTTGCCGAGTTTGGACGGCGCGCAGGTGCTGGACGTTGTGTCACGCCAGATCGTCGATCATCGGCTGCCTTCGGTCGGCGCTGTCTTGACGGGTGATCGGGCGTTCCTGCGGTTCCTGGAGCGGACCGGGCGAACGACGCCCTCGCTGGCCGATGCCGTCCCGGCGGCCGCCCGCGGGCCGTCTCGGTTGCCCGAGCAGGTGGATCCGGGGACGGCGGCGGCGATCCTGGGCAGTTGCAATCGCACCACCGAGGGCGGTTGCCGTGATCACGCAGTGTTGCTCCTCTTGCACCGATACGGTCTGCGGCCTGTCGAGGTGGCCCGCCTGGAGCTGCCCGATCTGCGCTGGCGGGCAGGTGAGTTCGTGGTGCACGGCAAGGCCGGCCGCGTTGATGTCCTGCCGCTGCTCCACGACGTTGGCGAGGCGATCGTGGAGTACCTACGGATCCGACGCGCCGCGCCGCCCGGAGTCGCAGCGGTGTTCCTGTCCGCACGCGCACCGGTGCAGCCCATGCGCAAGAACTCGATCGGCGCCCTTGTCGAGCGGGCCTGCGCCAGGGCTGGCGTTACCAGGGTCGGGCCTCGGGCGTTCCGGCACGCGCTCGGACACGACCTGTTGAAACGTGGCGCGTCGCTGGTGGAGATCCGAGACGTGCTACGCCATCGCGACATCGACACCACTACTGCCTATACCCGGGTGGACGTGTCCGCGCTGCGGCCGCTGGTCCGTCCCTGGCCGGGCTCCGGCACCCGCGGGCGCCCAGCGCAGGAGGCGCTCCGATGACAAGTCCCGCACCCGCCGCCGGGCTGCGCGCCTTGGCCGAGGACTATCTGGCATTGCGCCGCCGCCTCGGCTTCGAGCTGGACAAACCGGCATTCCTGATCCGCCGGTTCGCCGAGTACTGCGACGACGCCGGTATCGACCTGGTGACGACGCAGGCGGTGCTGGACTGGGTGCTGCTGGCGCAGCCGGTGGCTCCGACCTATCGGTGGCTGCGGCTGAACGCGGCCCGCGGATTCGCCGGCTATTTGCACGTTCTGGACCCCTCGCACCAGGTTCCGCCGTCCGATCTGGTGCCCTACCGACACGACCGGCCGACCCCGTGCATCATGACAGGCGAGCAGCTCGAGATACTGATGGATGCGGCCGGACGGCTGCGGCCTGCGCTTCACGCGGCCACCTTCCAAACGCTGATCGGTCTGGTCGCCGCCACCGGGATGAGGACCTGTGAAGCGGTCCGCGCCGACGACGATGACATCGACCCGGCCGAGGGGGCGATGACCCTGCACGGCAAGAACCACAAGGACCGGCGGATACCGCTGCACCCCACCACGCTGGAAGCGCTCGCCGGCTATCAGCGGCTGCGCGACCAGTTGGTGCCCCACCGAGCCGGACAGAGCCTGCTGATCAACACCCGCGGGCGCAGGTTGAATGCCGATCTGACCCGCACGCATTTCGCGCACCTGGTCAATACGGCCGGGCTCGGCACGCTGACACCGCGGCCGACGCTACGCGCTCTGCGTCACACCTTCGCCGTCACCACCTTGATCGGCTGGCTGAACGACGATGCCGATACCCAAGCCAGCCTTCCACTGTTGTCGGCCCAGCTGGGACATACCAAACCGCGGCACACGTTCTGGTACCTCCAGGCCGTCCCGGAACTGCTGCAGGCCGCCAGCGACCACCTGCTCAGGGCCACCGCCCGCTCCGTCGACGGCGAGGGCGCCTCCGGACAGACGCAGGAGGAACCGTGAGCGATCTGGCCCCGATTCTGCAAGGGTTCTTCCGCGTCAAGCTGATCCAGCAGAAAGACGCGAGCCCTCACACGATCTCCAGCTATCGAGACGCGTGGCGGTTGTTGCTGCACTATGCCCACCAGGCCACCGGCACACCGCCGGAGAGAATGCGGCTCGGTCAACTCGACCACGAGCTGGTCACCGGGTTCCTACGCCATCTGGAGACCGAGCGCGGCAACAGCGCCCGCACCCGCAACAATCGCCTGGCCGCGATCCACTCGCTGTTCCGTTACGCCGCGCTGCGCGCCCTCGACGACGCGGAGGTGATCCAGCGGGTGCTGGCCATCGAGTCCGCTCGGACCGACGACCAAGAGGTCCCGTGGCTCACCGCGGAGGAGGCCGCCGCGGTCCTGGCGGCTCCCGACCGCAGCAGCTGGGTCGGTCGCCGTGATCACGCCATGATGGCCGTGCTGCTGGCCACCGGGCTGCGCGTCTCCGAGCTGCTGAGCCTGACCCGCACCGACGCGCGGATCCAGGCAGCCGGGTCGCACGTCCGCTGCACGGGCAAGGGCCGCCGCGACCGGTCGACTCCGCTGGACCCCGCAACCGCGGCCGTGGTCGGCGAATGGCTCGACAGCACCGACGGCCGATCCGGCGACCCGCTGTTCCCGGCCCGCGGACGGACAGGCCAGCGGCAACTCACCCGGGACGGCTTCCAAGCCCGGCTGGACAAATATCAGAAGATCGCGTCGCAAGAGCAGCCGTCCTTGGCCGGCAAACGCCTGTTCCCACATCTGTTCCGGCACACCAGGGCCATGAACATGCGCCTGGCCGGCCACGACGTCAGCATCATCGCGCTCTGGCTCGGGCACCAGGACGTCTCTTCCACGATGAAGTACCTTCACGCCGACCTGAAGCTCAAAGAACGAGCCCTCGACCGCACCGCAGCCCCCGGGCAGCAACTGGGCCGCTACCAACCCAGCGACACCGTCCTCGACTTCCTCGACAGCCTCAGCTCACCGACTCGCGAATGATCAGGGCGGAATATGCCGACCTCCAGTCATCCTGAACCCGCCAGACGCACGATTGTCGGGATAACGCTCGGGTCGGCATAAGACCCCTT
>NZ_JBICRM010000094.1:0-2500 GCF_043197025.1 Nonomuraea marmarensis
TGTCAACGGCCAAGTGCGTGTCGCCGCTGGTGGCCATGTAGAAGTCCCCGCCTCTTCGTAGTTGACTACTTCTTGATCAGGCGTGCTGGTGTCCTGGTTCGTGCCTGTTTCATCCGGAAGGACTCGCCCTCGGTCACCACGACGATGCTGTGGTGCAGAAGCCGGTCCAGCAGGCTGACGGCGGTGGTGTGTTCGGGCAGGAAGCGTCCCCACTGGTCGAAGGGCCAGTGCGAGCCGATGCCGAGCGCGCGCCGCTCATAAGCGGCGGCAACGAACCGGAACAGCAGCTGGGCACCGGTGTCATCGAGCGGAGCGAACCCTACTTCGTCGATGATGACCAGGTCGGCGCGCAGCAGGTTCTCGATCACCCGGCCGACGGAGTTGTCGGCCAGCCCCCGATAGAGGGTTTCGACCAGCTCGGCGGCGGTGAAGTAGCGGACCTTGTGGCCGGCCTGGATGGCGGCGACGCCCAGCGCGATGAGGCTGTGGGACTTACCGGTGCCGGCCGGGCCGACCGCGCAATAGTTCTCCGCCGCCCGCACCCACTCCAGCGAGGCGAGGTAGTCGAACGTCGCCTTCGGGATCGAGGAGGCGCCGACATCGAACTCCTCGATGGTCTTGAGCACGGGGAAGGCGGCGGACTTCATCCGGGCGCGGGCGTTGGAGGCATCGCGTGCCGCCAATTCGGCGTCGATGAGCGTGCGCAGGAACTCCTCAGGATTCCAGCGCTGCGTTCGGGCGGTGACCAGCAACTCGGGCGCCAGCCTGCGGATGGTGGACAGCTTCAGCCGGCGCAGCCCGCCATCCAGGTCGGCGGCCAGCGGTGCGGGCGCGGGCGCGGTCATGACACCTGTCCGATCTTGTCCAGCGTGTACTCGGTCAACGACCGGGTCGGGACCGGCGGCAACTCCACGACCAGCGCATCACCGGCGGGCGCCGGTTGCGGGGTTCCGGCGCCGGCGGCCAGGATCGAGCGCACGTCCTCGGCCCGCCAGCGGCGGAAACTCACCGCCCGCTCCAGCGCCGCGATCAGCGCCTGCTCACCGTGCGCGGCCCGCAGCGCAGCCAGCTCGACCAGGTCACCAGCAAGCCGGGTGTTGCCCGAGGCGGCCGAGCCGGTCAGGAACGACTCCGCCGCCGGGCCGAGCGCCAGGAACGCCTTCTCCGCCGCGGTCCGGGGCCGGGCCGCGCGGCGGGGCGCGGGCCGGGGGCCGCCGTAGTGCTCATCGGTCACCGACGCCTCGCCGGGCGCGACCGCCAGGTGGTCGGCGACGATCTCGCCGGTGGCCAGGTCGCAGATGAGCAGCCTGCCGCCTTCCTCGCTCACCGCGACCCGGGTGCCGATCAGCCGGGTGGGCACCGAGTAGCGGGCCGAGCCGAACCGCACGCAGGACAGCCGGTCGACCTTGCGGGTGACCGGGGCCTTGCCGATCGCCGGCCGCAGTGACGGCAGCGCGGTCAGCAGGTCACGCTCGCCGGCCAGCCGTTCGGCCGGGATGGCGCAGATCTCCGAATGCGGCACGGTGTTGACCTCGGCGCACCACTGGCGGGCGGCCACGTTGGCGACGATCAGGTCGTCGAACGGGGCCTGCGGCACGACCAGATCACGTTTGGCATAGCCGACCAGGTTCTCCACGATGCCCTTCGATTCCGGGTCTGCGGCCTCACACCAGTCCGGCCGGAAGCCGTAGTGGGTGGCGAAACGCACGTAGTCGCCGGTGGGGATGACCTTGTTGGCGACCACGCCGCCCTTCAGGCAGCCCATCCGATCGGCCAGCACCACCTTGGGTACCCCGCCGAGCGTTTCGAAGCATTCGGCCAGGAAGGCCAGCGTGGTGGTGGCCCGCTCGTTGTCGGCGAAACGGACGAACCGCACCCGCGACCAGGCCAGCACCGCGCAGAACACGTGCAGCCCGCCGCCCGCATCGCCCCAGTCGATGACCAGCATCTCGCCCGGCGTCCAGACCGCCGGCCGCCGGCCGCGATGGTGACCGCGCCGCCAGGTCTTCTTCGCCTCGGCGACCAGACGCCGGAAGTTGCGCGCCGAGCCGGCGTATCCGGCGGCTTGGGCCAGCGGCAGCAGCCGTTTGGCCGAGATCCTCCCGGCCGTGCTCTTGACCTTCTCGGCCACCAGATCGGCGACCGTATCGAAGTTGTGCTCGCGCCGTCTGCGGCCCGGCGGCTTGTCCCCGGCCAGCGCCCGCTCGATGATGCGTCTGACGGTCTTGTGCGTGGTGCCGCACATCTCGGCGGCCCCGCGATAGGTGCCTACCTCGCGGTAGGCGGCGATGATGTCCATGACTTCCCCCGAAGACTTCATGGCCGGGCAGACCCCCTGAGCGGTGATCTCGTGACTGGCTGACACCGTCACGATCACCGCTCAGGGCACACCCCTCCTCACGACACGCGGACAACGCGAAGCAGAAGTGGGGACCTAAACCGGCCACCAGTGGTGACCTCGAACTGGCCACCTGTGGGGACTTTTACATGGCCACGGACA
>NZ_JBICRM010000095.1:0-2359 GCF_043197025.1 Nonomuraea marmarensis
CTGCCCGCGCAGGTGAGGACGCCAAATGGCATAGGAATGCGAGGCGACCCGAAGCGCGCAGCAGCGCAGCCCGGCGATAGCGCCCGATGTTGAACACCTGCGGGGCGTGCGGCTCGGCCTGGTCGGGCGTGGCCGAGGCTCGGCCTGGTTGCGGTCGGTTCTGCCACGAAGTCGGCGGTAGATTCCCGGCCAAAGTACGGCGACGAACGAGGCGGGCCGGTATGCCCCGCGTGGCGACGGGCAGCGTGAGCCAGAGAACGACGCTGGGCAGAGAAGAACAAACGCCATCGGGCAGGCCGACCGCCGGAGCACGTATGTCACCGTTGCCAGAGCTGGAATCGGGGCTGGAGAACGGCAGCTCGACCCGGCCCGACGACGTCTTCCATCGGCGCTCACTCCCGAGGCCGTCCGCCAGGCCATCCGACGCGATCGATATCCGTACAGAGAGGGAGACCGGCTGATGGGAACCAGGATGCGGCGCGTGGCGGGGGTGGCCGTATGCTGCGCCCTCGGGGTCGTCGCCTGCGGCGGGGAGCACACGCACCGATCACCGGTTGCCGGTGACTCGCCCTTCGCTCGGGCGATGGAGCAGAGCATGGAGCGGATGCACCGGGACATGGCGATCGTGAGGCCGGCCGGTGACGCCGACCGCGACTTCGCGGCCATGATGATCCCTCATCACCAAGGTGCCGTGGACATGGCGACGGCCGAACTGGCGTACGGAAAGGACCCCGTGCTGCTGCGGCTGGCCCAGGAGATCATCGTGACCCAGCGCCAGGAGATTGACGTGATGCGCCATCGAGCGGCGGTCACGCCGCAACCTTCGCCTCCGTCTTCGCCAAGCCCGTCACCTGCCTCGCCGAGCGCCGTCGGACCTACACGCTCCCCCATCCCGTTGTCCGGCCGAGACCGCGTCTACACCGCCGACCAGACCTCGAACACCGTCTCCGTGATCGACCCCGCCGCCAACCGGCTGCTCGGCGTAATCCGGCTCGGTGACACCGTGCCCGAAGCGCTGAACCCTCTGTACAAGGGACAGCTCCTGGTGCACGGGATGGGCTTCTCGCCTGACCACCGGACCCTCGCGGTGGTGTCCATCGCGTCCAACTCGGTCAGCCTGATCGACACGGGCACCAACAAGGTCAAGGGAGTCGTCTACATCGGCCGCTCACCGCACGAGGCGTTCTTCACCCCCGACGGCAAGGAGGTGTGGGCGACCGTGCGCGGCCAGAACTACGTCTCGGTGATCGACCCGGTGGCGATGCGGGAGAAGCGCCGGGTGACCACCGCCAACGGCCCAGGCATGGTGCTCTTCCACCCGACCGGCCGCTACGCGTACGTGCCGTCGAGCTTCACGCCCGAGGTCGACGTGGTGGACACCCGCACCTACCGGGTGATCGCCAGGGTCCCTCAGGCCAGCCCGTTCTGCCCCAACCTGACGGTCAGCCGCGACGGTAAGGAGGTGTGGTTCACCCTCAAGGACTCCGGCAAGACGCAGGTGATGAGCGGCGAGCCCCCGTTCCGCATCCTGGCGACCCTCGACACCGGGCCCATCACCAACCACGTGACCGCCGTGGACAACCCGAACGGCCGGTTCGCCTACGTGACCGTCGGCGCGGAGAACGCGGTGAAGGTCTACCGGCGCGACGGCGCGCATCCCACGCACGTCGCCACGATCCCGGTCGGCGACCTGCCGCACGGAGTGTGGGGATCGGGCGACGGCACGCGGGTATACGTCGGCCTGGAGAACCAGGACGCGGTCGCGGCGATCGACGCGATGACCAACCGGCTCATCGCCACCATCCCGATCGGGCAGCAGCCGATGGCCCTGGTTTATGTGCCGCGGGCGGTAACCTCCGGTGCCGGCACGGCGAACCTGAGTCCCCGAGGCCAGGCGGCCACCGCCGGACACCTGGAGATGACGGCCCCGCCCGGCACCGGCGGACGCGGGCACGCCACCGTCTCGGTCAACGCCATGGGTCCTCTCGACACCTTGGAGATCGCCGCCTCGGGGCTCACGCCCGGCAGCGCGTACACGCTGTGGCTCGTCTCCTTGCGCACCGCGCCGTTCGTGAAGCGGCAGGAACTGGTGACCTTCAAGGCGAACATTTCGGGGGCGCAGATCGCCCAGGCGATCGGCCCGCTCAGGGAGGCCCTCACCTCCAGCGGCACTGCACGCAACCAGCAGCGCTACCTCCTGGTCACCAAGGCCGGAACGGACACCCCGGTGCTCATCCAGAAATCGCCCTAGTGGGCGTTTAGGTCTCTGTTTGATCCCAGGTTCAGGTGCCGCGCCAGGTGGGGGTGTTTCGCCTGTGAGGCGGCGGGTCATGAGGTCGATCATGGCGATGTGGATCAT
>NZ_JBICRM010000096.1:0-2290 GCF_043197025.1 Nonomuraea marmarensis
TCACCCGTGAGGCGACGGTCGTCGGCGGGATCAGGGACTACGGTAAGCATGGGTGTGCCTTCCCAGCCGACGGGCCAACGTCGGCATGCGTGTGAGACCTCAAACGATCACCGGGAAGGTACACCCTCCCCGGTCGATCCACAGATCTCAAGCATTGCTCCGCGGTCAGCCAGGCTCAACGCGCTCTCGAGACCTGGTGGCAGACCGGTTGTTCAAGAACCCCGGTCGGTCACCCACGCGGCGATGATCACGGCGTTCTCCCCGTTCGCCTGATCGTTGCCAGGGGCGGTCCCTCGCCTTGGGACAATCGCGGAAGCCAAGGGCCGCGATGCGAGGGACCGCCCACCCATAGACGTCCGGCAGCCGCCCCCTTCCCCTGGTGTGCTGCTGCCGGGCTCAGGCCTTGCGGGTAAGACTCAGATGCACCCGTCATCTGGGGCTCCTCTCCCCCTCCCTTACCCGCACGGCCCTCTGCGGAGGCCGGTCAGTCGCGCGGCTGACCGGCCTTCTGCCAACTCTCTCCCTGGCCTCGTGACGGTTAGTGGGGCGGCATCGGGATCACCGTCCCGCTAGCCTCCCCCTCCCCTTCCGGCTTACCGCTTGTTCCGGGCCGAGCGGTGCTCCGCCTGGACGGCACCGGTCCGGGCGCCGGAACGACGGGCCCCGCGAGGAAAGTAGCGGTCGCCTCGGCCGCCGCAGCAGCCGCTTCGGGATAGACGCTGGTGTAGGTGTCACGGGTGAACGCCGAGGACTTGTGGCCGAGGGTCTCCTGCACGATCTTGATATCGACCCCGGCGGCGAGCATCGCGGTCGCCGCCCCGTGGCGCAGGTCATGCAGCCGGATCGGCGGCAGGCCTGCTTGGTAGCACAGCCAGTAGAAGCGGTCGGTCGCGTGCTGTGGATGCAGCGGCCGGCCACTCTCGTTGGTGAACACGAAGCCGCTGTCGGCCCAGTCTGCGCCCATGACCAGCCGCTCCCGGGCCTGGCGCTTCTTATGCTCTTTCAAGATCGCCATGGTTTCGGCGTCGACGGCGATCTCGCGGTCGCTGGCATCGGTCTTCGGGCTGCCCTGGATCGGGGTCCAGCCGAGCTGGGTGATCTGCCAATGCACCCCGATCCGGGCCTTCTCGAAGATGACGTCCGGCCAGCGCACCCCGACCCCCTCACCGCGCCGCAGCCCGCGTACCGCGATCAACCTGTAGAGGGCGAACAGCCGGTCCCGGCGGGCGTAGGCCAGGAAGGCGTTGGTCTGCTCGCGGGTCCACACCATCACCGGCGACGGACGCGGAGCACCGATGTAGGCGGCGATCGGGTCGACCCGCTTCCCCTCGCGGGTCCGCTTGAGCCGCTCCAGATGCGCCTGATGGTCGGCGCGCCACCGGGTGACCCGCTCGTCGGTCCAAATGACCGGCTTGGGCCGGGTCACGGAGTCGAGTTCGACGACGGCGGCCGGGTTGAAGTCCAGCAGCCGGTCCTGGCAGATCGCGATGTTCAACGCGTGCCGCAAGGTCGCGCGGATGCGATGCATCGTGGTCGGCCCGACCGGACGCCGATACCTGACTGCTGCCACGCGGGCGGGATCGCCGCTGGCGCGTTCGGTGGCGATGATGTCGTTGAACTCCTCGATCGCATCGAACATGCCCGCGATGTCGGAGACCCGCAGCCGGTCCAACCGGATATCGCCCAGGTACGGCTTCAGGTAGAGCCGGACGTGAGACTCATAAGAGCGTTTCGTCGTCGCCTCAATCGACCGCTTGCGCTTGAGGAACTCCCCCAGCCACTCGGCCACCGTGACGTGCCGGTTCAGATCCTGCCGGGTTTGGACCTTGCGCCGCACCTCTTCGAGGTCGGGCAGGCTCTTGGTGTCTTTGAGCACCGACAGCATCAGCTTGGTGATCTGCCGCCGCACGGCGGGATCGGTGTCGAGGGCGAGCAGGCCGCGGGCGTGGTCCAGCTCGGCCTCGGCATCCTCCAGCGTGGTGAAACCGCTGCGGCGCAGCGGGGTGCGCCGCTTGCCGTCCGCGTGGGCGGGCAACTCCAGCTGGTAGCCCCACGTGCCGTGGGTGGTGCTCCACCGTTGTCCGCCGTCTCCGTGGGGGCGGCGCAGCTTCGGGCAGGTCTTCCCAAGCCGCTTGCCACTGGCCGGGTCCTTACAAGCACAACTCTGATATGAAACGGCCCGTCAAGGCTTTGCAGCCACACCGGCCCGAATGCTGATGGTTTGGTGCCGTTTTTCCTGTGTGTCCTCCTGGCCTATGAGCAGGAGAGATCGACCTGACGGGTCAAGACG
>NZ_JBICRM010000097.1:0-2040 GCF_043197025.1 Nonomuraea marmarensis
GCCATAAGGGGTCGAAGGCCAGCTCGACGTAGCGGCCGGCCAGCTCGTGGCCCACTTCGTAGGCGTTGTGGTGCAGGGTGACGGTGCCGACCTTGGACACTTTGCGGCGTTCGGTCCACAAGAACGCCTCGGCCAGCTGGGCCGGGGACGGGACCACCAAAGGCCCGGTCATGCCCTGCTGCCAGCGCGCCAGTGGCTTGGCGCCGGTCTCGGAGTGGATCTGCTGGTGGTAGCAGGTCTCCACCCACGCGGTGAACAGCTTGTTCAGCTCGGCCAGATCAGCCACGGCCGTGCCGGAGGTGCCGCCCGTGCCGGAGGTGTCGTCGATCTCGACCAGGAACTGGGCGCGCACCGAGCGCCAAAACCTCTCGATCTTGCCCTTGCCCTGCGGCCGGTGCGGGGTGGAGTGGATCAGCTTGATGCCCAGGCAGGCGCATGCCCGCAGCAGCCAGGCATCGACGTAGGCGGCGCCGTTGTCGACGTAGATCGCGCGGGGGATGCCGCGGGCGGTCAGGGCCGGGCGCAGCGCGGCGGCCATCCGCACCACATCTTCCCGATATCCCCAGCGCCCGCCCATGATCGCGCGGCTGTGGTCGTCGATGAAGGCGAAGCAGATCGCCCGCCGCCCGCCGATGACCGGCCCGTGAACGGCGTCGCCGAGCCACAGCTCGTTCGGGCGGGAGGCCTCGAACCGGCCGAAGACCTGCGCCGGCGCCGGCGCGGCCGGCGTGATCAGCTCCAGCCGGGCAAACAGCCGCTGCAGGGTGCGATCGGACGGCGATGAGCCGACGCTCATGCGCAGAATCCGCCGCACCTGGGCGGCGGTGCGGGCCGGGTTCTCCCGCTTGAGCGCCTCAGCCAGCGCCAGCACCTCCGGCGCGGTGCGCGGCGGGGCCTGCTTCGGGCTGGGCACGAGTGCGTCGAACCCGCCGATCCGATACCAGCGTAGCCACCGGTCGATCGTCTTGCGCGACACCCTGACCGGCTCGCCGGACAGGCCGATGTGGACCCGCTCGGCGACCGAGCGGGCCATCGCACCGCGCTGCTTGGCGGTCAGGGCCGGGTCGATGAGGTCCTGGACGATCTCATACCGCCACAACCCGATGGCGCGGGCTTCCTCAGCCCGCCGCCGGTGTCCCTCTTCCGCTTTTGTCACCATTCGTCCTCCTCGAGGTCGGGGCCGGAACAACCCCACGAGGCTGACGGTCAGCAACCGAAAGCGACCAGAGTGCGATTCATGTTGATCGAAAAGCCGATGATCGGCGGAGCCAACAGCATCCCGCCGGTGACCGCGCAGGCCACCTCCCAGGGCGCCCCCGCAGCGATGTCCGCCAACTCGGCGAAGGCCTGCCCAGCCGCCGCCGCCGCCGCCAGCACCGCATGCACCGCATCGGCCAGCGGCGAGGCCGCCCCGGCCAACGCCGGCGCCTCGCTCACCAAGGCGGCCCGTACCAGCGTGAACGCCACCCGCACCGGTTCAGCAACCGATCGCATCCGCCGAATCCACGCCCGCACCGTGGCCTCGGGCCGCCCCAGCACCCGGGCGATCGACCGGAACCCCTCACCCAGCGCCGACCGCGTCAACGCCTCCCCGATCACCGACACCTCATCACGTCGGTGCCATAACACGTTGACCGGCAGCAACACATGCGTCCGGCCACACCCGCGACAGATCGCCCGACGCGGCCGAACACGCCGGAACCAGCCGATACCCCATACCGTCCGCGGCCCGGCCCGCCCCCACCCGGCCAGACATCCGTCACAGCCCGGGCAGCGCAGGCACCCAGCCTGCAATCTCTGCTCGACGTCGCCCTCGTTCTTGCCTACCGTGAGCATCGGTGCCTCCGTGCACCGTCAGTCACGGCCCTCCCCGTTACCTCACCCAGGCGTCCGGGGAGGGCCGTCGCCTTTTCGTGGACATACTCACGGTGTCGTCGCGCACCAAGGACAGCAACAAGAACCTCATGATCGATGAACGTCCTCAGCCACAGTGACGCTGAAGACTCGATCCATGGTCAGAACGAATGACGTCTAACACCC
>NZ_JBICRM010000098.1:0-1920 GCF_043197025.1 Nonomuraea marmarensis
GGTGTGCCACGAACGTGGAGAGGGGCTTGTGATGTAGGTAGAGCTTCTTGAAGCGGTGCTGCGTGGAAGATGAAGGTGATGGCCCTTCAGAGCCGCCCTGCGGGGGGAGGCTCTAAACCGCCCACATGCTGCGTTAGCCGAAGACTGTCGTAGTGAGCGATGTGGGAAAAGGCGCACGTGATGCGTCAGGTGGGGATCAGGAAGGCGATTGCTGTTGAAGTGTCGAAAGCTATGAGACGACATCAAAACCGGGGTGTCTTCTTAATTCCGGGATAAGTCTGGTGAGTGCCCGCTGATTGGCCAGGCGGTGTCCGGCATAGAGGCAACGCGAGTCTGATCTGCTGCTTTCACGTGGAACGTGGGAAGGCATCTCCCGATATAGGCGCCGTGATTGAGGTGCCGAGAGGGAGCATCCCAAGCGGCTGAAACCGTGAGGGATTGAGTACCGTTGCGGGGTGTGCTGGCGGACCTGTTCGTAGTAGCTATGAAACTCCTGTAATGGGAGGGGAGCCAAGGGGCAGGGTCGTCCGTGGCTGTGTTTGTTCGATCAACCGGGCCGGTGCGTCCGGGAGGAGTCCGATGGACAAGCTGAAGTCGCAAGGCAAGCCGTTTGATATATCGAAGTGGGAGGTCTGGGAAGCGTTTCAACAGGTGAAGAGAAATAAGGGTGCACCGGGAGTGGACGGTCAGTCCATCGAAGACTTCGAGGCCGATCTGAAGAACAATCTTTATAAGATTTGGAATCGGATGTCATCAGGGACGTACTTTCCGCCTCCGGTGCGAGCGGTGGAAATACCGAAGCAGCATGGCGGCGGCACGAGAATGCTCGGCATTCCATGTGTCGGTGACAGGGTGGCCCAGACCGTGGTGGCCCGCCACCTGGAAGCTCGCGTGGAACCAGTCTTCCACGAGGATTCCTACGGCTACCGGCCCGGGAAGTCTGCCCTGGACGCGGTAGAACGCTGCCGGAGACGTTGCTGGAAGAGAAACTGGGTGATTGATCTCGATGTCGCCAAGTTCTTCGACAGTGTCCGGTGGGACCTCGTTATCAAAGCTGTGAAGGCTCATACCAACGCCCCTTGGGTGCTGTTGTATGTAAAACGGTGGCTTGAAGCGCCACTGCAGCTACCCGACGGGACCTTGCAACAGCGGGATCGTGGAACTCCACAAGGGTCAGCGGTTTCGCCCGTGTTGGCGAATCTGTTCCTGCATTATGCGTTCGACGCGTGGCTGGCTCGGGAGTACCCGACCGCCCAGTTCGAACGTTACGCGGATGACGCCGTGGTGCACTGCTTCAGCGAGAATCAGGCCCATGAGGTGTTGGCGGCAATCGCAAGCAGGATGGAGGAAGTCGGGCTGCGGTTGCATCCCGATAAGACCAGAATAGTCTACTGCAAGGATGGTAAGCGGCGATCGAATTACGAGCATATGTCGTTCACATTCTTGGGGTTTACTTTTCAGCCACGCAAGGCGCGGGACACGAACGGCGGGTATTTTCTGTCGTTCCAGCCCGCGATCAGCAAGGATGCCTTGAAGAAGATCAGCAATGAAGTTCGCGGTTGGCGGCTTCATCGCCGAGTCAACTTCACTTTTGTGGAAATCGCTAAAGCGATCAATCCGATCGTGGCGGGTTGGATGCGGTATTACGGCCAGTTCTACCGGTCGGCACTGAATCCGCTCCTGGCGCGCATCAACACCTACTTGGTGCGATGGATCCGCAAGAAATACAAACGGCTACAGGGATCGAAAAGAGCCAGGAGCAAGCTGCGGGAGATCACCGAACGGTATCCCCGCATGTTTGCTCACTGGAAATGGGTCTCGGGTGCCTGGGGACCAGGATGACAAGAGCCGTGTAAGTCGAGAGGTTTACGCACGGATCTGTGGGAGCCGGGAGGGGAGGTTCCTCCCGGCTACCCGACC
>NZ_JBICRM010000099.1:0-1878 GCF_043197025.1 Nonomuraea marmarensis
GACCCTGGTGGCCAATTCGAGGGACACACGTCGAGGTCCGTGATCTTCTGCTGATGTGTCGCGATGATGCCTTCTGCAGCCGGTTTCCCCTCACCCGGCCGTAGAACTGGAGCGCGTGGTGTCGGTGCAGCCGCGTCCGTGGCCGCAGATCCCGGAGATGACCGTGAGGATGGCGCGGGCTGCCTCGGCCAAGGGCGCCTATCCGCTGGCCATGCGGGTGCGTGATGAGTTGGGTGAGTTGTTCTCCGATGCCGAGTTCGCCGCTGCGTATGGGACGCGGGGACGGCCCGGCCTGTCGCCGGGGATGCTGGCGCTGATCACTGTGTTGCAGAAGGTGGAGAACCTGACCGACCGGGCTGCGGCAGATCGCGCCAAATACGGGATGGACTGGAAATACGCGCTGTCGCTGGAGTTGGACGATCCGGGGTTCGACCACACCGTGTTGAGTGAGTTCCGCACTCGGGTGGCCGAGCATGGCTTGGAGGAGAAGGCCCTGGATCTGCTGCTGGCCACCCTTGCCGACAAAGGCCTGGTCAAGGCTGGGGGTAGGCAGCGGAGCGACTCCACCCACGTGATCGCTGCGGTCCGCGACCTGAATCGGCTGGAGTTGGCCGGGGAATGCGTGCGCGCCGCGCTGGAGGCGCTGTCGGTTGCCGCGCCGGGCTGGGTGGAGCGGGTCCTGGAGGTGCCTGGCTGGGCCGATCGGTATCGGGCTCGGGTTGACTCCTGGCGGCTGCCGGCCTCGGAGACGAAACGGGCCGAGCTGGCCCGTGCCTACGGTGCGGACGGCTACGCGCTCGTCAGCGCTGTCCATGCGCCGTTCTCCCCGGCGTGGCTGCGCCAGGTGCCCGCGATTCAGGCGTTGCGGGTGATGTTGATCCAGAACTACGTGCGCGTCACTGACGGCAAGGGGCGGGAGGTGATCAAACGGCGGGAGTCCCTCGAATCTGGTGGCGAGGGGATCCCGCCGGGCAGATACCGGTTGACCTCTCCCTACGATGTCGATGCCCGATGGGCCGCCAAGGGCGAGGATCTTTTCTGGAATGGGTTCAAGGTGCACGTCAGCGAGACCTGCGACAACACCCCCGAGGCGGCGGCCGCCGCGGCCGGCGGCGGCGAACGGGTGCCACCGAACCTGATCACAGGTGTGATCACGACGGATGCCACGGTGCCCGACACCCAGGCCACCGACCCGATCCACCAGGCGCTTGCGCGCCGTGGGCTCCTGCCCGCCGAGCACTACCTCGATTCGGGCTACCCGTCGGCCGAACTACTCGTCGGCGCGCGGGAAAGGTATGGGATCGCGCTGGTCACCCCGGCCCTGCTCGATCACTCTGCGCAAGCGCGCGCCCAAGCCGGCTACGACCGCACCGCGTTCACCATCGACTGGGACAACCAGCACGTCACTTGCCCGCAGGGGCAGCGCAATGCCTCGTGGACGCCGTGCACCCAGCGCGGCACCGACGCCATCGTGATCCGCTTCTCCGGCGAGGTCTGCCAGCCCTGCCCGGTGCGTGCGGCATGCACCACCGCCACCACGCGAGGACGTCAGCTCACCATCCGCGCACAGAAGATCCAACAGGCCCTGGACAACGCCCGCGCCGAACAGTCCACAAACGCGTGGCAGGACAAATACAAGCTTCGCGCCGGAGTCGAGGGCACCATCCGCCAAGCCGTCGCGGTCACCGACATCCGCCAGGCCCGCTACCGCGGCCTGCCCAAGGTCCACCTCGACCACGTCTTCTCCGCCGTCGCGTTAAACCTGATCCGGCTGGACGCCTGGTGGAACGACCACCCACTCGATCGGACCCGCACCAGCCACCTCGCCCGGCTGGAACTCGCCCTTGCCTCGTGATCACGAATAAGCCACCAGGGTCC